>JANOQR010000139.1:0-20360 GCA_031414935.1 Luteolibacter sp.
TGCCGCTCCCCTGTAAGCCGGATTTTGTCCCCCTCTTGCGAGGTTGGACGGTCATTTCTCTCACCCCGCCCGAGGGCGGAGCGCCCCGCTTGCGCGGAGTGCGACTATTACCCGGAGTTTGTAACGGGCGGGCCGCCCTTCTCCTGTTCTGTCTTGCACCACGCGAGGTTTGCCATGCCGTCCGGTTACCCGGATTCGCGGTGGGCTCTTACTCCACCATTTCACCCTTACCTGTGGCCTTGCGGCTCATCGGCGGTATCTTTCTGCTGCACTTTCTGTCCGGGTTCCTCGCGGTTCCCGTCCCTCACTTTCATGAGGCACGTTGCCCTGTGGTGTCCGGACTTTCCTCACTCCCCGCTTGCGCGGAAACTGCGACCGTCCGGGGAGCGGCACGCCGAAGCTGGCTCGCTGCTTTCTATTGTCGAATCAAAAACGGCCTGCATTTTATGGAAATCACTGGAGCATCAAAACCAGGCACAGATTTTTAGCCGCAAAAAGGACGAAGATACGCAAAAAGGAAACGAACCCGATTTTTTCGCCCTTTTTTCGCCTTTTTGCGGCTAAGAAAATTAGGTCGCGGCGGTTTATCCCAAATTCCCACGCTCATTTCCCAATCAAGAACACATCGAGAAAAAACCACGCGATCATCATCAAGCCGATCACGATTTTAAATCCCATCCCCGCCACCACGCCGACCACCGAGCCGACGCCAGAAACCACGGCGGGTTTGGCCGATTTCCGCGCAAACACGATCTCGCACACGAATGCGCCGATCAGCGGTCCTAACAATAACCCGATTGGTAGAAAAAATATCCCCACCATCGTCCCCACTAGCGCGCCCACCACTCCCCAGCGCGAGCCGCCAAACCACCGCGATCCCACCGCGCCGCTCAACATCTCGAACGCCTGAGAAATTCCCATCAGCAGCAGCAACACCACGAACGACCACCACTGCAGCCCCGACTCTGCCCCCAGCATCACACGGTGAGCAATCGCCGCGATCAGCAAAATCAAATGCCCCGGCAGCAGCGGAAACACACAGCCCACTGCCCCAGAAATGAGCAAACTCCCCGTGATGAACCACGCCACTCCGACTCCGACGCCCTGCGCTACACTGCTAGCCAAAAGGAATTCCCACATGGCAGGGGATTTACCGCCAGATCAGGAAATGTGCAAATGCTTCTCGCCTTCGTGAAAATGATGCAAACAGCGCGACGCAACGGACCGCGAAATTCATTTCGCGCGATAAGGTGAGGTGCTTTCGGGCGAAATGAATTTCGTGAAACCACCTCGATCTTTCTCTGCGTCCCTGCGGCTTTGCGCGAGAAACTCTTCAGTTTCACACTGCGTCTGGATCGTAGCGGAGAGAGAAGAATGACTCGCGCAAAGACGCAAAGGCGCAAAGTTTTTTAAGAAATGGACTCGAGGGCGAAATGAATTTCGTGGTCCGATGGAGGAACTGCCTTTTTTGAAAAATCACATTAGCACGTCACATCATCGGTCTGACA
This sequence comes from Luteolibacter sp., assembly GCA_031414935.1. Lineage (GTDB taxonomy): Bacteria > Verrucomicrobiota > Verrucomicrobiia > Verrucomicrobiales > Akkermansiaceae > Luteolibacter. The sequence goes on from JANOQR010000139.1 coordinate 1,509, forward strand.
GGCACGCCACGTTTGGCGAAGTGGCATTTCGCCTCGGCTACGGTGTGCATTCCGAAGTGGAAAATACTCGCTGCTAGAACAGCATCTGCTTTTCCCGCTTCTAGCACGTCCACCATGTGATCGAGATTTCCTGCGCCACCGCTGGCGATGACGGGAATGCCGACGGCGGAGGAAACGGCGGCCGTTAGCTCGATGTCGTAGCCAGCTTGGGTGCCGTCTGAGTCCATGCTGGTGAGAAGAATTTCCCCAGCACCGCGTCGCCAAACTTCTTTCGCCCACTCCACCGCATCGAGTCCGACGGGTGTGCGACCGCCGTGAGTATAGACGCCCCATTTTCCCGGACTTTCGCGTTTCGCGTCGATGGCGACGACGATGCACTGGCTGCCGAAAGCCTTTGCGCCCTCGTCCACCAGTCCGGGGCGAGTGACGGCGGAGGTGTTGATGCCTACCTTGTCAGCACCGGCTAACAGCATCTCGCGCATGTTCTCCACTGAGCGGATGCCACCGCCGACAGTGAGTGGGATGAAACATTTTTCCGCCGTGCGACGGACGACATCGACCATCGTGTTGCGCTTGTCCGATGAGGCGGTGATGTCGAGAAATACGAGCTCGTCAGCCTGTTGGAGATTGTAGGCAATGGCGCATTCGACCGGATCGCCGGCGTCGATGAGATCGACGAAATTGACGCCTTTCACGACGCGGCCATTGGTCACGTCGAGACAGGGAATGATGCGTTTCGCTAACATTTCGGATTTTTTAGTCCTTCAACTCGCGAATCCAAATGTTGCGGAAGCGCACGGGATTGCCGTGGTCTTGCAGGGCGAGGGGCAGTTTGTCTTCGTGGGCTTTGTATTCGGTCGCTGCGTGAGGGCCCATCCAGCCCGTGCCGCCACTGAGCACGGTGTGATCCTGAACTAACACCCCGTTGTGCAGTACGGTGAAGGTCGCCTTGCGGGTGACTTTGCCGCTTTCATCGAAAAGCGGGCGGTGGAAGATGATGTCGTAACTCTGCCATTCGCCCGGCTTGCGGCAGGCATTCGCGAGTGGTTTTTTGCGGCCATAGAGCGCACCTGCTTGGCCGTCGGCGTAGGTCACGTTTTCAAAGCTGTCTAACACTTGGATCTCGTAAGCGCCCATCAGGAAGATCCCGCTATTGCCGCGCCCTTGGCCTTCGCCCTCTGGTTTGCTAGGTGACGCCCACTCGACATGGAGTTGGCAGGAGCCAAATTTTTGCCGCGTCTGGATGTAGCCTGCCTTTTTGACGGACTCGAGTGCGCCGCTGACAACTTTCCAGCCACTCGGCTCGCCCTTGGTGTCGGTCCAGTTTTCAGTGAGGGCTTTTTCGCTGCCGTCGAAAAGAACCACCGCATCTGACGGTGCCGCAAAGAATCCCGCAGGCTCGCCGGGGGTGACGACAGGCGGCAGTGGCTGTTTGGTGGTGTCCGCTTCATGGACTTTCACGCCGTCGATGAACATGTAGAGAACATCTTTTCCGTCGTCGCCTTTTTTGGTTTCGGTGGTGATGACTGGATTTCCAGCGTCGGGCTGGCCATGAGAAATCTGCTGACTGGCGGCCATGGCGAGGGCGGTGAGGAGATGCAATGATGGGCGAGTGAACATGTTAGTAAGCTGAGTTCTCATCGGGGAGTCGTTGAAGTATCTGGCTCCAGAAAATTGTGTCCTTTCCTAGAGGGCGACAAGCATTTCCTGATTGGTGAGTCTAAACAAAAACGCCCGGCTGCCGGAAGCAGACGGGCGTTTGTGAAAAATTTGAAACAGACGGAATCAGTCGAGTTTCGGCTTGCCGACGCGGCGGACGGCACCAAAGCGTTTCTGGAATTTGTCGATGCGGCCTTCGGTGTCCACAAACTGCGCGAGTCCGGTGAAGAACGGATGCGAGTCAGAGGTGATGCCGATTGAGATCAGACTGTGTTCCACGCCGTCGATGACTTCCTTTTTCTCGGAAGTCTTGGTCGAGCAGCTGATGAAACGCTTGCCGGTGGTCATGTCAACGAAGACGACCGGATTGTATTTCGGATGAAGATCCTTTTTCATGGGAGTATTGGCCAGCCACGTTACCGACGCGGCGGGACGCGGAGAGTCGATAAATCCCTTCGCCTGTCAAGCTGGCATTCTGTTCTAAAAATTTAAGAAACAATCTGTCGAAAATGTTTAAAATAAATACTTGCGTATATTTTCGGTTGTGGTGATTTAATTATCGGACTTTTGAGTCGCTTTCGTCACGAAAGGGTGTAGCTTGGCGTCGTTATGGCAATTACCACGAAACGTACCCGATTCTCACGTCGCCTTCCTGACCATGTCACAGATGAACTCTGTGTTGTATTAGCCGAAAAGAAGGTTTTCGGCTTCAACGATCTCTTTGAGCGCGTTTTCGCCAATCTCAAAGTTCGCAATGCCGTGAGTGGTGGTGAGGAAATGCTTCGCCTGCGTGCTTACGAGAAACTTCAAAATCTCGTGACTCGTGGCCTTGTCGAAAAGCTCGGCAAAGAATACAAGGGCACTGCCCGCGTCCACGAAGCATCCAGTGCCTACGCAGCAGCACAAGATGCCGCCGCCCAAGACGACGCTTGATTCGAGTGTGATTTTAACAAAACCCGCGTCCTCGAGAGGGCGCGGGTTTTTTTTCTACCCATTTCAAAGCTGGACGCCTAAGACGCTGCCGTCAGCCACTTGAAATTATGCCCCAAGATTATCTTCCCGTTCTGCTTCAGGTTATCATCGCGATGGGGTTTGCTGTCACGACACTGTCTTTGAGCATTGTGTTTGGCCGCTCGGCGAAGCGCAATGCGACGAAGGATTCGGCTTACGAGTGCGGGATGTTACCGATCGGCGATGGTGCGCCTCGGTTTTCGGTGAAATTCTATCTGGTGGCGATGTTGTTCGTCATTTTCGACATCGAGGTGGTCTTCATGTATCCGTGGGCGGTGCAATTTCGTGATCTCGCAGTCCAAGGACCGACTGCGTTAGTGAGCATGGCTGGCTTCGCGGGCGTGTTGGTTTTCGCCTACGTTTATGCGCTGAAAAAAGGCGCGCTGAACTGGAAATCGTAGTCGGCAGAAATCGCTCATACGCGAGATGAGGGGAATTTGCGGCAGTCAGGCGCGAATCTTGCTTTTGTAAAAGCATCTCCGCGCAATGACTTTTCCGATTCAAATTCCCGCCGACGCTCCCTTCAGTGCCAAGCAGCGCAGTTGGCTCAATGATTTCCTGACTCAAGCTCTCGCTACGAGTGACGAGCAGGCACCCGCCGATCCTCAATACTCGAAAAGTAATCCGTTTCCCGCACGAGTGATCGATAACCGCAACCTCAACGGACCCGGTGCAAAGCAGACTCATCACGTCGCATTTTCTCTCGAAGGCTCAGATCTCACTTACGAAGTCGGTGACGCGCTCGGCGTCTATCCGCTGAATCCTGCGAACGTCGTCGATGAGATCATCGCTCATTTACCCTTCCCGGCGGGAGCGGTAGTCGCAGCCGATGGCGGGGAAATCTCGCTGCACGAAGCTCTGCTGCGGCATTACGACATCGGCGTGCTGAGTAAATCTTTGCTCCAGAAATGGCAGGCGAAAAGTGACTCATCCGAGCTTCGCGAGTTGGTGGCAACGGATGGCAAGCAAGCCTACGAGGATTTCTGCTGGGGCCGTGAGTTGGTAGATCTCGTCATCGACCACCCGGCGGATTTCAGCGATGCGGCAGAGTTTGTCTCCGTTTTAAAGAAACTCCAACCGCGGCTCTACTCGATCGCGTCTAGCCCGCGCGCGCATCTCGGCGAGGTCCACTTGTGCGTGGGCATCGTCCGTTACGAGACGCACGGGCGGCAACGCGGCGGGATTTGTTCTACTTTCCTGGCAGATCGGCTTGGAGATGGAGTTTCACCGGGAGTTTACGTTCACTCGAATAGCGGCTTCCGTTTGCCGACCGATGACGCCACGGACCTCATCATGGTGGGACCGGGGACAGGTATCGCGCCGTTCCGGGCGTTTCTGGAAGATCGCAAAGCAAGGTCTGCGGCGGGAAGAAATTGGCTGTTTTTTGGCAACCCACATCAAGCCAGCGATTTTCTCTATCAGGATGAAATCGAGAGTTACCTTGCGGACGGAACTCTTGCGAAGTTCGACGTGGCGTGGTCGCGAGACCAGCAGGAGAAACTCTATGTCCAGCATCTGATGCAGAAAAACGGCGCGGAACTCTGGAGCTGGCTCGAAGGCGGGGCTGCATTTTATGTGTGCGGCGATGCTTCACGAATGGCGAAGGACGTGGATCTCGCGCTGCATCAGGTGGCGGAGGAGCACGGCAAGCTGACAGCGGAGGAGGCGGTGGCTTATATTTCCCAACTGAAGAAGGATAAGCGCTATCAGCGGGACGTGTATTGACGGGCGGCGAAATGAATTTCGCGGTCCGTTCTAACGCCTGCGGGCTTGCTCCTCGATGAAAATTTCCGCCAATCGGAAACAGCGACGGGACAGGTCTTTAGCATCGTTGTCGCCGATGAGTGCTACGCCTTCTTCGCTGACTTCTGCGAGGTAGATTTTCCAAGCCATCTTCGCGAGAACCTCGGGATCAATCTTTGGGCGTGGCTGCTGCTGGGGATTGGGCCGTGGAGCAGGTTCGCGTGGTTCGGCGACGGGTTTGGATTCGGTTGGAGCGTGAGCGGGTGGTTCTTCGTTGCTCGGGCCAGCGGTATTCGGCGGAGATGAATGTTGGCCTTGGCCCTTGCCTTTGCGGCGGCGGCGTTTCCGTTTGCTGGACTCGCTCTGGGTTTGAACTCCGCCAGTGGATGCGGCTTCCGGCTCGGGCCACTCGGTGCTGGCGACTGGAGCTGGCTCGGGTGCAGGCGGGGCGGTTTCCACGACTTCTGGTGCTGCGGCTTTGGCCACTTTTTTCGGGCGCGGAGTGGCAGCCTTGCGGGCGCGGGGTGCTGCTTTGGCAGGTGGATTCGGCGTGGTTTCCGGGGAAGATTCGGGTGCGTCGCTCATGTTGCTGGAAAGAAAGAAGCCCGCCGCCGGAACTGGAGTCGAGAACATTCAGCCTCGGTGACGGGGTCATTACTTTTTGTCACAGGGCACTCATCCGGCGTTGCGATGCGTGTCTGCAAGTTGCAGGAATGAGAGAACCCGGATTTAAGACGCTGAGGGCTGCTCGCTAATCCACACGATGCTTGGAATTTTGCGGTGAGCGGACGGGGAAGCAAAGGTCAACTCACTGACGGATGTCGTCGCGAGCTTCTACGCTACTGAGAGTATCATTTGATTTCCCGTTCTTCCCCATTGACCAAAGGTCGAAACCAGGGTTTTGAGTCGCTGCATTAGGAGTAATAGTTCCGGAGGCAGGCGGGGTAGGGAATTCTGTTCGATAGCAGTATTGATTTCCCCAAGGGTCAGTGATGATCGTAGTAGCGGATACGGGAGGGGTAGTGGTTGTCCAACCTTGTTTACTGGTTGCTGGATCTAGCTGAGAAATGTATATGCGTTGGTCGGCATCACTCGCGGGACCTGTGCCATCATTGTCAGAATCAAAGTAAAGAGCTTTAAACAAAATTGACGATGTGTTGGTGCCATTGGGGCTGGTGAAGGGAGCCGATTTATTAGTCGTTGGAGGGTAGGTGCCATTATCGAGCTTGTAGTCTTCCAGCCCTTGTGACAGCAGAGCGATCTGCACTCTCGCTTTTTCCTTGGCTTGTCGCTCATTTACGAAGCCCATGCCGCCGACGACGAGACCTGCGAGGATGACGATGATGGTGATGACGGCCATCAGCTCGATGAGCGTGAAGGCGGCTTTTCCTGAGCGTGGGTTGGTTTTCATGGTCCTGGGATTTTTGCTGAGTTGACGAAGGGGCCGTGAGGATCACTGGTTGCCCATCGTCGAGATCATCTTAATCAATGGTAGGAACAATGCAAATACGACGGAGCCGACGATGAGGGCGAGGACTACGATCATGATGGGCTCGAGGATGGAGGTGAGGGCGGTGACGGCGTTGTCCACTTCGTCGTCATAGACGTCAGCGACTTTGAGGAGCATCTCGGGGAGCTGGCCGGTTTCCTCACCGACGTCCACCATGGAGATGACCATGTTAGGGAAAACGCCGGATGCTTGGAGCGGGGTGACGATGGTTTCGCCTTCTTTAACGGCCTCGTGGACTTTTTCGATGGCTCTGGAGATGACCACATTGCCAGCGGTGTCGCGGGTGATATTGAGGGCTTGGAGGATGGGAACGCCGGAGGTAACGAGGGTGCCGAGGGTCCGGGAGAAACGGGAAACCGCGCTCTTCCGCTGGATGTCGCCGAGGATGGGCATCTTGAGTTTCATCGTGTCGATGGCGACTCGGCCACCACTGGTTTTTCCCCAGAGATTGAAGAGAACCACGCCGATGCCGAACATGATGAAGACGAAGACGACGTTCGGGACGAAGAACGGCCGAGCGAGGAAAAACTCGGACATGCCGAAGACAATCTGGGAAATGAGTGGTAAAGCCTCGTTAGTGGCCGTGAACATTTCTTTGAACTTGGGCACGATGAAGATCATCAGGAAAACTAGGATGGCGACGGCGATGAACATGACGATCACCGGATAGACCATGGCGGAGACGATCTTGTTTTTCAGCTTCTGGGCTTTTTCCTGATACTCGGCGAGACGGTTGAGGACGATTTCCAAGACACCGCCGAGCTCGCCGGCTTTGACCATGTTCACGTAGAGCTTGTTGAAAATTTTCGGGTGCTGGGCGAGCGACTCGGAGAAGGTGGAGCCGCCTTGGACGTTTTCTGCCAGCGAGCTGACGGTGGCCTTGAGGGTGGGATTTGGCTCTTGTTTTTCGAGGACGGTGAGGCTGCGGAGGAGCGGCAGGCCGGAGTCGATGAGGGTGGCGAGCTGGCGGGTGAAGATCATCAAGCTCTTCGGCTTGATACTGCCACCAGTTTTGCCTTTGGCGACGGTCTTGGCTTTTGACTTGGTGGCGACTTTCGCGGCACTTTTTCCCTTTGCGGCCTTGCCTTTGCCTTCTTCAAAAATATCCGTCGGATAGAGCCCCTTGGCACGGAGCTGTTTGATGGCTTCGTCTTGGGTGGTGGCTGACACGGCACCGGTGGTTTGTTCACCTTTCGCGTCGAGGGCAGTATATTGAAAATTAGCCATGGGATTGAGGGTTTTTGGTGTTTGAGTGAGAATCTGTAAAGGATGGAAGTGATGCGTCTGAAAAAATGAAAAGGTGAGTCGCCGCAGGTTAGGTGTATTTCAAAACTTCTTCGATGGTGGTCAGGCCCATGTAAATGTTGCGCAGTCCGTCCTCGCGCAAGGTGTTCATCCCTAGCTCGACGGCTTTCTGTTTGAGCACGACGGAGGGCGCACGCGAAGTGATGAGTTCGCGGATGGGATCGGTGACGTTGAGGAGTTCGTAAAGTCCGCGACGGCCACGGTAGCCAGATTGGCCGCAAACATCACAGCCTGCACCAGTGAAGAATTGTTTGTCGCCTAACTCGTGGGCGGAGACGCCGAGCTGGTTAAGGATGGACTCGTTAGGCTCGTAGGGCGATTTGCATTCTTTGCAAATAGTCCGAACGAGACGTTGGGCGAGAATGCCTTCTAACGACGCGGAAACGAGGAACGGCTCGCAGCCCATATCGACGAGACGGGTGACGGCACCGGGCGCGTCGTTGGTGTGGAGCGTGGAAAGAACAAGGTGGCCGGTTAGCGCGGCTTGGATGCCGATGGTGGCAGTTTCTTTATCCCGCATTTCCCCGATCATGATGCGGTCTGGGTCTTGCCGCAGGAAGGCGCGGAGGACGCGTGGGAAGTCGAGGCCGATGGCTTCGTTGATGGGAATCTGAATAATGCCGTCGATGTCATACTCGACTGGGTCTTCAGCGGTAAGGAGCTTGGCATCAATGGTGTTGATGCGGCGCAGTGCGGCGTAGAGCGTGGTGGTTTTGCCTGCACCAGTGGGTCCGGTGACAATGAAAATGCCGTTAGGTTTCTCAATCGTGTCGGTGATGTAGTTGTAAATGTGCTCGGTGAGGCCGAGATTTTCGAGCGAGAGATTGACCGATGAGCGGTCGAGCACCCGAAGCACGATGGACTCGCCGTGGTGAGTGGGCAGCGAAGAAACGCGCATGTCCACTTGCTTGTCGCCGACTTGTTTGACGATGCGACCGTCCTGCGGGATGCGGCGCTCGGCGATGTTCATGTTCGACATGACTTTCACCCGCGAAATGATGGGCAATGCGAGATGGATGGGCGGCGGTGCCATTTCATAAAGCGCACCATCGACTCGATAGCGGATTTTGAAATCTCTTTCAAACGGCTCGAAATGGATGTCGGAAGCCTTTTCCTTGATCGCCTGGTAGAGCACCAAGTCCACGTAGCGGATGATGGGCGCGGAGTTCGCCTCGGATTCGAGGTCGTTGGCATTGAGGCTGTCGCCGCCGAGTTCGAGCTGGCTGAGGATGTCCTCCATCGCCTTGCCTTCGCCGCCGTAGCATTCGTTGATTTTCGCCTCGACGAGGTAGTCTGGCGCGACCACGACGTGAATTTCCCGGCCTAGGGCGAAACGAAGATCTTCGGGCGTCTGCGGATTGAGGGGATCGACGAGGGCAACGTAGAGTCCGTGTTCGTCGAAATTCACCGGCAGCGCGCCGTGGAGTCGTGCCGTCCCCGCTGGAACGAGTGCTAACAGAGCTTCCGGCGGCGTCCAGTCCTTCAAGTCCACCATGCTGGCCCCCAGCTCGGAGGCGACGACGGGCCAGACATCATCGCGATGCTGGATGACTTGGAAATCAGCGAGAATTTCCGCGATTTCCTTACCGCTGTGGCCGACTTCGGCGAGGATGTCTTGGGCCAGTGCTTGGTCGATGAGACCGCGCGATTGGAAGAGTTCGATGAGCTGTTGGTTGTCCATGGGACGGGAAAAAGGTTTTTGAGAAAGGAGGAAAAATGGGGGCGGATCAATCGAAGTCGGACATGGTGGCGTGGACCACTTCACTGCCGGAGGTGAGGCCGGATAGGACTTTGCGGATGCCGTCCTCGCGGAGGGTGCGCATCCCGAGCTCGCGGGCGCGGCGGCGGAGCTGCGTGGTGGTTAGGCCAGTGTTAATCATGCCGCGAACTTCGTCGTCGATGAGGAAAATTTCAAAGATCCCCATCCGGCCTTTGAAGCCATTTCCACGGCATTTCTCACAGCCTACGGAGCCGAAGATCGTCGCCTCCGTCATCCGCGAGGGATCGAGTGAGAGCGCTCGCATTTCTTTGTCCGTTAGCTCGGCTGGGCCTTTGCAAATCGGGCAAAGTTTCCGCACGAGCCGCTGGGCGAGGACGGCGCGAACTGCGGACGCGATGAGGAATGGCTTCACCCCGATGTCCGCGAGACGAGCGACGGCGGATGGCGCGTCATTCGTGTGGAGTGTGGAGAAAACTAAGTGACCCGTGAGCGAGGCGTTGATGGCGATGTTCGCCGTCTCCGCATCCCGGATTTCCCCGATCATGATGATGTTCGGTGCTTGGCGGAGCATCGCGCGGAGGGCGGCGGCGAAGGTCATGCCGATGTCCGTTTTCACCATCACCTGATTGATGCCGGGCAGCTCATACTCGACCGGGTCTTCCACGGTGATGATCTTTTTATCCGGTTTGTTGATGACGTTGAGGCAGGCGTAGAGCGTGGTCGTTTTGCCCGATCCGGTCGGGCCGGTGACGAGTAAAATCCCGTCTGGCAGGCCGAGAAGCCCCTCGAAGACTCGCTGATCGTCCGAGAAAAACCCCAACTCAGGCAGCCCTAACAACAACGCGGTTTTATCCAAAATCCGCATGACGATGGACTCGCCGTGATTCGATGGCACCGAGGAAACCCGGAGATCCACCTCTTTATCACCCATCTTGAGCTGAATCCGGCCATCCTGTGGGAGTCGTTTTTCCGCGATGGACATGGAGCCGCTCATCACCTTCAGACGCGCGATGATGGCGGGTAAAAGTTTCTTAGGATGCGTGTCCACATGCACCAGCTTGCCGTCGAGGCGGTAGCGTACTCGCACTGAGGTCTCCAGTGGCTCGATGTGAATATCCGACGCCCGCAGTCGAAATGCCTCGGTGAGCGTCTGCATCACCAGCCGGATGATCGGCGCATCGTCGCCAGCGACACCCGCTTCCGCATCGCCACCCGTCACCGAGTAGCCTTCCGCCACGGCACCGACTGCATCTGCCGATGGATAAAATTGCCGCAAGTGATCCTGGAGATCCTGCTGGCTGACGCAGACCAAATTCAACTCGCGCCCGATGACGTGCGGCAAGCTATCCAATGCCTCGAAATCCAGCGGGTCCGCGATGGCCACCGTCAGCGACAAACCCTCGTCCTGCACGGGGAGCACGCGGTAACGCCGTGCGACATCTTCATTGATCGCCTCGGTGATCCCCGCATCAAACGCGGTGTCTGCGAGACGAATAAATGGGATGCCTGCATTCGCCGCTAGAGTCTTGGCCACTTGATCCTGAGAGAGACCGGTGTGGGCTAATAAATGCTCCACTAGGGTTTCTCCCCCGGAAAGAGACTCCCGCGCGAGGGAGACTTCCTCTGCGCTCACCATGCCGGCTTCGGCGAGCAATTCTGCGAGATAATCTTCGTTTGAAAACACTGGGCTTTGAGTCCTTGGAGGTGGTTTTTTTCTAAATGCAGCCAAGCGTCTAGCCGTGCTGCGACGCTCGCAGATTGGTCAACCCCCCATGCCCTTGTCAACCAGCCACATCGCAAGATTCCCTGAAAAATCAAAGCCGCCGCGAGATCGGAGAAAATCTTTGAATCCATTGTAAGTACCATGGCCATTCATCCGCATTGTATCACCCGTTCGCTTCGGTCGGGTTCATCCCACTGACTCATCAAAACCTCCGCCCAAGTCTCTCAGCGGTCCTCGGGAAGAAACTTGATGTCCTGCTTTTTCTTCCTAACCTCGCGACTCAACCCATTCCTATCACCCCCGCGCTATGCCTGCTTTTTACGTTATTGGCCATAAAAACCCGGACACCGATGCGATTTGCTCGGCCATCGGTTACGCCGCCCTACTCCGCGCCGTCGGCGAAGAACCGAATGCCATCGCCGCCCGCTGCGGAGAAATTTCCCAACGTACCAAGTGGGTTCTGGAACGCGCCGCGCTGGATGCGCCGATGCTGCTCACCGACGTGCGGGTGACGGCGGGCATGATCTGCCATCGTAAAATCATCATGGTCAGCGTGGCAGATACGTTTCTAACTGCTTACCGCCGGATGCTCGCGGCGGAAATTCGCTGCGTCCCAGTCGTGGATGACGAGGGAAATCTCTGCGGTATTTTACGCTACTTTCATTTGCTCAAACTGCTGCTGCCCGCCGATACAGAAGGTCTCAGTGTGCGGACCGTCCACGTCTCACTCGCCAAGCTCGCGGACACGCTTAGCGCGGAAAGTCTCGGTGCCATGCTGCCCTCGCCGGAGTTCGAGGAAGACTTGATCCTACTCGTCGGCGCGTCTTCGCAAGCGACCGTGGACCGCCGTCTGAAGCAGGCCATCGAGGACGGAAACATCGGTAAATTTCTCGTCATCTGTGGCGACCGGCCCATCGTCCAACGCTCCGCCATCGACAACGGGGCGCGCGCACTGTTAGTCACGGGTGAAAATACCGTCTCGGCAGAAATTCTCGCCTACGCCGCGAAAAAGGGCGTCGTCGTGCTGCGCTGCCATCAAGACACCGCCAGTGCTTCCACCTTGATCCGATGCTCGCGCACCGTGCGTCACGTTATGGAAAAAGATTTCCTAACGGTGAATGCCTCCGAGCCGATTTCGCGACTCCGCAAACACCTCGCAGCGGTGGATCAGGATCTTTTCCCCGTCGTCGATCACGCGGGTGGAAAAATGATCGGGGTCATCGCGAAGTCCGACCTCGTCGATCCACCGCGCACCCGCCTCGCGCTGGTGGACCACAACGAATACGCGCAAGCCGTCAACGGCGTCGAGGAAGCGGAAATCACCGAAGTCATCGACCACCACCGTCTCGCGGGCGACCTCGTCTCGCGTGAGCCGATCCGCTACTTGAACGAACCCGTTGGCTCGACTTGCACGCTCGTCGGGAGGAAATTTTTCCATCGCGGCCTGATGCCCGCACCCAGCGTCGCGCTGTGTCTTTGCGCCGGAATCGTCTCAGACACGCTGTGCCTCACATCGCCGACGACGACGCTGCTCGACCGTGAAATGCTCACTTGGCTGAGTGGCGTCGCGGGTGTGGATCCCAAAAAATTTACGGACGAATTTTTCGGCGTCGGCTCGCTCATCGCGAACGGAACGCCCGATGAAATTCTCAACGCAGACCGTAAGGAATTCACCGAACAAGGCTTGTTAGTCAGCATTTCCCAGGTCGAAGAACGCGATCTCCACGGCTTCGCAGCCCGCCGCACCGAGCTGGAAGTGGCACTGAAAGAACTTCACAGCCGGATGAAATACAACCTCGCCGTCCTTGCCGTCACGGATGTGGCGCTGCATCACAGCATGATCTTGGCCGTCGGCGAAGACTCCGCCCTTGCTCGGCTTCCCTTCGAGCGGCTGGACGAATCTCTGTTCCACGCGCCCGGTGTCGTGAGCCGCAAACGCCAGATTTTCCCGGCGGTGTGCGAGGCCATCCAGCTCTCGCGTTAATAAAAATCCGCCGCGAGCTGCATTTTCCCAGAAACTCTCGGGAAGGAAACTTTCTTTAAAAGGTGATTGTCCAAATCACCTACATGAGAACTAACACCATCATTACCGGTCTCATCGCCGCCGCTCTCACGAGTGCCGCGCTGGGAAGAACCATCCCCACCCACGCCAGTGCCGATCTCGTGCTCGGTCAGCCTGATTTCACCCATCAACAGCCGGGCACTTCAGCTACCCAAGTTGATGGCCCGAAGTCAGTGGCTGTTGACCCCACGACTCGCAAAGTCTTCGTCTGCGATGAAAGAAACAATCGCGTCTTGCGCTATGCCAGCGCGGCGAGCCTGGCCAATGGAACTGCTGCGGAAGCCGTGCTGGGCCAGCCGGATTTCACCACCTCGGTTTCTGCCTCGGTCAGCAGCCAGAGTATGAGCCGACCGTCTGCGGTGTTTGTGGATCGTCTCGGGCGGCTTTGGGTCGCGGATAGAAGTAATGGGCGCGTGCTCCGCTTTTCCGATGCCAGCAACATCGCAAGCCATTCCGCAGCCGACCGAGTCTATGGTCAGCTCGATTTCACCTCGGATCAATATGCGGTGAGTGCCTCAAGGATGGTGAATCCGACCGGCGTGTGGGTGGATGCGAGTGATCGGCTGTGGGTTGCTGACGACGCTTCATGCCGTATTTTACGCTTCGACGATGTTTCGAACAAAGCCAACGGAGCCGATGCGGATGGCGTTCTGGGTCAGCCGGATTTCGTAACGGGTTCGCAAAGTTCCGGCATCAATGGATTTCAGCGAGTGGACGGTGTCGCAGTTTCACCGACTGGCTCACTCTTTGTCGCCTGCTCGCGTGGAAATCGAGTGCTGCGCTTCGACAACGCCGCAAGTCTCGCAAACGGCGCGAATGCCAGTGCTGTCTTTGGCCAAGCTGACTTCGATGGGGAGGAAGAAGGACTCAGTGCCACTCAGATGTACACTCCATATGGATTAACCATCGCGAAGGATGATACACTTTGGGTTTCTGATCGAGATAACAATCGTTTGCTACGCTTCGACAAAGCTTCCATTAAATCATCCGGTGCAGCAGCGGATGGCGTCATCGGGCAAGCGGATTTTGTGTCAAACCTCACAGATACCACGGAACAGAGTTTGTCCTACCCAAATGGAAATCCCTTCGTGGACGACCAAGGTGCTCTGTGGGTGGTGGATAGTAGCAACTATCGCATCCTTCGTTTCCCAGCCGTCATTTCCCAGCCAGTGGTCACGGTCACTGCTCAAGTCGCCAAAAAGACCAAGAAAAAGAGCGTGAAAATCAAAGGAATCGCCACAGATCCGAACGATATCAGCCGCGTCCAATACCAGCTTGGAAGCGGTGCTTTAAAAACCGCATCTGGCAATACGGCATGGAATTTCACCCAAAATCTGAAGAAGGGAAAAAACACCATCACCCTCTTTGCCACAGACGTCTGGGGTGATGAAAGTGCCAGAAGCGTGATCAAAATCACCCGCAAGGACTCCAAGTCGAAGGGGAAATGAGGTGATTTAGTGCGAAATCTCCCTACTCGGAGGCGGAATTGAATTTTCGCTCCGATTCATCCACCCGCAAACGTCACTTTGTTTTTATGCAAATGTTGTGACTTCAGTCCTCCAGATACCCGGCCAATGCCTCACGCAAATTCGTCCGCGCCCGGAACAGCAGGCTCTTCACGGCAGAGACGGATAGATTGAGTGCCCCGCCGATTTCCTCGTACGAAAGCTGCTCGTAGCGGCGCAGGATCACCGCCATCCGTTGGGCTTCTGGCAAGGTGGCGATGGCTTGATCCACCGCGTGTTGCAGCTCGGCTTGGAGGATCTCCGAGTCCGGCTGGCGGTCTGAACTGGCCGCGATGGTTAAATTGGAAGTTTCCTCGCGTTCGTCCGAGGAAACTTCTTTTTTGCGGCTCTTGCGGCGGGTTTCGTTGAACACGAGATTCCGCGTGATCGTGAAAAGATAGGTCGTGAATTTCGCATCCGGGCGGTAGCGTTTGGCGTTTCTCCAGATGCGTAGAAAAACCTGCTGGGCGATGTCTTCGGACTCAGAAGCATTTCCTAGCATCTTCGCCACCGTGCCAATGACCGCGTGTTGGTGCCGCTCCACGAGTGCCCGGAATGCCTGATGGTCGCCCTCGCCGATGCGGGCCATGAGCGCGAAGTCGATGTCGCGTCCGTCATTGGATTCCTGAGTGCGGTCAGCCTCCATTTTTAGAAAAAAAGGGGTTGTGGCGGCGTGGGTGCTGAACATGGGAAGAAGAACCACCCGGAGGGGACTGAGTTGCGTAAAAAATTCCGTGCCGCGAGTTCATTTCACAGAATTTCTCTCACAGTTCCGCCGCCTTCGCCCAAGCTTCTACCTCGTCATCCAGAAAAACTTCCTCGATCACTTCCCGTGCCCAGTCTTCGCGCTTGGCCAGCTCATTGAGCATCCGCCACGCCACCACCTGCACGGCTGGTAGCTCGCTCCAGACCACTTCTGCTAGGCATTGCCACTCGCGCCCGGCCAGCTTCTGTGGGCGTTCGAGCATCTCATGACATGCCTCGCTCACTAAAAGAGTCCGCTCGAAATCCGGCTCATTTCCCACGGGCGGCACCTCATACGCCCGCAACGGCACGCCGCTCGCTCCCGTCAGCTCGCACTTGGACTTCGCCCGCCTTGCCAGATCCTTGCCGAGTCCCTGCAACAGCAACAACCGCGACTGATGCGCTTCGTAACCTTTCCCCATGCGCTTGGTTGTAGCCGGATTCCCGATGCGGGGAATCCTGAAATTTCGCCTCTCCGCCTTGAGACTTTCCAATCCCGCTTTGCATGTTATCTTCCACATCGTGAACCTGACTAAATATCATCCACCCATCCGCCGCTTGCAGGAGGATTTCGCCGCGCGCATAGCCCGCCGTAGATACACTGCTGCCCGTGGCCCGCGCCCGCCCAAAGGCAACATCATGGACAACAGCGAGCCATGGCTGGCAAATCCTAACTCGGTTTCGGACGATTGGTACATCGCCTGTAAAGTAAACGAACGCATCGCAGCATGGGCACTCCGTCAGACACTTTCATCCGCCAGTTGACCCGCAATCACAGGGTCATAGTGCTCGGTGGCCTTGCCGTGATTGCCCATGGTCATAGCAGATCCACTTACGACGGCGACATCTGGTTAGAGCCGATGAGCAGTTCCAGTGAGTGGGCGGCAGTTTTGGAAAAAACCTGTGTCGAATTTGGTGGCTTAACAATTCATCGGCTGCCGGGCTGGATCTCGGTGTCTGGACTGGAAGTCGTGGATGCGGTAGATGAAACTAACATGGTCAGGGTCCAAGGACTCGATTGCCCGTTGGACATTTTTCGCAAACCGAATGAAATTGAGATTTGCGACTTCGACGCGGTGTGCAATAGAGCCTTGCTCAGAGGAGATGGCACCTTACTTCCCGATCCACTCGATCTCATCCAAAGCAAAATGGACACGGGTCGCGACAAGGATTTGCAGGACATCATGCATCTCGAATCCGTGGTGCGTGCAGACTACAAAAAACGCTTGCCGATTGCCACGTTAGAGGAAGCCAAGACGATGCTCGAACGCTACTCCGACTGGCAAGTGTTAGTCTCCGCGTTGAAAAACCCATCGGAGCAAGTGCGTGAGCTCGCCATGACGCATTTGTGCGGATTTGCCGCAGCAGGTGATCCGTTTTCCCAAGCCATCATTGAGGGCCGCGAGCTACCGTAAAATCCATTTTGCTGCTGAGTTCGCCGCACGGGTCGCCGTGGCGAAACAGCCTTGCATCAGGTAGCCGCCAGTCGGGGCTTCCCAGGCTATCATTTCGCCAGCGAGGAAAACACCGGGAAGTTTCTTCAGCATCAGCGTTTCGTCTAACTCACCCCAACACACGCCTCCCGCAGAGGAAATCGCTTCGTCGAGCGGGCGCGGACGGATGAGCGAAATGACACAATGTTTCACTTCGCGAGCGAGAGAGTCCGCGTCCGCATAGGTCTTCTGAGTGAGGATGGCGTGCGCTGGTTCACTGAGTTTCCAGCGAACACGGGCTTCTGCTAGGAAATCACGGCGGACCGATTCCATTTTCGCGACGAGTTGCTCGTGGGTGAACGTGGGCTTGAAGTCGATAGAGATGGCTGGCTCTGGCATCGTGCGGAGTATGGAGCCGAGTTGATAGATCGCGCCGCCTTCGAGTCCGTAGCGAGTGAGCATCAGCTCGCCAATGACCGTCTGGCCACCCGCGCAGACGTGGATATTTTTCAGCGGCATCCCCTCAGCCGCCGCCAGCACGGCTTGCGGCCACGCGCATTCCCAGCCGCAGTTCGCCGGGACGAGCGGATGATGAGCGATCTGGAGATCTTCGAAAATGGAGGTCCACGCACCATCCGAGCCAGTCCTCGCCCACGAGCCGCCGCCGAGAGCGAGGATGACAGCATCCGCAGTCGCGCAGCTACCGTTTGCGAAACCAAGTTGATAAGAATTTCCCGGTGAAAGAGAAGTCAGCCGATGATTCATCTCGAATCGCACACCCAGCCCACGCAGCCGCTCGATCCAACGCCGCAGGAGCGGAGCTGCCTTCAGAGCCTTGGGATAGACGCGGCCACTGGTGGCTTGGAAAGTCTCCACTCCGAGTCCTGCCGCCCACGCGCGAAGGGCGGTGGGATCGAAATCCGCAATCAGGCTTTCCCAAATTTCCGCAGGCTGATCCGGGCCAGCGTAGCGTGAAATAAAGCGGTCTAACGATTCTCCGTGCGTGAGATTCAGCCCGCCTTTGCCCGCGACGAGAAACTTCCGGCCCACCGAAGGTTTCGCATCAAACAAAGTGACTTGCATCCCCGCTGATGCCGCCACCTCGGCTGCACGGAGACCCGCCGGGCCGCCACCGATGACTGCGAGTTGGGAATGTGAGTGCATGTATGGCAGGGTAAGAAGTTGAATTTCAAACGCGAGTCCAAGCAGATTCTCGGCTCTCACGAGATGCCGCCCAATTCAAACCAAGCGGGTGGGTTGACAGGTAGCGGACTCGCCCTCATGGTCCGGCGTTTCCCGTTCTTTTGCCTATATCATGATTTTTAAAAGCCTCTGTCGCCACGCCGGTATCGGTGCGAATTCCTATCTACTAGAATCCGGTCACGCGAAGGTGATCCTCGATGCGGGGATGCACCCGAAACACGAAGGCTCGGAGGCCATTCCGCACTACGAATATGTGGAGCCACGCACGGCGGACTCCATCATCATCACGCATTCCCACCTCGACCACGTCGGGACACTGCCGGTTTTCCTCCAAGATCAGCCGCAAGCAAAGGTCTTCCTCACGGCCGAGACCGCCGAGCTGGCCTGCGCGATGCTCCACAACTCAGTCAACGTGATGCAGGCAAAACGCATCGAACACGGCATCGCCGAGTATCCGCTTTTTGAGCATCGCGAGCTGGACGACATCGAGGAAGCCTTTGAAACGCGCGGGGTGGAGCGGCCATTCGATCTCGATCCGGCGGGCACTTTTCGCGGCACTTTTCACGATGCGGGCCACATCCTCGGCTCCGTGGGCGTGACCATCGAGGTGGAGGGAAAAAAGATTTTCTACACCGGTGACGTGAATTTCGAGCACAGCACGCTGCAAAAAGGTGCATTATTTCCCGAGGAAAAAGTCGATGCGCTCATCGTCGAGACGACGCGCGGCGAACAGGAGCGCGATCCAGACTACAACCGGATGGATGAGGAAAATGCCCTCGCAGAAGCCATCAAGAACGTCATCGCCCGTAAAGGCTCCGTGCTCATCCCGGTGTTCGCCATGGGGAAAACTCAGGAGGTGCTAGGAATGCTGCATCGCTTCAAGGCAGAGGGACTGATCCCGAAGAAGACCCCAGTTTATATCGGCGGCCTGAGCACCAAGATGACGAATGTTTACGACCGCTTTAGCACCACTTCGCGGCGGCATTTGCCGAACTTCCGCTTCCTTAAAGACATGGATCTCGAAGCTGGCAGCAAGAAGAACAAAGGCCCGATTCCCTTCAATCCGGGCTGCATCTACGCCCTATCCAGCGGCATGATGTCGGAGAAAACGGTTTCTAATAATTTCGCCAGACAGGGTGTTTTAGAAAACCCGAAGCACGGATTATTTTTCGTCGGTTACGCGGACCCCGAGACGCCGGGCGGCAGAATCCGCGCTGCGAAGCCGGGGGACTCC
>JANOQR010000140.1:0-2337 GCA_031414935.1 Luteolibacter sp.
TCGATTCTCCGGGTGAGAGAGAGCGGGTAGCAATCGGCGAGGTCGAAGGACATGCGTTAGAGTGATGAAAAGCTATCCAGCAGGCCGCGTTTTGGTCGCAGGCTGAAATTAAACTTAGATGAGGGCATGGGCAAGAAGAGAGCGAGTGAGAGAGTCATCCAGCGCTTACTTTGGAATTTTTTTCTTTTTTGGTAACTCTAGTTCGCTGCGCACAGGTTTCAATGAATCATCATAGAAGGTCTTCGTTACTGATCTGTCGGCGTTGATATAAGTTGATGTAATTTCATGCTCCGCAATCGTCTTTCGGATAGTAAAAATCTTGGGCCGCTTGAGTCCCCACTCCACGTCTGTGGACCAAGAAAACTTGGTCATCAGTAAATACGGATGAGCCTGACCTATAAGCTCATCAGCTTCACCCGGAGTGTAAGAATTGTAATACATATTGATCCTACCATCGGAATTCTTGGTGTAATGGCCTATGACATTGGCAGGGGGATGAGCACTGCCGTAACTGAGAATCTTGCCATCTCGGAACTGCAAGAAGGTGACACAATCACACATACAGCGGACACCAATATCCCGATATTGCCCTTCGATATCGCCCGGCAAGAAGACAATGACCCCAATCAGTGTCCCCAAACCGACAACGCTTATCATCGTCCGCTTGAGAATTGTGAGGATTTGCTTCTTCTTCATTTTCTTACAAAATAGAAGTCTATCGAATTTCCTCGTGGATGGCGGTGGAAAATTTATCGACCCAAGAGCGGACTTCTGCGGCTTCGCGGTGCTCGACGAGGACGCGGATTTTGTTCTCTGTGCCGGAGTAACGGATCAAATGACGACCCACATCGCCGAACTCGGCGGTCGCTTGCTGCATGAGTTGTTGGAGCTTCGGCAATGAATCGAGCGGCGGCTTGGACGGCACGGGCATGTTCGCGAGTTCCGCCGGGTATTCGTGCATCACGGCGGCGAGCTCTGCTAGGCTGGCGTTTTTTTCACCCATCAAGCGCAGGACTTGGAGCGCACTGAGAATGCCGTCGCCAGTCGTGACGTGATCGCCGAAGATGAGATGCCCGGAATTTTCCCCACCGAATGAGTAGCCGTTTTTCCTCATGCACTCGATGACGCTGCGGTCGCCGACAGCGGTGATCTCCACCTTGATGCCGTGTTTTTTCATGGCTTCGATCAGCCCGAGATTGCTCATCACGGTGGCGACGAGCGTGTCGTGTCGGAGCTTTCCTTGCTCTTTCAGGCCGATGGCGCAGAGGGCGAGAATGCGGTCACCGCTCACCACTTGGCCATTTGCGTCAGTGAAAATCACGCGGTCCGCATCGCCGTCGAAGGAAATGCCGAGGTCGGCTTGGTGCTGGCGGACGAGCGCACCCGCAGCTTCGGGATGGAGCGCACCGCAGTCGGCGTTGATGTTGAGGCCGTCTGGCTGATTGCCGATGACGATGACCTCGGCACCGAGTTCTTTGAAAATGAGCGGTGCGATGAAATAGGCGGCACCGTGTCCGCAATCGACGACGATTTTTCTGCCGTGCAGCGAAATGTTATCCGCAGCGTGTTTCGCAAACTCGATGTAACGCCCACGCGCGTCGTCGATCCGGTGCGCCTTGCCAATCTGCGCGGGCGGCAGCGGAGTCGCCTCGGGTTCGTCGCCCATGATGTGCCGCTCGATGAGGGCTTCGAGGTCGTCGGTGAGCTTGAATCCATCTGGGCCGAAAATTTTCAAGCCGTTGTCCTCGTACGGATTGTGAGAGGCGGTAATCATGATCCCGGCAGTCGCGCCCATGGACTTCGTGAGATGCGCGACGGCAGGCGTGGGCATCGGGCCGACGAGATACACGTCCATGCCCATGGAAACGAGGCCGCTGGTGAGCGCGGTTTCCAACATGTAGCCAGAAATCCGCGTGTCCTTGCCGATGAGCACGCGGTTGCGACGCGCACCATTGGAACGCAGCACTTGGGCCACCGCTTTCCCGGTCCGCAGTGCCACTTCCGCAGTGATCGGAAACTCATTCACTCGCCCTCGAATCCCGTCGGTTCCAAATAATTTCATCGTAGTTTTCAGCACGTTTAGAGGCGCGATTTGGGCGATCTTCTCCCACCCAAGCAAGAACAAACCCCAGAGCCAGCTCGCGCGGATTCACGAATCCAAGACAGAGCCGATGACGCGTGGCGTTTTATTCCCAGCTCTGCATTTGCTCCCTTGCAGGAGCCGTGGTCCCGCGAAAAGATGCCCGCGCCGTAGGAGCCTCACCCGCCATTTCATGAAACCGTATTTCAAAATCATCATTCCCGCCGCGATCACCGCATCTTTGATAACTTGCGTCG
>JANOQR010000141.1:0-4169 GCA_031414935.1 Luteolibacter sp.
AGGACTGGGCCTTCGCGGATGAATTCGAGTGGCACAGAACCCGCGTAGAGCTTGAGCCCGCCGCTGCCGAAACCTAGGTTTGGCAGCAGATTTTTGAGGCTCTCGATGGTTCCCATGTCCTGAGAATTTACCCGGGCGATGTTCCGCATTCCGGGAAGTGCCCGCGAGCGTTGGAGAATCTCGTCCGTGTTCATTTCCCGATCCACGCCGAAGATGGCGCGGAGTTCGAGCTGCTTGATGGAGAAAGAGTCCGATTGAGAATCGCCGGAAAACTCTGCCGCTGCTGGGGCGGCTTGGGAAAATGGCTGGGGAGCTGCTTGCGGCGCAGGAGCGGCTTGCGGGGCGGGCGCGAATGCGGACGGCGTGGGCTGGGAAAACACGGGCGGAGCAGGCGGGGCTTCCTGCCAATTTCCAAAAGCCGCGATGGCCGCCTGAGTCGATGGCGAAACCGCCGCTGTCTGCTGAGGAGCCACGGAAAATGGTGAGGCCGCAGCCTGCGGTGGCGGCGTAGAAAATGGTGACGGCGCGACCGGGGCAACCACGGGCGGCGCATCGAAAGGCGAGGCGGCGAGAGGTTTCGCGGGTGCCTCAAAACCAAATCCCTCAGACGGCTCGGCGACTTGGAAGGGTGAATCTACTTTCCGGCGCTCCGGTAAAACCGCAGGACGGCCGGACTCGACTTGCCGCGATTCGCTCACTTCATCCACCACCATAAATGGAGAATCTTGGCGATTCACCGCCGTGAATGGGCTGCTGGCCACCGCTGCTTCCACTGGCTCGTGGACAATCGCAAATGGCGAGTCTTTCGACGCTGCCGGTTGGTTCGGGAAGTTTTCAAAGATGCCTCGGTTCGTGCTCATTTCGGATACGGATTGGAGTTGATAGAGGCGATCAAACTGCGGTCAGTATCGCCATTGCGGCAACAATGCTTAACGAACTCGGAAAGTCGAGCTTCTCGGTGAAAAAATCACGAAAAGCCATTTTCCTCCAGCACGCGCTTCAGCCGATTCTTCATCGAGACCTTCGCCACCGCAGGCAGGCGGTCCACGAATAGCACCCCGTTCAGGTGGTCGATCTCATGCTGCAAGGCCCGCGATAACAGGCCATCGGTCTCGATGACGATCATCGAGCCATCGAGCTGAGGCAACGTCGCCTTGACCATTTCAGGCCGCCGGACCTCTGCGCGAATCCCGCGAATGCTCAAGCAGCCTTCCATGCCGAAGTCTTTTTCCTGCCCGAACTCCAGCTCAGGATTGATGAAAACCAGTGGCATCAAGGACAACAAATCTGCGTCCTCGCCATTCACCTTGAGAAATGAAACGCACTCGGGATCATGCGAGACATCGATGACCGCCAGCCGTAAATCCTCGCCCACTTGCGGCGCGGCGAGGCCCACGCCGTTCGCGTCTTTCATCGTGTCTAGCATGTCAGCGACCAGCCGGAAGATCGTGTCGTCCACCTCGGTGATGTCTCTGCAACGTTGACGAAGAACCGGGTGACCGTATTGAACAATTTCGCGTATCATGGGCAAGTCCGCGAATCCCTAGCGGGCCATCCCGCAAACGTCAAACCCCGGAATGCGAACCAAGGCAGCGGTCTTCCATGAAAGTAGGCATGGAGAATTCTCTCGACGCCTCGTTTGCGACTCAATAAATGTTAAGAGTTATTTGTTTAGTTAGAAATTATCCGTTTTGGCTAAACCACGGTTCAGCAATTTCTGCCAATTTTCCAGTGAAGGGTCGATCCACCAACGAGTTGTTTCCATTCAGATGCGGGATGTCCTTTTGCCCGACCCAAGACCTCAGAGTTCATCCTTTTTTCCGCCGAACTTCATTCTCATCCACAACCGCCCTAAATTACGAATCCTATGAAAACACCGTTATTCCGCACTTCCTTGATTCTTGTTTTATCGCTAATCGCCGCATCCGCGTCGGTCCATGCTGTGCCATTCACTTGGACGCAGAGCTCAGTAGCTACCCAGACGTGGACTGTGGCGGGAAACTGGGCGACAAGTGCTCCGTTTGTGAGTGACGCTGCGAACGAACTCATCTTTTTCGCCAACACAACCACCGGACTTTCGAATGGAATCAACGCGATTACAACGGATGTCCCCACAGCACTCTCCATGAACACCCTGACCTTGAATGGACGCGGTAACACTGGAGTCGATAGCGTGGCCGCGATCAATATCGCCTCCAACGCCTCGACATGGACGATTGGGGACGGAACGACCTCAACGGTGAATCTCAATGGACTCAATAACCTCAGCAATGGAACTCCTTGGACGGGCCTCTACCTTAATTACAACATCGCGGCCAATCTCGCACTCAACCAAGCGAACACGCTCGTCACGGGAGCAGGAAATGGCGAATTTCTCTTTTCAGGAAACATTGGCGAGGCAGCGGTTGGCTATGCCGTCACCAAAACCGGCACCAGCATCCTGACCCTCTCTGGAACCAATAACTACGCGGGTGGCACCAATGTCACTGGCGGTGGGCTTATTTTTCGTAATCTCGCCTCAAAGCCGACAGTAGGCACTCATGCTTTTGCTGCAAATACGACCCTTGGCCTCGGAGTGCTTGGTCTGAGTGGTAGCGGCTTTTTCACCGCTACCGACGTTGATAACGCCTTCGCTAACAACATGACCGGAAATCTCGCAGGAATCACTCGCGATCCTGCCGCCAACATCGGCGTGGACACCACCGATGGGGATTTCACTTACAGCACAAGCATCTCCGGCAGCCCTGCAAATGGTTTGGTCAAACTCGGCATTAACACCCTGACTCTCTCCGGGACCAGCACCTACACGGGTCCCACCACGGTGCGCCGTGGCACGCTCTCGGTGGACACGCTCGCCGACGGCGGGGTCGCAAGTAACATCGGTGCCGGAGTCGCAGGTGCTGCGGGAATCATCTTAGATGGTGGAGTTTTCCGTTATTCGGGACTCACCGCGACGACCAACCGCAGCGTCACCCATGCAGGAAATACGAATTCATCCATCAATGTCGCAGGCGCAGGTGTCGCTCTGACGATGGGCGATTGCTCGATCCTGAATAATCAAATCCTCACTTTCACCGGAGGAGCGGGCAGCAGCCTGACTCTCGGCGCGGTGAGTGCCCCAGCCACCGCAAACCAAGCCAATTTCGCTCCCAATATCCCCACGACATTAGGAAACGTAAGCTACTTGTTTAATACGGCTCAATTCACGATGGCTAACAGAGGCTCATCGACGCTCACGTACGGAAATATCACTGGAACTGGTACGCAGAATTTCTTCCTTGGAGGACAAGGAACTGTCAACGGCGTGATCGGTGGCTTCACCGGTAGGCTGATCCTTGGGGCGGGCGGAACCACGATCAGCCTGCTCGGAGCCAGCACTTTTAGTGGCCAAGTCGATATCCGCCAAGCAACCACTGTCGCATTTAACTCGATCAAAAACGCGGACGGCACACCCAGCGCACTGGGTGCTCCCAGCACCCTCGCCAACGGCACGATCATCTTCGGCCAAGTTGCCAACAACCAAACGCTCCGCTACACGGGCACGGGTGACACCACGGATCGCGTCCTCAATCTGACCGGAACTGGCGGCACCGTAACACTTGAGCAAGCAGGCACCGGCTTGTTGAAATTCACCAGTGCCTTAACCGCAACGGGCGCGGGCAGTAAAACCTTCGCGCTTTCCGGCTCCACCGTTGGCACCGGGGAAATCGCCGGAGCTATCGTCAATAACTCCGTCACCAACACCACATCTCTCTCCAAAGTTGGCACCGGCAAATGGACGCTCTCAGGCATCAACACCTACACGGGTGCCACCACGGTATCCGCAGGAACTCTCGCCCTCGTCGGCGGCAGCCAAACTTCACCCATCACCGTCGCGGCCAACGCGTCACTCGGCTTCACCCTTGGCACGCCGAACACTTCCACGTCCACCGTGAGCTTCCAAGCCGACTCAAAGATAGCGATCACTGGCACTGTGGATAACGCCTCGGATTACCTGCTCATGACAGCCGCAGGAGGCATCACAGGCGCACCCACATTGCTCACTCCAGCACCTGGATATTTTATCCAAACTCGCAACGGAGGCACCGAGCTTTGGCTAGATTTCAATTCCAACATCCAATCCATCGTCATCAATCTCGGTGCGGGCACCTTCATTGAGGGCGGCACCT
>JANOQR010000142.1:0-81810 GCA_031414935.1 Luteolibacter sp.
CTGTCATGCAGGCGATTGGAGGAACCTAGATCGAGGGTGCCGATGTTCACGTTCACCGCCGATGCAGCGGAGGTGCCGTTCAGGGAAGTCGTGGTATTTCCGACTTGGTTGAGCGTGCCGGTGCCGAGGTTGGCGTTCACATTTCCGCCGCTGAGATTGTAGGTGGTGGCGGTGAGCGTGCCGGTTCCGTTGAGGTTGGCCGCACCAGTTTGGCTGTAGGTGCCGACGGTGTTATTGAATGTGCCGAGATTGAGCGTTGCACCGGAGAGAAGCGAGAGACCGCCGGTAATGGCGAGCTGGTTGTTCGCGGAAAGCGTCATCGAGCCTTGTTGGATTTCAGCCGAGGTGGCGGTGATGGTGGCCGCCGCACCGATCAATCCGGTGCCATTGGTGTTCCAGACGAAATTTCCTGCGGTGTTCGCACCGGTGATCGTCGTGCCGGAGAGCAGGTTGAAAGAGGCGGTTCCGGTGGTGTTAAAATTGAGCGAACCGACTGAAGCCGTGCCGACTCCGCCACCGAGATTGATCGAGGTGCCATTGAGCGTGGCTGCGCCCGTGACAGCGACATTGCCGGAGTTCGTAATCGCGCCGCCGGACGTGACGTTGAGCGTAGTCGCGCTGACTGTGCCGAGATCGGTGGCACCTTGTTCGTTCACGGCGACGGTAGTGCCGTTGAGGCTGATGCTGCCGAAGTTGTTCCCGGCGTTGGTGAGAGTGATCGCGTTGGCTCCCGCATTGAAATTCGCGGCTCCGACGACTTGAGCAGAGCCGGTTTGAGTGATCGTCCCGGCGGAAGTGAGACTGAGTGATCCAGTGCTGTTTACTGCTGCGAGGACTGAGGAACTCGCCTCAGTGACGGAAATTGCATTTCCGGTGAGATTGAGGCTGCCGAAATTGTTGTCCGGGCCGTTGAGGGTGATATTTGAAGATCCGGCGTTGAAGGTCGCGAGTCCGGTGGCTTTCAGGATGTGTGAGTTATCCTGCGTGATGCCAGCCGTGGCGTTGACGTTCAGAGCGTTGGAAATTTCTACCACGCCATTCAGTGCTACGGCGCCATTGAGAGCCGTCAGGTTCAGCGTGCCGTTGCCGACGATGTTGGTGATGTTCGCGGAGACAGTGAGCGAAGTCGCGGCATTGATCGTGAAGGTGTTCGCGTTGAGCCACGAAACCGGGCTGATGGCGCTGATCGCACCACCGCCGACGTTGCTCACGGTCACGGTGGGATTTGCGGCCAGCGAGTTGACGATGTCGGCTTCAAGGACGCTCGAATTCAGCAAGACGTTCACGGGCGAAAAATTCGGCCCGCCAGTGCTGTTGCTGCTGCTGCCACCGATGGTGAGGATGCCGGTTGCGTGTGCGGACGAGGCTCCCATGCATAGGAAAATGACGGAGCTGAGGAAGTTGCGGGACGGTTTCATAGCGGGTGTAATCAGGGTGTGTTTGAGACTTTAGAATGCGAGGCATCGCCGCCAAGTGGACTGACGGGGTAGCGGGATTTGATGGAAGAGAGGAAATCAGCTTCGACTGCTTCTCGCATCTGGCGGCGTTCGGCGTGCTCCAGCTCGGCGGAGACGGACTCGAAGGGACGAGTGAAGGCGGGTTTTTCGGCCATATAGCGGACGAGGAAAATGCCTGAGGGGCGGGTAACGACTTCGCTGATGTCGCCGGGTTTTTCGAGGGCGAAGGCGATTTCGGCGGCGGCTTTGGCGACTGGATCTGCGCCGCCTTTTTGATCGAACCAGCCAAGGATGCCTTGTTTGTAGCGGGTTGGCGCGTGTTCGGAGTAGTCCACGCCGAGGACGGAGAAGCCATGCTCGGGATTTTTCCTGAGATCTTCGTTGGTGAGGAACCAGGTTTTGGCTTGGTTGAGTTTTTCTTGGTAAGCGGCGACTCGCTCGGGATTTTGGCCGTGATCGAGCCAAAGCAGGGCAACTTGGCGTTTCTCTGCGGACTGGAATTCGTCTTTGCGGGATTCGTAGATTTCGCGCAGGCGGGCGGCGGAGATTGGCGCGTTGGCGGCGACTTGGAGCTTGGGCGTCAGCTCGATTTCGCGAAGCCGGGAAATGAGGATGCGGGCGATCTCGGCGCGGGCGATCGGGTCGTTTTCGAGATTCGCGTCGAGGGCAGCTTGGGTCAGGCTGGCGCGTTGGGCGAGTTCACTGAGCGCGGTCTGGCGGGATTCCTCGTCGGTCCGGCTGGCGTGCCGTTCCTTGAGTTGGTGGTCCAAATCTTTCTGCGTGATCGCGACGGAACCGACTTGCATCAACACGCCCGCATCGGCGGAAGGCGGCGGACTGACAGCAGACTTCCGCGTTTCCTGATCGCAGGAAACGAGGGTCAGCAGGCAGCCGAGCGCCAAGGTGTGGATGCGAGTTTGGATCATTGCGCTCGATTGCGGATCACAGCGTTGCCGGTGACGCGTTTGAATTCCCACATCAGTAGGTGGCTGCCGGTGAGTTCGCGTTGGACGCGGACTTTCACGCCGGAGGTTTCGGCGATTTTTAGGCCGTCGATGTAAAAGGTAAGGAGATCGCCTGAGCTGCCGCCGGTGACTTGAAGCTCGAAATCGAGGTCTGCACCGTCTGCGACTTCAGCGATGATGCGGCCGGAATCGTTGGAACTGGTGAGCTCGCCAGTGCTTTGGTTGGTTTTCCAAACGGACTTGCCGCTGATGCCGAAAGGGGCGGTGCCGACCAATTTTCCGATGGTGTGGGTGGCGAGTTCGCCGGGTTCGAGGTTCATGCTCAGGCGGTAAAAGCGGCTGGTGGCGTGTGCTGGGAGAGTCTGGCCGACGAGCTTGAGGCCGGTGGGATCGGCAGACTCGGTGAAGCCGTTGGAGGAGTCCGCCCATTGGTCGAGGCCGGGTGAGGATTCCACTTTCCAACTGACGTCGGCGGCGTTCATCGCGCTTTTTGTGAGGATCTCGGGCTTGCCGTTGGCGACGCGGAAGGCGATTTGGTGCGAGTCGAGCTGATCGACGTTCGCGAGCTTGAATGCGTAGGCTTTGAGGTATTTGGCAACGGTGCCGGGCGGGAGATCGGAGAGATCGGCGAGATTTTGCATCTCGCCATTGGTGGAGGCTTGGAGCCAGCGGTCGAAGCCCGCGCCATTCGCCTCGGTGGCGGACGCGGCGGCGTAGATGACAGCTTCGTTAGGATTTCCTGTCTGGTAGAGATCGCCGGGCTGGAGTTTGAAATGGACGACTTTCGGGCCTTTCGCGAGTCCGGCGGAGATGGGCTGGATGGAAATTTCCGCGAAGGTCTGACCTGCGGAAATCACGAGAGCTTCTGGAACTTCCTGAATGTGAGTGCCTTCTTTCGCCGTGCCGCCGAGGCTAAGTGGGATAGTGAGCGAGCTGGTGCTTGCGCCGTCGCGATGGACGCGGATGACGGCGGGCTGGGCGAGGCTGGAGATGGCGGAAGGTTGGATGACTTCCAGCCAGACCATCGGGCGGTCGGTGATGGTGCGGGTGAGAGACGCGCCGCCGACGGTGAATTTGTATTGCGGCAGGACGGCGAGCTGGACGGTTTTCGAGCCAGCAGTCTTGAGATCCGGCACGGGGCGGACGGTGACGGTCTTGCTGGTGACGCCGCGTGGGAAGTGGATCACGGCGCGATGGCTTTCATTTTCCACAGCAGATTCGATGACGAATTTCCCACCGAGTGCTTCCTCGAAGAAGCCGACTGGGACATCGAGTGCGGCGGCGGTGCCTGCACCGCTGCGGGTGAGGACGATGCTGAATGGTTCACTGATCGACTCGCTGGTCGGGCCAGCCGGGCTGCCGGGGGCGAGAGCGATTTGGACGGTGGATGGAATGCTGAGACCGCCCATGCGGATGCGGCCTTCGGCGATGAGTTGGATGAGCTGGCTGCTGCCAACGACTTTGTTTTCGAGGGTGATTTCCTGAGTGGTGGCGTCCGGGCGGGTGACGATGAGGACGGAGTTCAGAGTCGGTGTGGGAGTCGAAAAATCTGCGTCGAGGCGGACGGCGATGGATTGGCGGGCGTCGCCAGTGCGACCCCAGAAGAGGGCGGAGAGATCAAGGATGTCATTTTCCAGATCGAAGTCGGAAATGCGGTCTGCACCCGTGTCGAGGCCGCCGAAAACGAAGCGGTCATCCCCTGCCCCGCCGGTCAAAATGTCGATGCCAGGTCCGCCGGAAAGCGTGTCGGCAAGGACACCGCCACCGATGCGGTCGTCGCCGTGGCCGCCGCGAATCGTCTGCGGATGGGTGGAGGAAGTGGCGGTGAGATTGACGGATTTCAGCTCGGTGCTGAGATCCCAGATGATCGAGCCGCCCCACTTGGAATCGAGGTAGTCATTCACGTCGCGGAGTTTTTGCTCGGCGAGGGCGCTTGGGAAAACGAGGAGTTCTTGGAGCTGACCGGCGAAGGATTCGTCGAGCGGACCGTTGGTACTCGGGATCGCAGAACGGCGACCGCCGAGAGTGGGTAAGACGGGATCGATGGCGGCGGCGGTGACGTTTTGGCCGTCGTAGGAAAGGCCGAAGACATTTTGGAGGAGCGTGCCTTCGCGGCGGAAAATGGAGGTCGCTTGTTGGCCAGCGACGTTCACGTAGCCTTGAGCAGAGAGGCCGTCCATTTGGTAAGTCGGCGAGCCGGGATAGGAGATCGCTTGGCTGGTGGGCAAAATTTTCATGAACCCGCGATTGGTCGAGAGCAAGGTTTGCGGGGCGTCCGAAGTGCTGGCGGCTTGGTAGGCGGCGAGGACGGTGTGGTTCGCGGTGGAGATGGCGAGATCTTGGAAAAATAGGTGAGCCGAAGCGGAAACGGAGAAATCTGCTGCGCCATCTTTCACGGCGGGTTGGTAGGCGGCGAGTGGCTGTGAGGCGTTACGAGAATTTCCAGAACGGTCTGACCAAGTGCTGATGCGGGTGCCGGTGAGATCTAGGCCGTCTAGCCAGAGTGCGGAATCATTTCCATCTCGTGTGCTCGGCGCGGCGGCGCGGACGAGGACTTCACCCGTCGTCATTTCTCCGCCATCGCCCAAACGGACAGGCAGGGAAACGACGGCTGAAGCGCGATTCGCGTGGCGGACAGTGAGGCGTCCGGCGCGGAGATCGGCGAGGGTGAGGAGGCTGACTTGGCCGGCGGCGAGCGGGGCGTCATCGACGTTGAGCGTGAAGCCGGATGCTGCGCTGCCCGTGAATTCGAGCTGAATCCCGGCGGGCTGGGTGTCTGAGTCGAGGACGTGGAGGAAAACGCCAGCTTGGCCGGACTCTGGGACGAGGATTTCGACGCTGGCGAGCTGAGGCTTACGGTTGCTGACGGTGGGGTTCGCGCCTTGTTGGTATTCTTGGAGGTTGGACCAGCCGTCGTTGTCATCGTCGTCGCCAGAGTCGGCGAGGGTGTGATCGAGGCCGTAGAGTTTTTCCCACCAATCCGGGAGTCCGTCGCCATCGGTGTCGATGTTTTCACCGGGGACGAGCAGGTCGAGGCGGTAGTCGGCACCACGGCTGGCAAAGCTGAGGCCGTAAAATTCTTTGCTGCCGTCAGGCAAGGTGGCGATCCGACCGTCGATCTTAATTTCCTGAATTTTAAAATTCGTGGAAGTGGCACCGATGGCGAGAAACTCCGTGATGCGCGGTGCCTCGGGCAGGTAGGCGAGCGGCACGTCGATGGCGTAGGAGTAGAGTTTATCCGCGCCTTGGCCGGTGGGGCGGAGGTCGGTCTTGAGGGTGACGCGGTTGGTTTGGTTCGCTTGGTTGACGAAGGTCATTTCAAGTTTACCGGACTGGAGCAGGACCGTCTGTGCGCCGCCGACTTGGCGGACTTGGCCATAGAAGGTGACGACGGAATCCGTGAAACCATTGGCGGCGGCCATGCCGGTAAGCAGGAGTGAGGCGGTGAGGAGTTGGAGAAATTTTTTCATCTGATGGCGGTGATGGGTGTGGGCGGCTGAGGGCGGGTTCACTGGCCTTGATGCGAGTAGGTCTGGAAGTGGAGTTTGATGTCCTGAATGGTGTTGGAAAGCTGGGTCACGCCGGTGAGCGGATCTGCGTGGAGACCCGCTCCGGGGATGATGAGCATCCACTCCGAGTTCCAGACGGAGCGGCCAATGAGGCGGGAAACGAGGTTTAGCTCGCTGTCGTCGGCCTCGGGATCGCCGTTGTTGTGATACATTCGGAAATCGCCGTGGCGGCGTGCTTCGCCGTAGGCACCGTCCACGCCGTTGAGGGTGGGGATGAAGCCGGGTGCGGTGATGTTGCCTTGGTTGATGACGAACGGCGTGGGGATGCGTTGTTCGTTCACGCTCCACATGCGGGTGAATGGCGTGGTCGAGCTGGATTCACGGATGTAGTCATTTCCGATGGGAACGAGGTAGGCACGCGGGGTGGTGCTGAGTCCGGCGGCGTTGTAGTTGTCCAGCCAGACGCCGAAGCCGCGCACTTTGGTGGCGAAATTGGCGGTGCTGTAGTTGTGATCGCCGGGCAGCAAGGGGCGACCAAAGACGTTTTGACCGGGTTCGATGCTGGTCGAGAAACGAATCACGAGTCCCGGCTGGGCGGCGGTGCTGGTGGTGGCGAAGGGGCGGCAATAGCGGACAAACTCCGGCATTTTCATGAGATCCGGGACGATGCGGGCCTTGAGCGCGTCCTTCCAGCGGTCGTCACTGGCGGCGGTGCCACCGGCAGAAGCGGCGGGTCCGATGCGGAAGAACTCGCTCCGCATTGAGATTTTTTCCGTCTCGCTCTGCGGGTTGTTGATGCCGAGTTGATGCTTGAGGACTTGGAAATTGGCGTTCATTTCGACCAAGATTTCCGCAAGACCGTTCTGACCGGCCGCAGGTTCGCCGTCTGCCCAGAGGCCGAGTTGGCGCTCTTTCACGATCTGGTCGTAAATGGTGGTGGGCGCGGCGGGGTGGCCGGGATCGAGGCTGGTTTCGTAGTCGTAAGCCTTCGCGGCGAGCCAAGTGTAGCGGGACGCGTTGTTAAAGGCGGACTGGTATTTGCCCATCGCCTCGTTGCGGGAAAGGCGGAAAACCATGTCTTGGTAGCGGTTCTTTTGGACGATGGCGGCGAAGGATTTGTTGAATGCCTCGCGCTCACGAAGGAGGCGGAAGCCCTCGGCTTGGGCGGTGAAATACTCTTGGCGGAGGATTTCCAAGTTCTGCAAACGCTCGGCGATGGCGTTACGGAGTGCTGGATCTTCTCCGGCGACGGCTCCGAGTTCCACGAGCATCCCTTCGATTTCCGCGACGTAATCCACGCGGACGCCTTTCCGTTCGAGAGCGTCGATGACTTCGTCGCGGACCAGTTCTGCGATGCGGATGGCGATTTCACTGATCCCGTTGGCGACATTGAGCGGCTCGCGGGCAGCCAAACCGGCGGCGAGGACGATACCACGAGCAGGCGCGGTGACGTCGTTGGAGAATCCAATGCTGGTGGGGAACGCTTCAGAAACTGCATCGGAGATGGAGCCGGCAAGGTCGCCGATGATCTGGAGGGTACCGATGATCGTCTGGGTGGCGACGATAGCGGTATTAATGCCAGCCCGTGTGCCGGTGATCGCATCTTGGAGACTCTCTTTTTTGGCGATCAGGTCGATTTGGTTGAGGAGGCGACGGCAGGCAGTTTCGTAATCGCCGAGGTAGTCCGAATAGGCGTAGAGATCGCGCTCCAGGCCGATTTCCTCGCGGAGCATGTTTTCTAAGATCTGCTGGATTTTTCCGTGGCTGGTCCGCTGGCCCCAGCCGTCCGCTGATTGGTAGGCGTAGGCGGCGGTGCGATTGACGGGCATGGTGAAACTGGTCGTCGGGTCTTCGTATTCGTTGCCGTTGACGAAGGTTTGCACGGCGGTGGTGAGCTGCGAGCTGCCGCCGTTGGTGTTGCTGTAAAGATTGAGCAGCGTGCCATTCGAGGCGAGGCCCGCGACGGTGGTTTTGATCTCGCTGTAAGTGAGCGTGGCCGGGTTGGTCGCATTGGTGCCGGGAGGAACGATTTGCGCCACGGTGGTGCGGTCGAGGTAGGCGAAAAGCAGGTTATCCGGGCCTTCGTAGCCTTCTGGGTAGGCTTTGCCGAAACCGATGGTGCCGCTGTAAGGACGGCCAAAAATCTCGATCAGGCGATTCCGGTAGTCGAGATCCTGACGCATCGCTTCGCGGATCAGCTCGTCGGTATCATCGGCGATGCGGCGGAGCTTGTTGTCCGCTTTTGCAGCAAAATCCAAGGTGGTGAGGGCGTTTTTACCGGCGGTGACGGCGCGGGTGTAAATCTGCTCAAAGTGCGTTCTGCGGTCGGCGGCAGAGCCGTTTTCGTAGAAATCCAGATCGAGGTCGAAGGTGATGGCGTCCGAGTCGAAACCGAGCGGGTTCACGCCGCCATTTGCTTCGTCCATGGCCATTTGGATTTCGTAGAAACCGCTGGCGATTTCTCCGATTTCGTCGATGGCGCCGGAGCGTTCGATTTTATCGAGACCTTCAGGATTGGTGATCGGCGTGGCACCGGTGGCGTTTTCTGGGAGGAGTGCATTGGCGACGGCCCAGTCGAAATAGGCGGCTTGTCCGGCGCGGCGACCCCATTCAGATACGCCCCATGCGCGGGCGAGATCGGCAGTGTCCGAGTAGCCTTGCCATTGGCCGTCTGGGTTTTGAGTGTATTTCAAGCGGTAGGTGCCGCGAACGATGTCGCGTCCGGCGCGGGCCTTGGCGGCGGCGAGCTTGGCGAAGGTTTTCTCGTCGAGGAAATCCACTTCGAGGACGTTTTGCATGAGCGAGTAAAGCTCGGCACGGGTGCGCCAGTTGAAGTTGGTGGCGCGGAGTAGGTCGTAGGACTTGCCGAGTGCGTTGACGAAGTGGCCCCAGGCGTCGCCGTGGCCTTGCGGGAAGAGGACGCGGGCGTCTTCCTCGTTGATGAAGCCGTCGGTGTTCGCGTCATAGACGTTGTAGTTCACGTTGTAGGCTGCCTCGCCGAGACCTTTCGCGTAGTTCCAGAAAATGCGGTTATAGACTGGGTAACTTTTGCGGAAATCCGTGCCACGGAGCAGCGAGAGTTCCTCGTGCATCAGGTCTGGCTCGAAATTCTGGAAGGCGTGGGTGAACGAGGCGACGTTGGTGAGTCCGCCGTCATCCGAGACAGTGATGGTGGAATCTTGGGCGTCGCTGTATGCCTCAGTGGCGAGGAGTTCGTAAAGGACCGAGAGACGGGTGGCCGCAAGCAGGAGTGCTTGATTGATGCCGTCCGTGCTGACGGGGTTCGAGGAATTGTCGATGGAAAGCTCCTTCGCGCGCTGGAGGACAGTTTCGTAAAGCTCGATGAGGCCGGTGTTTTCGATGACGTTTTTATCCGAGTTCAGGGCCACTTTTCCGGCGTACGGGCCGCCAGCGATTTGGATCTGGCTGGTGTAGGAGGCGGGGCTTTCGTTCGAGAAAAAGTCGGTGTAGCGGGCTTCGTAGGGGTTGATGCGGTCGAGGACGCGTTTCACCCAGCCCATGACGAGCTGCGGGATGTAGCGTTTGCTGCCGTCGGCTTGGAGCTGCGGTGAATTTGCCGCACCCGCCCACTGGAACGGTGCTGGATTTCCGGGTCTCCAGGATTGGGAAGCGTTGCTGAACTCGAAGGGAACGAGGTTCCAGTTCGACTCGTTTTTGTGGCGATAGCGCATCAGGACGAGCTTGTCGGCCAGCGTGACATCGGGGCGGCCTTCGAAGATGATCGAATTCAGGCCGAGGTGTTTCTGAGTGGCGTTGAGCGAGCCGTCTGCGATGCGGACTTGCGGGAGGTATTCCTGCCAGAGTGTGTTGCCGCTGGTATCGGTTTCCTTGAGGGTGCCGTTTGGCAGGACTTCATTGGCGACAAGATCCAAGGCTGCGGCGTCTCTGATCCACCATTCGTAGTAAAGATCGCCCGTGTTCGAGCCGAAGTCACCGTTGTGGGTGAGCATGACTTTTTCGCTGAAGGCGTCCGCGCTCTCGATGACCTTGATCGCGCCACGATAGCGGTCTGGGACGACCTCGATGATGTGGAGAGAAATCGCCGCGCCATTGAGTTCGGAGCGGTTATTTTCCGCGATGGTGACGTAGAGTGAGCCATTTGGGTTCTGAGTGAGGAGCGAGGAGTTCGGGACGAGTGAGGAACCAACTCCGAAACTGTCCAGTCTGGTCAGAACCGGGTCTGGAGTGTTGACGGTTCCAGAGAGGTCTTCGCGCCAGAATTTCTTCACTTCAGGCAGGCCACCGCCTGCTGGGGCGGATTTGACGCCTTGGAGGAAAACCGGATTGGTGATGCTGGTAGCAAGCTCGGTGACGCCGTTCGGGTTTTGGCAGAGTTTGAAAATATCGTCGATGGCGGTTTGCCAAGTGCCGTCTGGGGAAAGGGCGCGGATGAGCTTGTATTCATCCAGCGTCATCACGTTGGGTTCCAACAGGTTCAGCGGGTCCGGGCCACGGGTGAGGTCGGAATTTCCGCTGTCCTTGTCATTCAGATAGCCGCGGAAAACGAGGGTCGAGGCGAGAGAATCGTAGTAGAAGCGTTTGCCGAGTGAGCCGGGGAGATCTTTGAAATACCAACGCTCGGCGATGATGAGGAGCTTGGCGGTTTCCGCTGGGGAGAATCCGGCGGTGTTCATTTTCGCGGCGGTGAAGGCGGTTTTTTCGCGGCGGTCCAGCGGGCGGATGATCTGCGCGGATGCACTGCCGACGGCGGCGGGCGTGGCAGCAC
The DNA here is from genome assembly GCA_031414935.1 of Luteolibacter sp. Classification (GTDB taxonomy): domain Bacteria; phylum Verrucomicrobiota; class Verrucomicrobiia; order Verrucomicrobiales; family Akkermansiaceae; genus Luteolibacter. The sequence continues at coordinate 10,679 of JANOQR010000142.1, forward strand.
CGATGACCATGTCCGGGGTGCTGGAATCATAGACGATTTCCGCGGCTTTCATCGCGACGAGCGCGGGCAATCCTTGGGAGCCGGGGTTTTCATTGAAATACTCGCCACCTTGGTAAGTGAGCGTTTCGCCACGCTTGAGTTTGGGGTAGTTCGAGCGCCATTTGCTGGAGTAGATGACTTTGACTGGCTCGATATCGGTGCCGACGCCAGTGAAGAAGCGGGTGGCGGGGAGCCATGCAACGGGGGTGCCGTTGGCGGGCGAGCCGGGCAGGTAGAAATCGCCGCGCATCGGGTAGAAGAACTGGTTGAAGAATTTTCCATCACCGGAGACGACCCAGCCTTTTTTGTTCACGTCGCGCCAGAGGGTGCGGCGATTGACGCCACCGACTTGGATGTTGCCACCGCGCTCGTCTTGCATGGCGACGTTGCCGATGACGATATTGAGCGGGTAAGGCGGGATGAGGAGGTCGCCAGCGAAGACGGGATACTCGAACTGGTAGCTGAAATTGTAGGCTTTGTTCGGATCGAGCGTGAGGAAACGGTCTTCAGGATTGGTGGCGGCTTCGTAAGCGAGGCCGGGCGTGGATTGGACGACGGCGTCGGTCGGGCGTGGGAAGGCGACGGGGCCAGTGCGGGTTTTTTGGACGGCGTAGGCGGCCATTTCCGGCTCGCCGGTGACGAGGTTGTTGACCTGAACGAGCACCCATGGCTCGGAAGTGTAAGGCGTGCTGGTTAGGTTCGCGTCGGTTTGCAGGGCAAATGCGGCGAGCGGGAGATTGTTCGGAACGCCGTCACCGAGGGATTTGATCTTGAGCGCGGCGCGACCTGACGCGGCGGCGAGGGCGTGTTCTTCGTTCGGGTTGTAACCAGCTTGGAGGAGACTCGGCTGGTGGTAAATTTTCAGGCCAGAGTAGCCAGAAAGGTCGAAAATCGGTTGAGGTCTGCCGTTTTGGTCGATGCCTTCTGAGCCGATGCGGCTGGCGATGTAGATGCGCTTGTCTTTGTCCGGGCCGACAGTGGGATAGACGACGTTTTGGAACTCGGTGGTGATGTAGGGCCATGCGACGTTCGGGTTCGGCGAGCGGTCGGTACGGTAGGGGTTCTCGTAGTAGGTGACTTCGAGTTTTTTCGCGGCATCCGTGAAGAGTTGCGAGTGATTCACCGGGAAAATCGGCCCCCACGTTCCGACTTCGGCAGCGCGGTCGTAGAGGTTCAGGTTGTAGTTGGAGAGCGAGTTGACAATGTAGCCACTGCCCGAGAATCCGGCGTTGTCGAGGGTGCTGTCGATGCGGGTCGCGACTTCTTGGAGGTCGGTGTATGCCCAGGTGCCGATGAAGCTGCCGGAGCCGGAAATCGGGCCGAGGCCGACGTTTGGCAGGGTGCCGAGGTTGGCGAAGCGGCTGCTGGCAGGTGCGCCCTCGAAGCTGAACCAGAGCTGCGGCGGGACGCTGCGGAATTGATTTGCCCCGGCGGTCATGTCGCGGGTGGTGCGGAGTTTCCTCACGTCGCTGCCGCTCAGGTAGCCTTTGATGTCGGTGCCGAGGTTGAACATGCGGAATTGGTCGATGGCGAGGCCGTGGAGCGGGTTGGCATCGACGCCGAGGCGGAGGGAATTCGCGTTGACGGATGGAGCGACATCGGAGTTTGCGGTGCCGGGGAACCAACTGGTGACATAGGTTTGTTCCTTGCGGACGCCGTCGAGGTAGTAGTTCACGACGGTGATGCCGACGCCGAAGAGGCGGGTGGTAAAGACGTGGATGGCGTGGTGGCGCCAAGCTGCACCGGCAACGGGCAGCGAGTGGGTGATGGGGATGCCACGGTATTTCGCGGTGACGGTGGCAGCGGCGGCATCGAGCGAGACGTTGAGTCCGCCACCAGCGGTGCTGAGAACGGTGACCGGTTTGTTCGAGGCGATGAGTGAGAGGCCGGTATTTGCGCCAGTAGCCGCAGCACTGAGGGTAAGGCTGGTGTTGCTGGTGATGGCAGTGACCTTGGTGCCAGCGGGAATGTTGGTGCCAGTGAGGGTCATGCCGGGGACGATGGCGGACGTGCTGGCGCAAATGAGATTGGTAGAGCCTGCGGCGGTGGTGCAGCCGGTGAGAGTTACGGGAGCGGAGGCTTTCAGGCCTTTCGAGTTCAGCCAGAAATCGACCACGAATTTATCTCCGGACGTGATGGTGGTGGTGGCGGGCAAGGTTCCGGTTTGGACGACGCCGTATGCAGCGTTCGAGCTGGCGAGGCCGTTGCCGAGCTGGAGGCCGCGATTGCCGAGAACGAGGCGGGAGTCGATGCGCGGAACGACGACGGACGGCGTGGAGCGGACGACGCGGACGGCGAGACGCTCCTTGTTGAGCGTGCCATTAGCGGCTTCATCGGGATTTGGGCGGTAGCTGTAAAGGAGGACGGTGCGCCCGCTGTTGGTGACGTTGAAGGGCTTGGTGGCGTCCGTGCCAGCGGCGGCACCGGTGCCGAGGTCGGTGTAGGTGAGTTCGCGGAACGACCATTCATCGCTGGTGCTGATGTCGAGCTTGGTCGGCATGTTGCGGAGCGGAATGGGATCGTAAAGGTGGCGATAATGGGCATCGGCGAGTCCGGGAGCGGGCACGCTGCCGGGGAATTCGGCATCCACTCGTGGCATGGCGGCACTGAAAACAAAGGAATTGCTGACGATTTCGCGTCGTGAGTCTCCCGTCGGCAGCAGGGTTTCCCGTGCCGTGGCTAAGGTGGCGTTGTCTCCGGGGTAGGCAGAGACGAGTTCGATCTTGTAGCTTTTTGAGGGGTCGTTCGCATCCGGCCAGTTTAGCTGATAACTGCCGGGATGGACGGGAAGCACGGTTTTGCCGAGTTGATCCCAGCGATACGGATTACCCGTTGCTTGACCGGTAGGAACCACACCGACACGGGTAAAAGTGTCTGCTGGTCCTTGGGTGGCAGCCCTCAGCATGGCACCGGGGCTGAGATGAGGCACGAGACCCTCGTTGGGGTTGGTCGCGTCGAATTCCTTGCCGAGCGGAATTTCCACACGGAAAACGGTAGGCGCGTAGTTGAAGGTGATTTCTGTGGGGACTGAGGCAAATGGGACGGTGAAAATCCGGGCCACGCGGTTTCCAACTGCCAAGGTGGGGGGATCATTCACCATCACATCGCTAGAAGCAGAGACATCCGCACCAACGAAGCTGAGATTTCCGCCGGGAGTTGAAAGGAAATTGCCAAGCGTGAGAGAACGATCCGCTGTGCGATAAAACGCTCCCACATCCACCTTCCGGCCCACGTCGATCCAGATTTCTGTGATCGGTGAGGTGCCCATGCGTGGATTGGGATTCGCAGGTGTGGTTGCCTGTAGAATCGTGGGAGTCGCGGCGTCGTAAACGCGGACGAAGGTCTGCCCTAAGAGTTGGTTGGTACCGTTGACCGCGCTGAAGCGATAACGAACCTGACCCGTCCATCGCCATCTCCGGCGGACGGGTTGACTCAAGGTGAAGGGGGTAGAGGTAACGTATGCACCCGCAGTGACCGGAATTTCGGTGCCGATCTGCACTCCGGCGCGGTCAAACATGGAATAGCCTTGGACGGTGAGGCGTAGGCCTGAGGATTCCGAGATCCCGTCGAGGGGGCTGTCGATGATGGCGGTGAATTGATCGCCGGGTTTGAGCCATTGACGACCACCTTCGTTGACGGAGCCGCCATTGGGTTTGCCGGACTCGATGATGGCAGCATATTCCAGACGCCATCTCCAAACGACCGCCACATCATGATTTAGCGTGGTAGAGAAAAATGCGTGGGTTCCCTGAACGACCTGACCGTCGATCGCGTAGCCGTCATTGACGAGGCGATACCAGGCGATATTGGCTGCAGGACCATCCAATGCCCCTGGGCCGCTGAGTTTGTTGAAATCCTTGTCCAAATAGATGGCCTCGGGAGCTTCAAAACGCTGATTGGTCCCGATGGGAGTCTTGTAGTGTGTCTTGACCTTCGGAAAGATGCTGACGTCTGCGGGATTAAGCAGAGGGGTCGGTTCGGTGGTGGTCACCGTGTAATCTGTGGGAGTGGGCTTCTGATAGTTACTCTCGACGGAGAAAACCACCGGGCGCGTGTAGCGGATGGCATAGGGGAAAGACTTGATCGGTTTCGCATCGATCTCTTTTGCTGCAGAGTCCACGAGGCCATAAGCAGCCTTGAGACCGATGACGTTGGAGGCAGGCTGCGGCTGGATGGTGCCGTAGTTGCGGCTTTCAATCCCCATCCCGACAAAGGTCCGGGTGTCTCCGAATCCGGCGGTGATGTCCTTGTACTGGACTTCAATGCTGTTGGAACCCTCGCGTAGGGTAAGCTGGAATGTGACTTTTCTGGAAGGCGTGTAGTATTCCGGCATGTCTTCCCATTTAATGATAAAGGTGCGGTTGGGAGCAGTTCCGCGGGTGGCATAAAGGATCTTGCCACCATCTGGACCGGGCTTGAGATCACTCCAGAACGGCGCGATGTAGTTATCAGGCAATAACGTGCTTGGAATCGCAGTCGGACTCCATTCCGTGACACCTTCGTCAAAGCTAATGAGACCGTTGGTCGAAATATGGCACTTGGTGTAGGTCTTGTCGTAGAATTTGAAGCTGAAGCCGATGTCTGCCAAAAGCGAGGCGTCGTCCACCAGCAAGCCACCGGGCACGAGCACATCGGGATCGTCGAATTTCAAATAAGCGGTTGAAGCGGCAGGTGCGGCGACGTCCATCGAGTATCCAAAGTCATCGGTATTGGGAATCGCGTCCACGGCGGTTCCCGTAAAATTGATGACGTAAGGATTTTTCCCGGTGACATTCGTCGGAATCGAGACGCTGCCGGTGAAGCTACCAGTGGCGGTCGGAGAGAATTGGAGGGTAAATAAAGATAGGGTGGGATCTACGCTAGGCGGGACAAAAGTTGTGCCAACGGGAGCAACCGTCGGCAAGGTGATGTTGGACTTGATGGTGATCGCCGACGAGGTGCCGCTGCCCAATGTAACGGGCGAAAGGGTAAGATTGGAATTTCCAGGATTTTTGATGTTGAACGTGATCGATGCGACCTTGCCCACCGTGACCGTGCCGAGATTCGCGCCCGACGCAGGCTGAGGAGCGATGGGAGTGCCCACTGGCATTTCGACCGCGATATCGGGCGCGAGGCCTATGCCCGTAAGATTGATGTCAAAGGGGTTTTCGTTGGGGTCATTGCTGGCAATGTGGATGGCGGCGGTGCGAGTCCCTCTCGCCGATGGTGTGAACGTCACGGTGAACGTCGTGCTGCCTGAGGGACCGGGCACGGGCGCAGTAGGATTGGCGGTGATGGCAAAATCCGCCGCGTTGGTTCCGTCTTTGGTGATGGTGAGTCCGGTGAGATTGGCGTTTCCGGTGTTCTTGATGGTGAAGGTGAGCGGAGCGCCCGTGCCGACATTCACCGAGCCAAAGTCTTTGCTACCGCTGTCCGCGATGTTGGCATTGGCGCTATCTTCAACGACGATTTCCGGGGCCTGACCTGTGCCTGTCAGGGTAATGTTGAAGGGACTGTTTCCACTGTCGTTGTTGGTAATGCGAAGAACGGTCGTCCGCGCTCCGTTAGCAGTTGGAGAAAATGTGACGGTGAAGGTGGTGGAAACACCAAATCCGAGACTCGTCGAAGCCGGAGTGCTCACGACGAAATCCGCCGTATTTCCTGTGGCTGTGGCCGCGCTGAGGGTCAAGTCGGCACCGGTGGTTCCGGTGTTTTTGACGGTGAAGGTGGTCGCAACGGAAGATGAGCCAACGGCCGTGGTGGGGAACGGAATACTCGATGTGCCGCTGACTAAAGTCGTGGTGCCTTCTTTGACTTCAATCGTGGGAGCCGCCAATGCCGTGGCCGCAGAGAGGCCGAGGAATGAGAGGACGGCGAAAATCCGGGATGGTTTCGGAATGTGTTTCATCAGGCTTGGGATCGGGAAATGGGTGATAGCTGGGAAAGTCATGGGACGGGCGTTATTGGACACCTTGGAGCGTGGCGACGGAGCTGATGCGGCGGAATTCAACACGGCCAGAGAGGGTGAGATCGGACTTGATGAGGCCACGGATGGTTTCAGAGAAATTTCCTTGGAGTCGGTCGGCGATGGGCTGTGAAGCATCAAAGGTGACGGTCATCGTGCGGTTCACGTCTGGGCCTTTCGGGAGGTTTTGGTGGTAGGCGTGGCGGTAGGGATTGGTGCGGTGGAAGGGATCCAGATTGACGACGGCTGTGAGCGACTGGCCGGCACCGACGGAGCCGCTGGCGTTCAGGTTCAGGCGGTAGGCTTCGGTGAGCTTGGGCGGGCGGATGCTGCGGGATTTCAGGTAATTGGGCAGCAGGCCGGGGATGGTGGCTTTGGCAGCGTTAATGGCGACGGTGCTGACGTTGATGAGGTTCGTATCGACCGGAGTGCGGATGGACGGGTCTTTGGCGAGGGCGGTTTGCAGGGCCGGGGAAAGGCTGGTGAGGAGCAGGAAATTCGGGTCGAAAATCATGTTTGCCTGGCTGACGCCATCGAGCGCACGGGGCATGTCGTAGGCGGCGGAGTCGATGCGAACGCCGACGCGTTTCCCGTCGCGTTCTTTAATGCCCTCGAAAAAGGGAATCCGCGCGGGATCGACGACGAGGACACGCTCGGCGGGGATCGCGGGATCGGCGGATTTCGCCTGCATGACGGTGACTTGGGAGAGCAAGCGGACTTGGCCTGTGGCGTCGGAATGGAGGATCATCCGCAGCGGAGCTGTGCCTGCGGCGGGCCGGGCGGGTGCGCCGTCTTCCACGATGCTGGTGACGGAATTCGCAATCACATCGCCGACCCAAAGCCCGGTGACTTGGCTGGCTGGGACGCCTGAGACGATGCCGACACCTTGCTGGATTTCACTGCGGACAGCGGAAATCGGCAACCAGAAGGATGCGCCGGTGGGCGAGGTTTTCAGGCGGTAAAGGTTCGTGCGTGGAGCATCGTCTGGCCAAGCGCGCAGTCCGCCGAGAGTCAGCGTGGCGTTTTTCTGGGTGACGACCGTTTCATCCAGGGCGGCACTGGCACCGGCTCCGACAGCGGAATCGACGGTGTTGCCGCGGATGTAGGCGAGGCTGTTGGTCGCAGGCTTGACGACGTGCAGGGCGAGGCCGTCGTCGCTTTTGGAAATGAGGTCGAGTTCTGGGGTGACGCTGGCGGGTCCGAGGTTGCTGAAGTTGATTTCCTCTAAATCGAGATCCAGTTGATCGACGCCTGCACCGACGGTCACGGCGTCACCGGGTCCGCCGAAATCGAGCTTGCCAGTGTTGGTGCCATTGAAGGAAACGGAGACCGGACCCATGTAGTTCGAGGGGCCGGAGCAGAAGACCCAATAAGCTCTGCCGGAGGCCATCGCTTGGGTTCCGGTGACGCGCGCCCATGCGCCGCTGGCGTTGAGGCTGAAGATATTCGCGACGGAGTGCTTGCTACTTGCAGGACCGAAGAACTGGTCAAAAGTAGGCGTCGCCTGCAAACCAAAGCCGATCAAGTTGTAGCGATCTGGATTCCATGTGGGTTTGAAAAAGCGAGCTTTCCCGAGCGAGATGGTGAGGGTGAAAGTGGGAGTGCTGGGCGCGACTTGGATGAGATAGGCAGTGTTGCCGTTGATGAGCGGGAGATTGTTGCTGCCGCTGGGATCGGTCCGTTTCCATTGCAGCCACTGATCTTGGTTGAAGGTGCTGATGGTACCGGGTTCTTGAGCGAAAAACTCGGCAAGTCCGGCCAACGGCTTGGGCGTGGCGACCGTCACGATGGCTGGATTGCTGAAAACCACCTGCGGCGCGAGCGTTTGGCCGGAGGCGTTGACTGGCTCGACTTCCAGCCAGACGGCGTTCCATCCGGCAGTCAAGGTGACGGACTGAGTAGCGTTTTGAGCGTGCGCGACGCCTGCGATGGCCAGGAAACCAAGAAGGAGGCCGCGTGTCAGCCGGGGAAATAAGGATTTCATAAAATGGGAAAATTGGATCATGGCTGCTGCATGGTGACTTTGACGCGGATGAACTTGGCTCCGGTCGGGGTGGATGGAATGGAGGCGCGGATCTCGCGGATCGTGCCGTTATCGCTGAGTGTCTGCTCGGTGATTCCAGTCGGGAACCAATCGACGAGATCGTTGGACCACTGCGGGGTGTAAACGAGGTTGGTGGCGGCGATGACTTTGGGGAAAGTGATGGAAAGCTCGCCGGAACCGAGAGCCATTTCTGGCAGGCCCTCTATTCCGGGCACCCAAGGCTCGAGGTTGAAGGCATATTTCAGGAGGTTGCAAATGCCGTCATGGGCGGGATCTGCTGAGGCTCCTGCGATGGCGGGATTTCCAGCGTCTGGGCCGAATTTTGCGCTCTGCCATGCGGCAAATGGATCGCCGCCAAAGGAAAGGAAACTGCCCGTCGTGGTTCCGCCGCCGTTGGTGGCGATGGCTCGGAAGTAGTATTGCTCTCCGGCGACGAGGCCAGTGAGGGCGGTCTCGATGGGCAGTGGATCGGTGCCGGTAAGTCCAGTCGCGACTTGGACGAGGACTTGGGTGGAAACGATTTCCCGCAGGGTGGTGTGGCCGATTTCTCCCACGAGGACGCCGCCCGTCGGCGTGTTCGCGAGCGAGATGGGTTGGTCAAACTGGGCGACTTCGCCGAGTCCGTCCGCAGTGCCAGCCGTGCCGGAGCCGACGTAGGTGGCGACGAGGCCAGCCGGGCTGACGGAACGGATGCGGTGGTTGCCTTGGTCGGCGACGAGGAGCGTGCCATCGACTTGGATGACGAGACCGGCGGGTGAGGTGAAGCGGGCACTGGTTCCAGTCGCGTTAGTCATGCCGGGCGTGGCAGATGATCCGGCGAAAATGGCGGTGTCTCCATTTGCGGCGATCTTGCGAATGGCGTGGCTGGATGCCTCGGTGACGAAGGCATTTCCGGTGGTGTCCACAGCGATGCCGATGGGATTGTCGAATTGAGCGACGCTGACTGCGCCGTTGGTGGAGCCTGAAGTCGCGAGCCCGGCGAGCGTGCTGACGGTGCCGTCCGGGCCGACTTTGCGGATGCGATGGTTGCCGCGATCCGCGACGTGGAGAGCGCCGTTTGCGTCGATGGCGAGGCCGGATGGGAGATTGAAACGGGCAGCTTCTGGGATGCCGTCGGTGTAGCCGGGTGTGCCGAGTCCGGCGAAGGTGCTGACCACGCCAGCGGCAGTGATCGCACGGATGCGGTGATTTTTCGAGTCCGCGACATAGACGACACCGTTGGCGAAAACGATGCCCGATGGTTCGTTAAATTGCGCGGTATTTCCCGCTCCATCGGCAAAACCGAAAGCACCCGTCCCGGCGAGAATGGTCGTGCCGCTGGTGGTGATCTTGAGAATGCGGTGATTCAGCGTGTCTGCGATGTAGATGTTTCCGGTGGTATCGGTCGCGATGCCTTGCGGCTGGCTGAGTGACGCGGCGCGGGTGCTGACGGTCAGGCCGTCGAACTCGGGATCGAGCGACCACTCGAACCATGCGGTGGTGCTGCTACCCTTGGGATTTACGGTGGCGTTCAGGGTGGCTGAAGTTCCGGTGACGGCAGTGGCGGCGAGAGTGACGACGGCTGGTGGATCGAGGACGACGCCAGTGATCGGGAAGGTGAAAGTCGGCTGGCCGATGGCGTTGCTGGTGATGATGATGTCACCACTGTAAGTTCCGGCGGTCGCAGCGGTGAGGGTGAAGCCAAGATTGAGCGAGGCGAGTGGGTTGATCGTCCACGGTCCGGCGGCGAGCTGGAAGCCTGCGGGGAGAGCGATGTCGCTGACGGAAAGCGGGAAGCTGCCGGGATTGGAAATCGTGATTTGGCGGACGACGGGCTGGCCGGTCGGGGTGTTTCCGAGATCGACGGCGGTGAGCTGGTTGTTCGCGACAGCGGTGGAGCCGTCGGTGACGGTGATGCCCGCCTGCGGAGTCACGAAACTGAGCATTTCACCGGAAACGGTGCCACGGTAGTTCGTAGCGACGGCGCGGAAGTAGTAGGCGCTGTTTGGTAAAAGCGGCTGGGGAATATCTGCGAAAACTGGACGCGGGCCGACGCCGTTGGTCCGGGGCGTGACGGTGGCGATGGGCAGCTCTGCGGCACGGGCGACTTTTCTGGCTAGACTGGCCTGACTGACGAAGAGTTGGCCGGATGCGTCAATGGAAATGCCTGCGGGCGAGTTGAACTGGGTAGCGGTGGCGGGATAAAGACCAGCTCCAGTGAGCGGAGAGTCGATGGTGCCACTGATACCGGAGCCAGCGAGGGTGGTGACGGTGCCGTCTGCTTCCACGCGGCGGATGCGGTGATTTCCTGAGTCCGAAACGTAAGCGACACTGTCTGACTCCAGCGCGATTCCGGTGGGTGAGGAAAACTGCGCGGCATCTCCCAATCCATCGGCGAAAGCCGCCGAGCCGTCACCCGCGATGGAGAACGCATTGCCAGATAAGATGAGGCGAACGCGGTGATTTCCCGTGTCTGCGACCCAGACGTGGGTGCCAGCCGGATTGACCGCGAGGCCGCGTGGCGAGGAAAACTGCGCCAAGGCAGCACTGCCGTCGGTGGTGATGCCTGCTGCTCCGGTTCCGGCGAGGGTGGTCACATCGCCCGTGGAAACCGAGAACTGGCGGATGCGGTGATTTCCCATGTCCGCGATGAAGATGTTTCCTGCGGCATCCACTGCGACTCCGGTGGGATAAAGGAATTTCGCCGAGGCGGCGGGTCCATTTCCGAAGCCCGCGACGCCGGAACCCACGATGGTCGTCACGGCTCCGGCTGGGGTGATTTTGCGGATGACGTGGTTCGCCTCGTCTGCGACGTAGAGATTTCCTGCGGCGTCTCTAGCGAGGCCGTTGGGATTTTCAAAGCGGGCTGAAATACCGTTCGCGTTGACGAATCCGGCGATTCCAGAACCCGCGAAGGTGCTGACGACGCCTGCCGAGGTGACGCGAAGGATGCGGTGATTTGCCCGATCCGCGATGTAGGAGCCGCCGCTGCCGTCACTGACGATGCCTGTCGCTCCGGTCAATCCGGCGGTGGCAGAGCCAGTCAACGTGCTGACTTCATAAGGCGGGAGCAGGTCTGGATCGGTGGAATACTCGAAAATGACATCGGTGAGATTGTTTTTCGGATCGACGATGGCATTGAGCCGAGCACCGGTGGGCACGATGTTGGTGGCTGGCTCGGTGGACAGGATGGGAATTTCATAAAGGGTGAAACGGAGGCCCAGCGATTGAGTCACGGTGGTGGAGGAAACCCAGCGGATGTAATAGAGTGCGCCGGGATCGAGCCCGAGAGCATCGGCATCGAGGGTGGCGGTGACTTGCTGTTGGCCGCTGATCACGTCACCGACGAGGGCGGTGGAAATCATCTTGGTGTTCTGGATGATGATGCGGCGGATTCGGTCGTTCTCGCCGTCAGCAACGAGCAGGTTCTGATCCGGGCCGATGATGACTCCGGTGGGTGCATCGAATTTCGCGACATCTGAGCGACCGTCGAGGAATCCTGCCGTGCTCGTTCCGGCCACGGTGCTGACTTCTGCGCTGGAAATGACGATTTTCCGAATCCGCTGGTTCAGCTCGTCTGCGATGTAAAGGACGCCCACGCCATCGGTGCCGATGCCTGAGGGTGAGTTGAACTGGGCGGCGGTGCCGGTGGCGTCGAGGAAGCCGTCAGACGATCCGGCGAAGGTGGTCACTTCAGAAGCCAGCGGGCCGCCGGAGGTGATTTTACGGATGCGGTGGTTTCCGGTATCTGCGACGTAGAGCGTGGTCCCGACGAGACAGAGTGCTTTTGGGGTATCGAACTTGGCGGTGGCTGGGGTGGTAGAATCGTCATTTCCAAACAATCCAGATCCGGCGTAAGTGCTGACACCACCGCTCGGCGTGATTTTACGGATGCGATGATTCAGGGCATCTGCGACGAAAACATTGCCGTCCGGGTCCACCGCGAGTCCGTAAGGATAGCTGAAACGCGCCGCAGATCCCGGTTGGTTCGAGAAGCCAGAATTTCCCGGACTGCTCGGGCCAGCGAGAGTTTCCACCGTCCACACACCGCCGACGACGGCAGGGCGGATGAGCTTACAAATGCGGTGATTGAAAGTGTCCGTGACATAGACGCTGCCATCCGGGCCCACGGCGATGGCAGACGGGAAACTGAATTTCGCGTCCGGCCCAGGACCACTGGCCAACCCGGAAAACGGGCCACTTCCGGCGATGGAACTGACGTTTCCGGCGGAGTCGATCATGCGAATCTGGTGATTTCCTGAATCCGCGACGAAAACGTTTCCGAAATCGTCCTTGGCGATGGCTGTCGGCAAGGCGAATTCCGAACTCGCGCGAGGCCCGTTCGATTCGCCGCCGACTCCCGTGCCAGCGAAAGTGCCCACCACCGGCAGGAATTCGGGATCGGTCGAAACTTCGAAAAATCCTGTGGAATCACCCGATGGCACGCGGGTGTGGAGCGTGAGTCCTGTGGGGTTGTAATTGCTGACTTCCAACTCAGCCGCGCCGATGTCTGAGGCTGCGCCGAGTGCCCTTGGGAAACCGCGTTGATCCACGAGAATTCCCTCATTTACCGCGTGATCGATGGCAGGCGAATCCGGCTGCGGCGGCATGGTAGGAGTCAGCCCGCCGTAGTCGCCCAGTGGCGCGAGCTTGGGATCGCCGCTGGTGAGATTGGAGGCAGAAACCGTGAAGGGGCCGAAGAAATTCTCGCTTTCAGGGGCCGTATTTCCCGCAACGATGGAACTCCGCAGGATAAGCGCACTGCTGAAGTCATTGTAAACTCCGCCCCCTTTATTTCCCGCGTGATTCGCGGTGAGCGTGGCGTGGACGAGAGTCAACGCGCTAGTGTGATAGACTCCGCCGCCGAAAAGAAACGCAGAGTTTCCCGTGATGGTGGTATTCGTGATGGTGAGATTTCCCGAACTCGCGCTGTAAATCCCGCCGCCCAGCGAGCCAGCCGTATTTCCTGAAACGGTGCAGCCGATGACCTCCAGGCTGCCGATGCTGGAAACCGCGCCACCGTAGTTGACCGAGGTGCTGCCACTGAAAATCGAGTTTTCCAGCCTGAGTTGGCCAGCATTGTAAATCGCGCCGCCGAATCCGCTGGCGATGGCTCCAGTGCTATTTCCACCGCTTAACGTCAGTCGCTTGAGCGTCAAATCCCCCGCCCCGGTCACGCTGATGAGGCGAGTCGCGCCGCCGCCGTTTAGGATGACTCCCTTAGGCAGAGCACTGGCGTCGATGGTGACAACCTTGTCCACGACTAACTCACTGGAAAGCGCGATGGTGTGGGAAGTAGCCGTGAAAACTCCGGGCGCGAAGTCGATGACACCCGGTGCGGAAAAATCAATAATCGCCTGTCGCAGCGAGCCAGCACCCGAATCGCTCGCGCTGGTGACCTGAATGTTCGCCGCGTGGCTGCTCGTGGGGATCAGGCAAGTGGCAAGTCCAGCCACGAGAAGCATTTTGCGAAAAATTTTCGCGGATTTTCGATCCGAACTTCCCGATGGGTCGCTCTTTTCAGGGTGATTTTGGATCTGGAAGGAACGGAGAACGTTTTTCATGAGAACTACTGGCTGATCGACCGGAATGCGATTTCCAAGCCGATCACTTTTTCGAGAAATCAGGGATTTTTGAGGTGATTTCTACGGTTTCGACCCCGGCTCATCGGCTCGATGAGAGAAAGATCGTCACTCGTCTAAAACGACTTCGAGCGGACGCTGGCAAATCTAATGATTAAGCTCAAGAAGAATTAAAGAGATCTTAATAAATATCTCTGAGTTGCTGGCGTGGAAAATTTGCCGAGCATGAGAAATCCCAGAGCCATGAGCGACGCGGAGGAAAAGTTATCCGAAAAGCTGGAGGCAAAACTCATCGAACTGCTCGTGAGCAGGTTCTTGCGATGAGTTTTTCAGCAAATCGAATGCCTTCTCAGCACATCAAAAACCACCCACAAAAAAACCCTGCAACCTTTTGAGTTGCAGGGCTTTAAAAGTGGTACACCCGAAGGGACTCGAACCCCTAACCTTCTGATTCGTAGTCAGACGATCTATCCAATTGATCTACGGGTGCCTAGCGGCTTGCGCGGGGCGGAAACAAGCCGAGTTTTCAAGGCGGTGTCAAGAATTTCGGCTAAAAAATCTGCGCCTGATTTCTTAAGCACGGCTGACTTCTTCCGCGATGATACGCAGGCCATCTCTAACCACAGCCTCATCCATGGCGTAGGAGACACGGATGCATTGGTGGCGGTGAGGCCAGTCGGTGTCGTCGTGGCCGAAGAAAAAGTGGTGACCGGGGATGACGAGGACTTCACGTTTTTTCAGCCGCTCATAGAGTTCTTGGGAGGTGATGCGGAGGCCGGGAAACCAGAACCAGAGGAACAACGCGCCTTCGCTGACGTGCATGAACCAGTCCATTTCGTCCCCGAAGGCTTTCCGCGCGGCATGGCGGGCCAGGCGGCATTTCTCCTGATAAAATGGTCGGATAATCTCGCGACTGAGCTTGAGAATTTCCCCCGACTGGATGAGCGGCAGGGTGATTTGTTGGCCGATGTTAGGATTTGATAAGCCCGCGATGGCACTCATGGAGCCGAGGGCGCGGATGATTTCCGGCGGGCCGATGACGATGCCGGTGCGGGTGCCGGGCAGGCCGAGCTTGGAGAGGCTGAGGGTGAGAATGACGTGCTCGTCCCAGAACGGCGTGGCGTCGGTGAAAATGATGCCGGGAAACGGAGCACCGTAGGCGTTGTCGATGATGAGCGGGATGCCGTGATGTTTCGCGATGGCGGAGAGGCGGGAAATTTCCTCGTCGGTTAGCACGTTGCCGGTCGGGTTAGTGGGACGTGACGCGCAGATGGCGGCGATGTCGGGCGTGATGGCGAGTTGGTCGAAATCGACGCGGTATTTGAACTCGTGCGGCCCGGTTTTCTCGATGAGCGGGGTGACGGCGCGGAAGAGGTCACCGCTGACGCCTTGGTTCGCGTAGCCGATGTATTCCGGGACGAGCGGCAGTAAAATTTTCCGCCGCGTGCCATCGGGCATTTCTCCGGCGAGGAGGTTGAAAAGGAAGTAAAACGCCGTCTGGCCACCGCTGGTGACGGCGATGTTTTCAGCGGTGAGATTCCACCCGAATGTGTCACGAAAGAGCGTGGCGATGGCGGAGAGGAAATGAGGATTCCCGCGCGGCGGATCGTATGCCGTCAGTGCCCGGTCCAGCCCACCGTCCTCAGCCATAATCTCTTCAAGCCGCCGCCGCCATACGGCGTTGATCGCCGGGATGCGTGCGGGTTGTCCCCCACCGAGCATTTTCACGTCCGGGCCACCGCTGGTCAGGGCTTGACCGAGGTCATCCATCAGATCGCCGATGCCACTGCCGGAGCCGAGATTTCTGCCGAAATTTGAAAATTTGTATGACATGCTTGGGTCGAAGATTCCGATGATCGCGACCCGTTCAAATCACTGACGGATCGTGATGTCGATCACGTTCGTGGACTCCATCCGTCGCGTCACCTATCGACCACGGCCCCCGTCGTGCTCTCACTCGCCCAGAAACTTGAGGACATCCTCAGCTTGCTTATCCGTCGAGGCGCTGGCGTCGCTCCAGACCAGTTTCCCGTCTTTGAAGAGGAATGCTTGGCGTTTCGCAAAGCCGACTGTTTTCGGGACTCCAAACGCATCGACGACTTTCGAGTCCGCGTCTGCTAGAAGATCGAAAGGCAGTTTGTATTTCTCTTTAAAGGCTTTTTGGCCATCCACTTTGTCGGTGCTGACGCCATAAATTTTCACCCCTTTGTCAGTCAGCTTTGCGTAAGAATCACGTAGGCTGCACGCTTGCTTGGTGCAGCCGGGCGTGTCGGCCTTTGGGTAGAAATAGACGAGCAGGTAGCCTTTCGCTCCGACTTCTTGCAGCTTCACGAGTTGGCCGCTTTGGTCTTTTTGCTCCACCGTGGGCAAGTCGGCACCGACTGCGAGTTCTGCGGCAGACGCGTTGGTGGTGAAGACAGCAGCGGTCACGGCGGTGAGAATTTGGGTGATACTTTTCATCGCCCGCAGCCTTGCACATCATCTGGAAATAACAACCCCCCTCTTCATCGGAAGGCGAATCCCCAACATCCTAGAAATCGAGATCGCCCCTTCTGCTCCATTTTTTGCGACCTTATTTCGCCTTTTTGCGGCTAGAAAAATCTTCTCTCGTCATCCACCCGTCGCCCCATTTCACCGCTTTTTGCCGCAGGAAATTGTGTCTTGAACCCACCCCCCAGCAGCAATCATGGTGGCGCGAGTCCATGCCGAAGCCCGGAACCGAAAACGAAGTCATCTACGAGGGTATCCCAGCCTCTCCAGGCATCGCCATCGCTCCGGTGCATGTCATCGCCCGTGGGTTTTCCGCTCCTGAGGTTTATGAAATCGAGGAAACTGACGTGGCCCGCGAGCAAGCGCGATTCAAGCAAGCGTTAGAAATCACCAAGCGGCAGCTCCTCGAATTACAAAGCCGGTTAGAAGATCTTTCCGGGGATAACGAGAGCGGCATTTTCGAAGCGCATGTCATGATCCTCGAAGACCGCGCAGTGGTGGACCGGGTGAATCAAGCCATCCCCCGCCGCCTACAAAATGCCGAGTATGCCTACTACGCGGTGATGCAGAATTTCCTCGAAGCCATGCGCCGCATTCCAGATCCCTATCTGCGCGAACGCACGGCGGACATCGAAGACGTGGCCCAGCGAGTTTTGCGAAATTTCAGCACCGAGGGAGACACCCGCGTTCTCGGCCCGGAGGATAAACACGTCCTCGTCGCCTACGATCTCGCGCCTTCAGACGCCGCCTCCATGAACCGCAGGCACGTCCTCGGATTCGCCACCGAGCAAGGCAGCGTGAACTCGCACACCGCGATTCTGGCACGCGCATTCGGCATCCCCGCAGTCGTCGGACTGGACGGCGCAGTCATCGACATCATCGCACTGAGCCCATCCATCCTCGACGGCTACACCGGGAAATTGATCCTTCATCCCTCGCCGGAAACCCTCGAACGCTACCGAACCCTAACACTCGCCAAAGAAAGAGTCCGGCACTCGCTCGACGCGATGAGTGGGGCCGCCACCGAAACCACCGACGGCCGCACGCTCAAGGTCTCCGCAAACATCGAAATCATCGATGAGCTGCCGCCCGTAAAACGCAGCGGAGCAAAAGGCATCGGTCTCTATCGGACCGAGTTTCTCCTGCTCAATGGCGAGGAAATGCCCGACGAAATGCGGCAGGCGGAAGTTTACTCCAAGGTCGCCACCGAGATGGCACCGCACACCGTCATCATCCGCACGCTGGATGCCGGCGGTGATAAACTGCCAGTCGAGCCTCTAACTGACCCCGAGCCGAACCCGTTTCTCGGTTGGCGCGGCATCCGCGTTTCACTCGCCCGCCCAGCGATGTTTCGCGAGCAAATCCGCGCCGTCCTGCGTGCCAGTGCCTATGGAAAAGTCGCGCTCATGTTCCCGATGATCTCCGGCCTATCAGAAGTCCGCCGCAGCAAGGACATGGTCCTTCGCTGCATGGACGAGCTAACGGAAGAAGGCATCCCCTTTGACCGCTCGCTTCCCGTCGGCGTGATGATCGAAGTCCCCGCCGCTGCGATTTGTGCGGACCTGCTCGCTCCAGAAGTGGATTTTTTCTCCATCGGCACCAACGATTTGATCCAATACACCGTCGCCGCAGACCGCGTGAATCCGCACGTCGCAGAGCTCTATCGGCCCACCCATCCCGCCGTCATCCGGCTCATCAAGCGCACCATCGACGCCGCGAAGGATAACGGGATTTGGACCGGCATCTGCGGAGAAATGGCCGGCGACATCCGCCTCACACCATTGTTGTTAGGTCTCGGAGTCGAAGAACTTTCCGTCGGGCCGCAACAAGTTCCTCGGGTCGGTCAGGCGATTCGTTCTCTGAGCTATGCCGCGTGCGCCGCCATGTCAGAAGAGGCGCTTCGCCATTCTCGCAGTCAGGGCATCCTCGATCTTTCGATGGAACTTGCCCGCAAACACTACGCGGAGTTGCTAGATTGATCGGCCAATGAAAACTCATTTGGCGTCCGCGTAAATCTCGATAGACTGGCGGCATGACAGAGCATCTAAAATTGAAAATTCGCCGCGCGGATGAACGCGGCCATGCCGATCACGGCTGGCTCGATTCCTGGCACACTTTCTCGTTTGCCGACTACCACGATCCCGCGCACATGGGCTTCCGCTCGCTGCGAGTCATCAATGACGACCGCATCGCAGGCGGCGGCGGATTTCCCAGCCATCCTCACCGCGACATGGAAATTTTCTCATACCTGTTAGCGGGCCAACTCGCTCACAAGGACTCCATGGGAAATAGCCGCATTCTCCATCCGGGCGAAATCCAAATGATGCGTGCCGGCACCGGCGTTCTCCACTCCGAGTTCAATCCATCCGCCACCGAACCCGCTCACTTGCTACAAATTTGGATCACCCCAGACACCCGCGGCCTCGCCCCGGCCTACACCGAATGGACGCCATCACCTGAGCACGCTGACGCAGTGAAAACTCTCGTCATTTCCCGAGATGGACGCGAAGGCTCTGCCACCATCGCCCAAGATGCCTCCATCTATCTGCTCAAGCTCGCGCCCGGACAGAAAACCCAACACACCCTGTCCACGGGACGCGGTATGTGGCTGCACGTCGCCACAGGAACGATGACGGTGAACGACATCGCCCTATCAGCCGGCGATGCGATCTCCGCTGAAGAAGCCGGAGAAATCATCATTGCATCCGACTCCGCCGCCGCCCAAGCCATTCTCTTTGACCTCCGCTGATTTCCCATTTTCCCACTCACAACAATGTCTGATCCACTCTTCCAATCGCTCCAAGCCGGAGCATTTCAGTTTCCTAACCGCATGGTCATGGCGCCGCTCACTCGCTGCCGCGCATCTGCCGGGCGTGTGCCAAATGCGATGATGGCCGAGTATTACGCCCAGCGCGCCGCCTTCGGCCTGATCCTTTCCGAAGCGACAGCCATCTCGCCCCAAGGCGTCGGCTATCCTAACACGCCAGGCATTTGGTCCGACGAACAGGTGGAAGGCTGGAAACTCGTCACCCGCGCCGTCCAAGACGCAGGCGGACAAATCCTGCTCCAACTCTGGCACGTCGGACGCATCTCCGATCCCGTCTATCTGAATGGCGAACTCCCCGTCGCACCGAGTGCCATCGCTGCTGCCGGACACGTCAGCCTCATTCGGCCCATGAAAGAGTTCGTCACGCCCCGCGCCTTGGAGCTAACGGAAATTCCCGGCATCGTCGAAGACTTCCGCCGTGGCGCGGAAAACGCGAAGGCTGCTGGATTTGACGGCGTAGAAATTCACGCCGCGAATGGCTACCTCATCGACCAATTTCTCCAAGACTCGTCAAACCACCGCACAGACGAATACGGCGGCTCGATCGAAAACCGCGCTCGCCTCCTCTTAGAAATCACCGACGCCGTCGTCTCCGTCTGGGGTGCAGACCGCGTCGGCGTCCATCTCGCGCCGCGCGGCGATGCCCACGGACTCGGCGATTCTAACATCTCAGAAGTCTTCCATCACGCCGCCCGCGAACTCGGCAAACGCAAACTCGCCTTCCTCTGCGCTCGCGAGTCCTACGATCAACCCGCTCTCGGCCCATCGCTCAAGCAAGCCTTCGGCGGCATCTACATCGCTAACGAAAATTTCTCCGCAGACACCGCCCGCGAGACAATTTCCTCGGGCAAGGCTGACGCCGTAGCTTTCGGAAAATCCGCCATCGCCAATCCCGATCTCGTCGAACGCTTCCGCTGCGGCGCACCGCTCAATCCCCCCGAGCCAAGCACCTTCTACGCCGACGGCCCGACAGGCTACACCGACTATCCATTTCTCCAAACCACCACCATCTAACTCCCATGAGCCAACCAACCATCCTCGTCTTCGGCGGCAGTCTCCGTGCCGAATCCTACAACCAAAAAATCGCCACCATCGCTGCCGCTGCCGCTACTGCTGCCGGCGCGAGCGTCACCCTGATTTCCCTGCGCGACTACCGGATGCCGATCTTCGACGAAGACCTCGAAAAAGCGGAAGGAATGCCCGAGGCCGCCACTCAGCTCAAAGCATTGTTCGCCGCAAACGATGGCCTCATCATCGCCTCGCCCGAGTATAACAGCGGCATCACCGCCGCTTTAAAAAACTCCATCGACTGGGTTTCCCGCGCCACCTCGCCAGACGAAGCACCGCTCTCCGCCCTCAAAGGCAAAACCGCCGCCATCCTCGCCGCCTCACCCGGTGGCTACGGCGGCTCCCGTAGCCTCGCACAGCTCCGGCCCTTTCTCGAAAACATCCACATCACCGTCCTCCCCGGCCAAGTGACCGTCCCCAAAGCCTACGAAGCCTTCGATGCTAACGGAAACCTCGTGGACGCCACCTTAGCCGGAGCAGTCAGAGCACTCGCTGAAGAACTCGTCGGGAAATTGTCTTAACCGAAATTGATGCCGCCAAACAGTCTCCCGGAGAAATCCGGGCGGCTGTTTTTGTAAGGCCGCCTAAATTCGCGTCTATTCGCATTCATTCGCGGTTAGTTTTCTCAAGTGAGGTCGCCCTAGCAGTGAGGGAATTGAGGATTGTGGATATTGAGGAGGTTTGAAAAGCCGCCTTCTAAAACGGCACCTCACCCACCAATTCCCCCGCCTCCTCCGCGATCCTCTCCGCCTCCACCTTCAATTCCCCGATCTCCCGCTCCAGCTCCTCCCGCTGCGCGACCACGATTCGCCCGATCACCGACTCGTCCTCCTCCGCCGCCCGGAACACCTCGTAATCCGCGCTCGCCCGCACCTCGTCCAGCGTCTCGATCATCTCCAGAATCCTCGCCTGAAGGTGCTCGTAGAGCGACCGCAGTTCCATCAACCCGCGCGCGCCGTCGAGCGAAACGCTGGCCCAGCCTTGTTTCAGGATGAACGCCTGCGGGTCCTTGGCGATGAGTTCCAGCAACTCGATGTCTCCCCGGTCGCCTCTTCAATTTCAGCTTCTCAGCCTTTCAGCTTTTACCCCTTCGCTTCTTCCAAAGCTGTTTCAGCCGCGCCGTCTCCCCCGCGTTGAGTTCCCGTTTCCCCTCCAGCGCCGATGCCGTGGAATCATATTCCCGATCCTTCTCCGCCGCCTCACACTGATAGTCACCGGCCGTCGCCCCGGCTGACTCCTCGCCTTCCGCCACCAAGCGGTCGATGAAAGCCCTGCAAAAATGGTTCTATCGAGGGGCTTGTGCTCTATTGCCGGGACCGCCCCTTTCGAAATCCCTGACGAATTCAAACGATCCGGCAAATCATGCTTCCCACTTTGCCGCTGCGTGGGTGGAATGCACGGGCAACGTCTGAAAAGACCGTTCTTTTAGAATGAACCTCTACGACCTGATTCAGCAAGCCACCTCCACTTGGATCTCCCAAGAGCGTGCGAACGCGCAATCGCTACCGGGTCAGATCGTTCAACACATTGCCGCAGCCGGCAAACTCCGCCAACCTCAGATGGAGGCCATTGAAGTCTATCTCTGGCTCAAATTCGTCGGCAAAAACGCCTCCCTCGGTGATCTCATCCGCAACGGTTCCTTGACCGATGCAATTCCGGACGACGCCCGATTGGACGAAAATCCACTCCGGAGTTTCCTCCACCATTTTGCCGAGGCAAACGAACTCAAGGATCTCGCCAGCCAAGTGCTCAAAGATTGGCACGGTAAAGAAGCCGAATGGAGCCGTTTCCTTGACGATCTCCTCCACAACTTCAACTACCCGCTCTACCTCTACAGCCTTCCGATGGGCGCGGGAAAAACCTACCTCATGGCGGCGGTCATCTACCTCGACCTCCATTTCGCCCGTCTCCATCCCGGCGATCCGCGCTTCGCCCGGAACTTCATCGTCTTCGCCCCGCAAGCATCGAAAACGGCCATTCTTCCCTCGCTCCAAACCATCCGAAACTTCGATCCCGCGTGGGTGCTGCCACCCTCAGATGCCGCAGAACTTCGCCGCGTCGTCCATTTCGAAATCCTCGACAGCCTCAGCTCCGCCCGCCGCGATAAACTCCACGGCAACAACCCCAACCTCGAAAAAGTCAACCGCCTCACCCAGACTCGCGATTTCGGCCTAGTCTTCATCACCAACGCCGAGAAAGTGGTCATGGAAAAATTCGAGGACAGCGATGCCACCTACACCAATCCCGACAGCCCGTTCTACGATCTGGAGAAAACCACCGCTCTCCGCAAGGTGAACGACCTCCGCGAAAAACTCTCCCAGATTCCCGGAATCTCCGTCATTCTCGACGAGGCACATCACTTCTTCAGTGCCACCGGCGACGATGAAAAAAAGCTCAAGCTCGCCGTGGATGTGCTCAACCAACACGGCCACGTCTGCACCGTTCACGGCTTCTCCGGCACGCCCTACGTGAAGCACCACGTCCCGCTCGGCACCTCCAAGTTGAAGCTGAACCAAATCCAGCTCATCACTTATCATTACTCGCTCGCAGATGGCATCGGGCGTTTCCTCAAAGTCCCGAAAATCGTCGGCCAAAACATCGCCGCAGACCGCTTCGTCCACGAAACGCTCACCACGTTTTTCACCGACTACGATCTCGAATACCCCGGCGGCACTTGCAGCAAAATCGCCTTCTACTGCCCCAGCATCGAAAAACTCAACGAAGAAGTCCTGCCCGCCCTCCGCGCATGGTATGCCGTGAATCGCCCAGGGCAGGATGACAGCGAAATTTTCCGCTTCTATCGCGGCGTGAAAAAATCCCAGAAAGCCTACGCCTTGCCCAAGGAAAGCGACGCCATCTTCGCCAACCTCGACCAGCCCCACATCCGCAAGCGAGTCATCCTGCTCGTCGCCATCGGCACGGAAGGCTGGGATTGCAAAAGCCTCACCGCCGTTGCTCTGCCGCGCAAACAAACCACCCGTAACTTCGTCCTCCAAACCTCCTGCCGCTGCCTGCGCGAAGTCGTCTCCGCCAAGAACGAAACCGCCCTCATCGCCCTCGGTGAAGGAAATTATGAGACTCTCGAAAAGGAACTGAAGGAAACTTACGCCCTCAGCATCTCCGATCTCCGCCAGCAACCGGATGCCGCGATTAACGTGCTCGTCCGCAAGCCGCAGCTTGGCAAACTGCGCTTCAAAAACGTCCGCCGCCATTACACCATCGTCCGCGAGTCTCATGATGGCGACGTGGCCGTCCACCTCGCTGCCTTTGATTTCGGCCTCTTCAAAACCACTCACCCCTTCTCCGCCACCCGCAGCACCGCCGCCGTCGGGAAAAAGGGATTTGCCAACGAAACCACCGCCCGCCTGCAAACCGCCGCCTCGCAGCACGAACTCCCGTATTCCGGTTTCCTCAACTCCCTCGCAAAAGCTACTTGGGGCTGTTTCTCCCAAGCCGACCTCGCCTCAGAACACAATGCCGCGTTGCGAGCCATCCACGCCGTCATTTCCGCCCAACTAGGCTGGATCGCCCTCCATCCCACACTCCCGCTTTCCGAAATCATCTCCCATACCGCTTCCCTGCTCATGCAGAACATCACGGTGACTCACGAGGATTTGGAGGAGGAAACGGAAATCGAACTGCTCGATTGGCGCATGGATCCGCAGCCCACCATTTCCACCGCAGGCGGTAAATTTCTACCCCACTTTACGTCATCCGAGATTCCCCGTTACAATCGCTTTCCTCACCGCATGGACGAGGAAATCGATATCGCAGACCTCGATCCTCAAGACATCACCTTCAACTACGCGCCTTATCGTTTCGACTCACAGTATGAAGTCAACGCCGTGCTCGCACTCAAGAAAATGGCCGAAATGCGCGGCCTAGAATTCTACTTCAATGGCTACCGCAACGGCGCGCTCCAGTCCCTCGTCATCCGCACGCCCTACGGAAATTACACCCCGGACTTCCTCATTCTCAAACGCAATCCCGCTAACAAACCCCGCCGCAAGGACAACAAGGACGAAGTCGGCACCATCGCCCGCGTCTTGATTCTCGAAACCAAGGGCAAACAGTTCTACGACGCGGATTTCCAAGCCAAGGAAAAATTCGTGAACGACGTGTTCGTCAAAACCAATCCCCACTTCAGCTACAAGTGCTTGGTTGATGAACACGAGGACAACGATTTTACCCATCACCTCGAAGTCGTCGCCCAATTGATTCAAGACCTATGATCGATCAGCCTTACACTCCGCTCCCCTACACCATCCCACCTGCCCGCGGTCAGGCGCTGCTCAACTTCGCCGGACGGCGGATGCCGGATCATCTGCCACTGTTTGAGGTGGACAAGGTTGAGGAAGTTCGTCCGTCCGAAAAAGTTAGCGGTGAGCTTCCGGGTATTTCAGAGAAGAAGACCCCGGTAGCTCCTGGAATCCTTTTGCATGGTGACTGCCTGTGCGCATGCGCCTACCTCAAGGCTAATAATATCAAGGTTGACGTTGTCTATATTGACCCTCCTTTCGCCAGTGGCGCGAACTACGCCAAAAAAATCCTTCTCCGGAATGGCAGTGGATCTGCCGCCATTGATGCAACCGACAATCCAATTGGCGAGGAAATCATGTATGGCGACATCTGGCAAAAAGAGGATTATCTCAATTGGCTCTATGAACGACTTCTCGCGATTCGTGAAATCATGTCCGAAACAGGAGCGATTTATGTTCACCTTGATTGGCACATTGGACACTATGCAAAAATCCTACTCGATGAAGTGTTCGGTGAGGACAACTTCCTGAATGAGATTGTTTGGCACTACCCTGGTCGTGAAATGCACTTGGAAAACAAGTTCAACGCAAAGCATGACAACATTTTCCTATACGCGGTTTCCACTGAGAATTTCCGTCTGCGATCTGAAGCTGTTGCTATACCTTATGATAAGGACGAGCGCCTAGAGACGTTACGTCGGAAGGTTTTTACGGATCCAGATGGCCGAGAATGGGTATGGGAAACGAGAGGTCAGGCAGCCGGTGAAAAGGCGTATAAACGATATGTCGATGAACTGATCGCCCAAGGACAAGCATTGAATGACGTTTGGACCGACTTACCATTTCTTCGAGGCAATGATCCGCAACGGACTGGGTATCCGACACAAAAACCAACATGGCTTCTCGAGCGAATTATTAAAGCCGCTTCAGATGAAGGCATGGTCGTTGCTGACTTCTTTGGTGGAAGTGGCACGACTGCCGATGCGTGCGCGACGCTAAATCGTCGCTTCATTATTTCCGATATAGGGACATATGGAATCCAAACCACTCGAGACCGCCTCGTCGCTGCCGGTGCCGCGTTTGACGTGTTGAAAATCCAAGACGGCATTCGCTTGTTCCGCAATCCGACGCAGACGATGGCAAAGATTTTCAGCCTCGTGGAAGGCTACAAGCGCCGCGAAGACCTCGAATTGGGCGAGTTCTGGGACGGTGGGCTTCCCGGCTCGGGCGGGCGCTACATTCCCATCAAGTTCGTCGGCTTGCAGGAGCGGCTGTCGCGAGAACTGGTGGACTACTACATCGAGGAAATCTGCCAGCTCGAGACCGACGAGCGCGCCGAAGGCGTCCGCATCCTCTACGCCCACTGTGATCCCACCGTGGACCAAGCCTACATCGACAAACGTCTGCGAGACAGCAAGCGCACCGGCCTCAAGGTAGAACTCATCAGCCTCAATCAACTGCTGGAAAAGAAAGCCGCCAGCCTGTTCACCCCAGACAGCGCGATTCTCGACATGAAAGCCGCTGGCAAAGGCAAATGGGAAGTCACCATCAAGCAATTCTTCAGCGGCTACCTCCACAACAAGATCCAGGAATTCAACGCCAAGCGCGGCAAGAAAGCCCGGCAGGATCTCGACGAAGGCGACGATGAGGAAAAGGCCGCTGCCGTTTCAACCAAGTTCACCCCCGTCACCATCAGCGAATCCGGCCTCGAGCTCATCGAGTCCATCCAGTTCGACACCACCTTGCGTGACGACGAAGTCTGGATCAGCAACCCCGATCTCGAAGACAAAGCCGGAGCCAAGCAGCGGGTCAAAGGCACCTACAAGCTATCGACCAGCAAGTTTCGAATGAAGCTCCGCAATATCGCCGGGGATGAAATAATCATAGACTCGCCTGATCCGAAAAAAAAATAGACGGCGTCCAAAGGCTATTCGCGTTCCCGCGGGCAGTCCGCCCGAAGCTTGTTTTCGAAATCCCAAATGACAAACTTTGTCGTTCGGTTTCCATTGAAGAGGGCTGAACCTCACGGCATTTGCGTGGGGATCACCCGCCGACCGAGGCGGCGATAGATCTTGAAGTCGGAGTCGGTGGTGAGAAGGAGTGGATCGGGTAGGATTTCCGTGAGCCAGTCCAAACAGGCGTCGGCGATGTTCAATGGGTTACCGATGCCGGAGAGCGCGTACCAAATTTTCCGCCTCTTTTTACTTTTCCTCCGCTTACGAGAGATCGTCGAAAGGACGGTTAAAACGGCAGCAGTCGAGGTAGAGCTGCATGAGGAGGGAGTGACGATGTTCGTGTCCAGAAGCATGGCCTCAATCACGGCCCGGCAGCGGGCGATCCTCGCGCATTTCGCGTTGCCATGCCACCGGATCGGTCATGTCGCGGTGTGGATTGTGTTTCCGGATTTCCTCCAGTGCCGCCTCGCGCCTCGCGATCATTTCCGGCGTGGCGGTGAGTTTCTGTCGCTTCGGCTTCTCCTCCACCGATTCCACAGTCACCAGGACATGCGCCCGGCCCGGCTTCAGCCACGCCAGCAGGGGCGAGAGCAGTCACACGCTGCCATCGGCACCGATCTCGATGTCTGTCTCCAACGTATTCATGCCATGAGAGTAGCGGGGAGTGGGAAAACGCAAAGTTTACAAGCTCCGCCGGGACGGTGAATGGGCAGGGTTACGCATTTAATCTGGAAAGGAATATTAGGACCACAGATTTCACAGATTAAACTGATTTTGAAGAAGTTAGCCCAAAACTTTCATTCACCTAAGAGATGAGGGCTAATTTGATCAGTAAGTTTTCATAACTCTCTGAAAATCTGTGAAATCAGCGAAATCTGTGGTAAAAAATCTTCCTCCATTTTCCCATCTAGGTTTAAACATTTTTCTTTTTTAGCACCAGAACCCGCGCTGCACTGGGGTGTGGAAGAGGAGTGACTGACGACCAAGGGAAAGATGCGACTACTTCTTCCCCTTGTTCTTCAACGGCTTATTGAGCGTGGCGAGATACGCGACGATATCGCGTGTCTCACTGAGTGTGAGTAAGCCGCCCATCGGTGGCATGGCGGAAATGGGATCGGTGGCGGATTGCACTTCTGTTTTTTTCACCGTGATGTCCTCGGTGCCGACTTTGACGACATACTGATCCGCAGTTTCCTCACTGAGGGTTCCGCCGACAGCCTTGCCGTTTTTCAGCGTGAGGGAAATAATTCCGTAACCTGGAGCAACCGCTGCTCCCGGAACGATAAGTGCCTCTAACAAATATCGGCGTTCAGGATTCCGGTGGGCGATTCCGAAGAGATTCGGCCCCGCATCGCCGCCTAAGTCATGACCGCCTTCGCCTGCTTTGTGACAGCGAATGCACTGTGAAGTTCCGTGGTTGCGGAAAAGATCTTCACCTCGCACCGCATCCCCGCCTTCGAGTGCTGGCATCGCGGCTGCGAGCGGATCTGCGGGATTAAGCGATTTCTGATAGGCCGTCAGTGCGGTGACGATCGCTGGCTCCTTTCTCCCTGCCGCTGCCGCGAGAAGCTCGATCTGCGAACTCGCATCGGACTTGGGCGTCAGTATCTCTTGCAAACCTTGCGCGATGATGACCGCGGACTCTCTGCCGGGGATGTTAGCGATGGCCTTCCATGCACCTTGGCGACGTGAAACACTGGTGGATTTCAGCGCAGCGGCTGCACCTTCGAGTGCTTTGGCGGGATCGCTCTTGGCCAGGTGCGTCAATGCCGAGCTGGCGATTTCGTCGGATGGGTCTGTCACGAGATCGAGCAAAATTTTATCCGCATCGGCAGGCTGACCCGCGTGCCAAAGATCGAGCGCAGTGGCGCGCGCCGGACCTGCGACTTTGGCGGACCTAACGATTCGCAGCAACGACTCTTGACTGAAATTCTGGCGGCTGAGTTTGAGATGATCCACTAACAACAAAGTCGGTCCTAGCAGAGCTTCGTCCGCCGCGAGCAGTGCGGGAAGGCCAGCTTCGAGGGTGGGTGAAATTTCCGCGAGGTCGCGATCTGGAAGCGGGTCCCATTTCCCGTGGCATTGGTCAACAGGCGCAGGCTTGGCCCACTGTAAAAGAAGGCGCAGTGCTTCGAGGCGTTGATCGAGATCGAGAGCTGTGCCTGCCGCGATTTTTACCAGACGGTCAGCATTCTCTTTTCCTCCGGTGCGGAAAGCGCAGTGAATCAGCCGCCGTGCAATCATCGGCTTCAATGGACGCGACGCGGTAGTGCCGACATAAGCATCTAGCAGCGCGGTGAGAGCTGGGCGGGCGGCGGGGACAGGTGCTTCGCAGATCGCGCGGATCGCTTCGTCAGCCACTCGCGGATCGGCGTCCTTCAGGAAATCCGCAAGCGCTGGGCTGGCTAGACGACGTAAGGCGACCACCGCCGCAAGCCGCACGGAAGCCGAGGCGTGGGTTTTGAGCGTAGCGATTTGCTCGCCACTGCCGCTTCCTAACAAGCCCATGATTCCCGCGTGACGGAGGTAAAGATCGCGGTCCGCATTTTCAGCTAACATAGCGACGAGTGGATCAAACGCAGCAGACGCTTTTAGCCGAGCCAACGAGAGCGCAGCAAAGGAACGGACCCTCAACGAGTCGTCTCCGAGCAGTGCAATGAGCTTCGTGGAATGATCGCCAGCCATTTCGCCTAACACCTGAGCCGCTTGAGCGCGGACTTCCGCTTGTGAGTCTGTGAGGAGTGAAACCAAAGTGGCCGACGCGCCGGAGTTCGCATTTTTCCGCGCTTGGATGCCGAGGCCCCAGATTCCATGCAGACGCGGCAAAAGCTCGCCTTTTTTCGCTACTTCTATCAGCAGCGGCGTGCTGCTCTTCCTGCCAGCTAGAGCGAGATGCGCCCGCTGGCGTATCCGTTGATCGGGATGTGGGAAAAGTTTGATCAACTCTTTGTCCGCCTTCTTTTCAAATCCTTCTTTCATCAACGCCGCCGTCTCTGGAGTGCGCCCGGCATTTTTCTCCGCCTCCGCAGTGAGTGTGTAGATACGGCCTCGCTGCCATGAAATCCAACCTCCGAGGAAATCGGAGACGAATAAGCGGCCATCATAACTGTATTCCAAATCCGTGGCACACGAGCCAGTGCTGAACGGATAGGCGTCGCTGAATTTGAAACCCGCTCCGTCTGGGTTGAGTTTGAATGACCAAATAGAAGACTTGGCCGAGGCGCGGTAGTCGCAGATTAAAAACCGCCCGCACTCGCTTTCGAGAAATCCTGAACCTGGATGATAGGCCAAACCGGAGGGTCCACTGGATAGATTCCCAACCGGCGGCACGATGAAGGCAGGCTGACTGTCATTGCGAAGCTCTGCCATTTTCTCAGTCAACCAAGCACTGTGCGGTCTTTCTGATAGGCCGATGTCTTCACGAAATGTATGCAGCGCCTGATGCCAGATTCTCCAGCCGGAATCGACGCCTTCCATGAGATAGACAATCCGCGACGGATCGCCTTGGTCCGCGTTATTATCAACGGTGATCGCGTTTCCAAACTCATCGAACGCGATTTCTTTCGGGTTCCGCAGGCCTGCGTGGACGACCTCAAAGTTTGAGCCATCTGGCTCGAAACGGAACACGGAACCCTGATCGGTGTAATTTAATTTCTTGCCCTCGCGCGTGACGAGGCTGAACCCACGATCACCGATAGAGCCGTAAATCCGTCCATCCATCCCGACGGAAAAACCATTCATATCGTGGCCGGAGAGTGAAATATGCACCCCGAATCCGTCAGCGATCACCTCTCGCTTGTCCGCCACGCCCGCGTTTTTCGTGTCTTCTAGCAGGTGCAGCTTCGGGATACAGGCGAAATAAACTTTTCCCTCATAGGCAAGGACACCACTCGCAGTGCCATCGAGCACGTCATTGAATTGATCAGCGAAGACGGTCATCTTGTCTGCCTTGCCGTCGCCATCGTTGTCTTCCAGCCGCCTCACCACCTCGGACTTCTGAGTGAGCGACTCGATGGAAACTTTGTCCTTCCATTTTTCATGGAGAGCGCGGCGATCCGCAGTCGTCTTGGATGCGAGGTCGTCATGATACCAAAACCGATAAGCCCGATCATCTAACACGCCGGTTCCGAGTCGGTGAGTCTCCGCCACATAGAGAACACCCTTTTCGTCGAAGCTGATCGCCGTGGGACTCGTGACTCCATGCTGCTCGCGAGTGGCAAACATCTCCAGCGTGGTTCCCTTGGGAATGTTATAGCCTGCGACGACGGGTGTCGCGACGAGTTCGGTAGGTTTTGCGATTTCCACGTTAGTCGCGAACTGATAGTTTTTTTGATCTGAGAAAATGAAATGATCTGCCGCGATGAATTTCCCACGATCATTGTCCACATCCAGAATTCTGATTTGCCCTTTCTTGCCTTTCCACGTCGAAAGATTCCATGTGATGGGGCGAAATTTTAAGTCCTGCTCACCCGTGTTTTCTAGCACTACTTTATCATCCGCGAGGAATTGCACGGTCGTTTTCCCGCTCGCTTTCGAGCCAGCGATCAGGAAATGCAGATAGCTGTGAGAAACCGCAAGCGCAGGGGAAGTGAGCCGCCCGATGGCTGCCTCACCACCGCTTCCCGAGCAGGCAAACGAATTGCCGACATAGCCGATGAATTTGCCACTGATGCCGGGCACTTCAGCCGCCGCAGGGCCACCGCCGAATCCTTTGCCCTCAATGGTCCACGTCTCGAAACCATCGCCCTCAAAGAGCTGATAGTCCGTGGCAAGTGCGCTTTGAAAACTGGCAAGAACGAAGAGGCCTGCGAGTCCTACTCGGAATGCAGGAGGCATTTTTTTAAACAACGAGAGATCGGATTCATTGGGAGTTTTCTTACTCAAAATCATAGAGCCAGAACGTAACTTTCCGACCAATCTTGCCAACTTTTCTTTTGGCCAAGGTTAAAGCCTAACAAACTTTGGCTGCGGCCAAGAGGGTGAGACACGACGCACGACTTTCTTGATTTTCATCATCGCTTTTAGTCCGCCTGCGAATAGCTGGCCCGTGACAGCTCCTCCTTGCCGTGCGTGCTCTGCCCGCAGTTCTAAGCGGATTTGATCGAGTGATTGCTGAAGTTGAAATCTCGCTGAGTCAGATAGGCCATGATCCGCAGCTAAAATTCCTGCAATCACCTCCGCGCAAGTTGAGATATGTTTGAGTGTGTCTTTCATGCAAGCCACGCCGATGCCATCGGTATCATTGCGCTTATTTACGAGTGGCTTGCTGATGATTCCCCAACGCCCGACGGCAGACAGCTTCATCGCTAACTCATAGTCTTCTAAAATGCGTAGGCTTTGATTGAAGCCATTCACTTGATCGAAGGCAACCCGACGAATCGCAACGACCTGATTGAATAAGAGGAATCTTGTCGCTAACACTTCCCCCGGATTGAGCCACTCGCCACGTTCGATTCCGACGTTTAAGCCAGCAAGACTGAATGAATTTCCGGCTGGTTCGCCAGAGAGTCCGATGATGTCGGAATTGCAAACACAGCAGCACATGTCATTTCCTGCGGCTGCCATTAGACTTGCTTGCTCACTGATTTTTTCAGGTTTCCATGTGTCGTCGGAATCAAGGAACGACATGATTTCTCCGCGTGAAATCTGGACACCATGATTCCGCGCGGCTGAGGGTCCAGCATTCGCTTGTTTCACGATGCGGATCGAATCCCCAAACTTCGCAAGCACGGCATCCGTCGAGTCACTTGAACCATCATCGACGACGATGACTTCAAGCTCTGAGTAGGTTTGCGCAAGAACACTTTCGACCGCATCACCGATGGTTGCAGCGCGATTGTAAGTTGGAATAATGGCGGAAATTAACATAGTTCTAAAATCTATAATTGTGCCCCGATTTTACGCACGACTCGCGCAGGCGCACCGACAGCGACGCAATGGTCAGGAACGTCGGATTTCACGACGGAGTTCGCACCGATGACGCAGTTTTTACCGATGGTCACACCCGGACAGATGATGACTCCTTGGCCGATCCATGAGCCTGAGCCGATGAATACGGGCCGCGCTTCCGTGATGCCTTGGGAAATAATGGGCTGGTTGAGATCACTGAATTTGTGGCCGTGATCGGAGATATGGATGTTTCTACCGAAGAGAACATGATCTCCGATTTGAATGAGTCTTACGGCGGAAATTGTAGCAGCTCCCGCGAAATTACAGCCATCTCCAATCTCGATTCCATGCTTCGCGCCGGGATCTTCTTGACCGAGAAAATGTAGCCAAGAGCCTGCGCCGAGATACACCTTTTCCCCAATCGAGATCGCAGATGCGCCCCAGATTCCGATTGGCATTTGAAGGGTGCTGCCTGAGCCGAACTCTCGAAACGAACCGCGAACTAAGGAGCTAAAGATGCGGTTTCTGATTCGCTCTAGCAGGCGAAAGAATTGTAGCCATTGATTTCCACTGGGGTTTTTCATGACTTATATTTGATCATTCTCCAGGTGGTTTTTAGCGAGTGGCGTCGGCTGACGGTTGCGAATGCTCATGCGCCACTTCATGTTTTCCTCAGCTTGATTCAGCTCTTCGTCTTCGAGGAAATCTTCAGGTTCCGCAAATTCAACAGCATCCTTTTGCATAAACCAGACGGTATAAACTGAACTAATGACTGCGACGTTTAGCCACAGAAAGACAACTGACTGATCGAAGTATGCAACCGAGATACTGGTGACCGCATGTGAGAAAAGAGATGCGCCGAAACACCAGAGAATGAAAGCATGGTCAGGGCGTGTGTCTTCCATGGTGTCGATGACTTTCCCGACGCACCTGAATGCCACATAGAATGACGCGATGATGAGCATCATACCGAGAAATCCACTACCGACGGCGATTCCAATGTAGTGATTTGTAATGTCGGTATGAGTCAGCGAAGCTGCAACTCCTTGGTCCTTCATCCAGTGGCGTGTGTAATCCGTTCCGAACAACCACCACTCGGAAAAATGTTTTAATGTCTGCTCGATGAGCATGGATCGATGGAACCCGGTGCTTCCACCGGAGATGTCGATTCTGGCGATGAGGTAGTAAGGCGGTTGCTGCATCACCAGCATCAGCATGAAGTAGATCACCAAAAAACCTTTTCGCGCCATTCCTGTGAGATACTTAAACTTCCACATGACGACGGCAAAAACTGACGCCATTAAGCTCATTACGGGGCCACTCGAAGCACTGGCGAAGACCATGGCTAGTCCTGCGAGGATGCCGATGATGGCGAGATTTCGGTAGCGATGGTAGATGCCGATGAATAGCGGAATACACGTTGCGCCTACCGTTCCTGCGAGGATGGGATGCATAAACGGACCTTGTGCGCGGATCTTGCCTTCGCGGATGAGAGAGTTTTCTGGGACGCCTCCGAAGACAGAGAACATGTTTCTTGCAGTGAGTTTTTCCATACACATTTCCAGCGCGATGGGAACTAGGATGACGGCTACCAGCTTGATGAGATCTGCCATGTCATCAATGTCGTTGCACCAGACGCGGACGAGGAAATAGAAGACCAGTGTATTATAGATTACCCCACAAACATAAGTCGTGCCTGCATCGAGTTTCGGATCATGGAAGAAGCTAGAGATGAAATACCAGATTGCCCAGCCGATGAGCAATTTATCAACGAGGTTCATGCCGCCAGCGATGCGCTCACCTTTAACAATGACGCGCACGAGGCCGATGAGCATCAGTAGTCTGAAAATCGGTAAATTGACCGGTCCGAGTTCGAGTCCTTGGCTAGTGGTCGTGAAACAACAACCCGCTAAAAATGCAGCTAAAGCCCAGCGCTGGGGCATGGTCCATATCAATGAACCGAGGACTAAAAGTAAAACTGCGGCGAAGGGATTCATCTATGACTCTATTTTCATCCCCAACGATTTCACTAAGCTGGCTAGACCTTCGGTATAGTAACGAAATCTCACTCTGGGAATCCCTACATAGTGGCGTAGAGTCTGTTGGTGAGTTGTTTTACCCGCACTGTTTGAATAGTGATCTGGCAGCGGTCTTGAGCCGGGCAAACCACTCGCGATGATGGCATAGTAAGTTTGGCAGGACCAGAAGTGACCCACCGAAAGCCTTGGGTCTGCATCAATCCGTTTCATCTGCTCATCCAGTGCGAGAAAGTCATCCATGCTCAGGCGCGGACTCACGAGAAATCCTGCACAGAGCCGAGAAACCATTTCCAGTCCCGTCACTTCACGCAGCACTTCGTTTGAGCCCGAGTAGGCATTTCTCAAATCAAGACACCAACGAAACTCACGCTTGGATTTCGTGAGTGCCTCGATCACTTCCATCGGCGGCTGGAAGGTGAGCACGTCGGAATCGAGGATCAGTAGATTCGGTGCGTCGCCGTAGAAATGAACATCCACGAGTTGCGCGCTGGCCCAGTTCGTACACCGCCACGGGTAGAGATGGGTGGTTTTCGCGGCGAGTGCCTGTTCGATTTTCTGGTCGCTGTCCTGTCGGTTGATGAAGACGACTTCGCCGATGATGCCTTGCCAAAATTTCTCGTCCTCTGCGGTGAGCGAGCCGTCCGAGTGGACATAGAGCCGAGCCTCGCCCGCCATGAATCGCATGATGCTCCAGCTCGCCCAAATGCCCATATCGACATCCCGATGGCCGCAGAGCATGTGAAGCTCGCAGCGGTTTTCCACGAATGGCGGCAGCGGCGGAAGTTTTTCTAGCAGTGGTCGAAATTTCGCCCGCTGCGTGGGAATTTCCTTCACCCGCTGCCGGTACGGCCATTCATCGACGACCTTGCACTTGATCGAACCCAGTTTCTGCCGGATGGAATTTAGGATCGTCATGGGGTGGGGAGGGGAAGAAACTGAAGGAGATTCCCCAGCCCAGAATCACAGGCAAGGAATCAAGCAGCGGGGGAGAATCCGAGACCCACCCACCCCGGTCCGCAGGAGCGAAGACGTGGAATCGGCAGATTTCTTGAGCGTGAGGGTAACTTTCTCGTCCGCTTTGCCAAGGCGGATTTCCCTACGCGATTTCGTAGGACATCACTGGTCGAGGTCCACTTTCTGCGAAGCAGGAGGCAGCGGGACACCGGCTTGGGTGGCCCAGGCTTGGGCGGCGGCGGGGTCTTGTTTGGTCCAGAGTTTGAGGAAACGAGTTTGGCTACGATTGCGGAGTTCGGGGTCGGTGATTTTTGAGGAAATGGCGAGTGCTTCGGCGGGCTGGGACTCGATCATTGACTCGCCCGCGATGCTGCGGATGCGGTCGGAGTTGGCGTCTTGCGGATTTGCATCCAGCCAACGAGTGAGATCGGCGGGCGAGGACTCGGCCCAGGCGCGGGCGACTTCATCGACGGCGGCAGATTTTTCCAAAGCTCCGGGCAGCGTGAGTGCCCAGGCGAGGGCGTTTTCTGGCTCGGCTCCGGCCCAAGTGGCTGCGATTTCGGGGATGGCTTCGGCGCGGGTTTCGCCTTCAGGGTAGCCAGCGGCCCACTCGGCGGCGACTTTGGGTTCTTGGTCGGCCCAGAGGGAAAGCAGGACGGAGGCCGTTTCGTCGCGAAGTTCTGGGCGGAGATTCATGACCCAGTCGGCGGCTGCTAGAGGGTCTTGAGATGCCCAAGTGCCGATGAGCGAGGAGGCGACTTCCGAGGCTTCCGGGCCGCTGAGTCGGGTGGAAACCCAGTTGGCCGCATCGGCGGGCGAATGGGCGCACCAATCGGCAGCGAGCGAGGCGAAAGCGGAGGCTTTCAGGTCGGCGTTTTCAAAAGTGTCGATCCACCCGGCGGCGGCCTGCGGATCGGTCGTCGCCCAGGTGCCGATGACGGCGATGGTAGCAGACTCAGATAAAATTCCGTTAGGCAAACTGGAGACCCACTCGGCGGCGGCGACCGGATTGGAAGCCGCCCACTCGCCGGCGATGACGGCGTTGCACTCGCCAGCGGTGGGGCCTTTTAAATTGGCTTCAGCCCATTTCGCCGCCGCGACGGGATCTTTGGAAGACCAACCGAGGAAACAAGCTCCGTATGCCTCGGTCTTGAGTTCGCCCGCCGGAAGCGTGCTGACCATATCGAGCGCGGCCTTGGGATCGGACTTCGCCCATTGCTCTAGCAGGGCGGTGAGGGATTCGCTGCGTTCAGAGAGATTTGACAGGGCGAGTGCTTGCTTCCATGCCTTGCGTGGATCGGATGAAATGGGCTGGCTGCTTTTTCCCGAAACGCGATCTCTGGCAGATTTGTCCGAGCTGGAGGCAGATCGGCGACTGCTCGATTTCCCGACGACGGTGGACTCGGCGGCGGCTGGCTCGGCGACGCGATCTGATTTCAGCAGCCACGCCGTCTGGGTGATGCCGCCGCCCAGCAACACTCCCAAAGTGAGAAGCACGAGCGGGTTGATAGAGGAAATTTTCATTTGCAGTGATCTTGGTGACGGACGCCACGCCTGCAAGGCAAGAGTCTTGCAGGCGTGCGGCTTGCTGCCGCTTTCCGTAGCCAGCCGGCTGGCACGGGCCAGCTTCCTCAAGGACCAAACATGCCCTCACAGATCAAGCCCTTCGTGCAGCAATGGCGACCGCTTTTCGGAATACAAAAACGGCCTAGCAGATGAGCGCGGGGATTATTTCCTCCACCTTGAGCTGAGGCTGAATAAGCAGAGGCCAGCATGAAAGTTAGATCACTTTTCGAATACGTATGATATCACGCTCGCAGTGCTCTTCGTCCCGTTGATGTTAAAGGTGCTGAAGCTGGCAGTCGCTTCGGTGACCTGTGAGGTGGTTCCGTCCTGAAATACGTAGCCTAAAGCGGAGCGCGGATTTTTTGCAGTCGGGATATTAGCGTATTGGATAGAACCTGCTGAAGCAGAGAGAAACTTAATTACGAAACCCTTGGTTTTGGGAACGGTGAGTTCGCCTTTTTTACCAACCACAAATTTTACTTTAGCACCCTTGTTCAAGCTGGGAGCACCGCTTGGCACTGTCTTTGGTTTCGTAACCTTCCCGAAAGCATCAGTCGTGATGATTTCACGATTCTTGACGATGAGCGAAAACTCAGTGCCTGGAGCTAGGCCGAATTTATTTGCGGCAGGTTCTGCCAAAAGAGTGGCTGGGATGAGGAGTGTGCTGATTGCGATGATCTGGCCGAGGAGTAGTTTCATGATTTAAGGTGTTCATTCTGAACGTTTTCGGGATGACACGGGTGTGATCCAGTCGCAAGCGTGATTTCTGGTGATACACGCCAACACGGCCAGAAAGTTCAGGATTCACTCAAAACTATATCGCCCATCGACGACCGACACATCCGGCGGAACGCGGGTTTTCTCGAAGTGGTCGTAGCCTTGTTTGAGGTTTGCCCAGAACTCGTTGTTAGGATCGGCAGTGGTTTTCAGCATCCGTTCCTCCGTCATGCGGAAGGGGAAAATGTGGACTCGAAAGAACGGCTGGCCGCTTCGGTGTGCGGCATCGCAGAGGGTGTAAATTTCCTCGATCTTCTCGTCGGTCATCGCGAGGCAGCCGATGGAAATACTGTTGCCGTGGACCATGATGAAGGAGCCGCTGCGGTTGTGGATACGGTCGTATTCGTTAGGGAAACCGATATTGAAGGCGAGGTGATATTGGCTGTCTGGTTTCATCGCGCTGGGCGGGACGAAGTAGAATCCTTCAGGGACTTGCAGGTCGCCCTCTGCGAGCTTGGGACCGATGATGCCCGATGCACCAGCGACGGGATAGGCGCGAAATAAGTCGAACTTGCCGGTCGCGCGATTGCGGATGTGGAGTTCCAGCTGATTTTCCTCTTTGAAAGCGCGGATGAAAACTGGATCGCCGAAGTGTAGGCTGACGGCGGATAGATCGCGTTCGAGAGCGGGACGGACTCTTTCCGCTACGGCAGCCACACGAGCACGGCCAGATAGAGATTGGTTCATGGCAGTGGCGGTGTTTTTGTTTTCCTCGCACGAGGCAAGCGAACCCAAACTGATGAGGGAAATGACGGCGAACGGTTTCATCGTGGGCTGGTTACGAGGTTTGTCCAATCGCTGAGATTGGCAAGTCTGCGCTGGCGTGGCAAGTTCTGTGCATGACGCTCAAGCCGCTGGGCGATGCCGCATGGTTGATGGAGTTTCTCGATCTCACGGGTGAAGCTGCGCTGGCGCGGGTGAGTGGATGGACGGCGGCTTTGAAATCTAACCGGCCTGCCGGGATCATGGATATCGTGTCTTCGTTCGACTCGCTGGCCGTGCATTATCAGGATGTAAATGGAGCGGTGGTGCGGGAGTGGATCGAGTCCGTCACGGTGAGCGATGAATTTCTAGCAGGCGAGGAAAAGCAGATCGCGGTGTGCTACGGCGGCGATTGCGGGCCAGATCTGGAGGCGGTCGCAACGCGGGTAGGACTGACGCCGGATGAGGTGATCGCGCTGCACAGTGGAGCGACTTACACAGTGGCGGCAGTGGGATTTTCGCCGGGGTTTCCTTATTTGTTAGGGCTGCCAGAACGCTTGCGGATTCCACGGCGCGAGACGCCGAGATTGGCAGTCGAGGCGGGATCGGTAGCAATCGCGGGCGGACAGTCGGGGATTTATCCGAATGCCTCGCCCGGCGGCTGGCATGTGTTAGGTCGGACGACGGAAACGCTGTTTGATCCATTTTCTAAACAGCCGTCTCTACTATCACCGGGAGATCGGGTGCGCTTTTTACCACTGGAAACGTTGGTGACAGAGGTGAGGAAAATTTCTCCAAGGGTCGAATTCACTAGCTCGCGTTGGATCGAGGTGATCGAGCCGGGCGGTATGACGACGGTGCAAGATCTCGGTCGGTGTGGCGATGAATCGGTAGGCGTTTCTCCGGGCG
The DNA here is from genome assembly GCA_031414935.1 of Luteolibacter sp. Classification (GTDB taxonomy): domain Bacteria; phylum Verrucomicrobiota; class Verrucomicrobiia; order Verrucomicrobiales; family Akkermansiaceae; genus Luteolibacter. Next base: position 49,702 of record JANOQR010000142.1, read on the forward strand.
GCGCAGTGGATCGCGATGCGCTGCGGATGGCGAATGCGTTAGTCGGGAATGACGAAGGAGCGGCAGCACTCGAACTCTGCGTGCGCGGGCCGGTGTTGAAATTTCACGGTGCCGCCACCGTCGCGCTGATGGCAGCGACAGGAAAATCACGGTGCATCAGCGATGGGGAAACGGTGGATTTCTCGAAGCTATCTGGAAGCGTGCGTGCTTACTTAGCCGTTGCTGGCGGGATCGCAGTGCCGCAAGTCTTAGGCAGCGCGGCGACTGACTTGCGAGCTGGATTCGGCGGCTGCGAGGGGCGTGCGTTGCGAGCAGGCGATCAGTTGGGAGTCGGCGAAGCGGGCCGAGTTCCTCGCGGCGGTGACTGGCATCTGGGGCGAGCGAATCAGCGGCGGGTGACGGAAATCGAGCTGAGATTCATCTGCGGCGTACAGCAGGATTGGTTCTCTGATGAGGCTTTGAGGAAATTTCAGGAAACGCACTATCAACTCACGCCTCAGTGCGACCGGATGGGCGCACGACTCACGGGAGCGTCTCTGGAACTCGCCGAACCACGCGAGATGGTTTCTCAACCCGTGGCCTGTGGCTCCGTGCAAGTGCCGCCGGATGGCCAGCCGATCATCTTGTTAGCCGAGCGGCAGACGATAGGCGGCTACCCACAAATCGGCCATGTGATTTCCGTGGATTTGCCAAAGCTCGCCCGCGCATGGCCGGGGACGTTGGTGAAATTCCGCGAAGTAACATTGGAGGAAGCATGGCGTCTTCGTGACGCTAGAGAGCGAGATTTCGCGTGGTTGCGGTGCGGACTGGATTTGCTAACTTGAATGCCATGCGATTTATCGACTTAAACGCGGATCTCGGCGAAGGCGGCAGCGAAGACGCGGCTTTATTGAGCCTTGTTAGTTCCGCAAACATTGCTTGTGGCGGTCACGCGGGTGATGAGGAAACCATGCGCCGCACGATTGATCTGGCGATGGCGTCCGGCGTGGCCATCGGCGCGCATCCGGGCTATGAAGACCGTGAACATTTCGGGCGGCGGGCGATGGCGTTTCCGTTGGAAAAAGTCACCGAGCTGGTGGCGCGACAGGTTGATAAACTCGCCATCCTCGCGGAAGCCGCCGGGACGAAACTTCATCATGTGAAGCCCCACGGCGCACTCTACAATCAGGCGGACCGCGATGTGCAGTTCGCCGCTGCCGTGGTTGCTGGAATCACGAAAATTTCCTCAGCAGTGATGCTCTACGCGCTTCCGAATAGCCGCCTCGCCGAAGCGGGAACAGCCGCCGGCCTCACGATTTGCCGAGAAGGTTTCGCGGATCGGCGTTATTTGAAAAACGGCTCGCTAATGCCGAGAAACGAACCCGGCGCGGTGATCACGAACGTCGATGAAGCCGTCGCCCGTGCGATGGATCTGGCAAAGTCTGAAACCATCGAAACCCTCTGCGTCCACGGCGACGGCCCGACGGCGGTGGCGATTTTGCGAAAGCTGAGAAAAGCTTTGGAAGCGGATGGGCTAACGATTGACTCGAGGTAGTCCTCGGACGGGACAGATTTCTGGCGCGACTTGTTGGGTGTTCTTTTCATCTGAAAAGGTCGCTGTGGCTGCCGGTTCTCTCAAGGTATAGACTTTCCCCATCCGCTCGATAGATCAGAATCCAGTCCGGCTCGATATGGCAGTCCCGTGATCCCGACCACTTCCCACTCAGCGCATGGTCGTGATGACGTTCCTCCAACGCCTCACCTTTGGCGATGGAACTGACGACCTCCTTGAGCTTACTCAGATCTTTGCCGCGCTTTCTGATCCGCTTGAAATCCCTCTTGAATTGGCTGGTCTGAAAAATGGCTTTCATGCATTCCAGCTCTCAAAAAGCTCATCGGTAGAGTCAAATCGTTCCAGATTATGGCCATTCCTCGAGTCCTCCAGAGCCTTAATCGTCTCTTCATTCGGAATCGCTACATCGAACGGCAGTCCGTTCCGCAAAGTGATCTGCGTGTAAAACATCCGAATCGCCTCGGTCGGACTCAAGCCTAGGCGTTGGAGTATCCCCTCAGCCTTCTCCTTGATCTCAGGCTGAATCCTACTGTGAACTGCTGCGGTCTTCATTGTTGAAGCGTGTTGCATGTGCAACACGCGAGCAAGGGTAATTTTTGATCCAACGTAGCCCATCCACCACTACCAGCGAGGGCGAGGGCCACCCATGGGGTTGAGGCTGTAATTGCGGAAAGGCATCAAAACTGGGCGGTTGGCAGGGGGTGCTCTGGCGCTTGTTTTGTGATTCTTTGTTCCTCGGGGAGCTGACCAGACACGATTCCATGAGAGAGAAACATCGCATAGGGCGCATCGAATCGCGCCCTGAGCTTTCGGAGTAAGCGTCGCCGCCTCAATGCCAGGGCGAAGTATCCAAGCAGCCCCTTCGGATGGCAAAAATACCCAATCCGCCCATAAAGCTTCGCCTCTTCACTTCGGAGTCTCGGCTGAGTTGCCGCCCTATATTCATCCCTCCCTTCAGCATGGACGCCACACGCCGTGCTCCTTCTTCTCGGCTTATTTGATGTGCTACTCATGATCTTGATGTCTGGAATTGAAGTAGGCTCCAGGTAGGAATCGAACCCACTGAACGGCAATAGCCGCCGATTCCCTTTGATTCGAGGGAACTGCTGACGAAGATTGTCATGGCTGAACCGGTCGCCTCCTGGAGCATCTTATTTCTTTGCGAACGTCAAAAGCACTCGAACGGGCGCGAATGAACGGAGGTTGAAGTGAGATTGAAAAGCTTATGGCCCGTTACGAGCCGCGAATTGTTCGGCGTCGTAGACGTTGGAGTGAAAATCATTCTCTCGTTTGTTGGACCTGTCGCATTGCCCGCTCAGTCATAGGAGCGGTCTTCGCCATGCCGTTGATGGTTTCAACAGCGAGGGTCAAAGCCAACTTGTGGTCGATTACGGATGCGACCTCAGTCAGAATCTCCGCGAGACTCTCGATTGCGATTCTCAAGCATCGGGCCTTGTCGTCGCGAACTGGCGAGAGAATGTCGTCCACACCAGCCCTCGTATCGTAAGCGATCTGCAGCGGGAAGATGATTGGAAAATGGTCTTGGTGGACGGACAATGGAACCCTGCCCCAGTCGGCTGGGTCACCTACCCGAGCCGAGAACTGGCTGAAAACCTCGGTTAAGTGCGGGAACTCGGCGTCCGAATACACGCATCGGTCTAGTCTCAAGCGCAGGACTCCGACGATGGAATCTGCTGGAATGTGACTCACGCCTCCTTCGGAAACGTCACCGGAAATTAATTCGTTCGCTCGCGTGGAGAATACGCGTGAGCCGGGTGTGAGTTCGTGATCTCTGAGGGGAAAATCACCCGCTGCGTCAATGCAGCGCTCTGCAACGATGGTTGCAGCAGCGCTAATGGCGTCCTCAACGTGAATGCGTCCATCTGGGTCACGTACTGCGGAGAAGACTAGTTCGACAAGGCTCTTGCGAAGAGGCTTGTCCACATCGGCTGGCTTACGAAAGAGGTCAAAGAGTCCCATAGCATTCAGAGCAAATGCTCAGTTTCTTGGCCGAACAGTGTATTAATCCGCTGGGAAGCGTTGTCATTTTGGATAGCTCCGGCAAGGGAAGAAGTGCCGGATTTTGAGGTTTCTGAAACCGCGTCAGTTGTGGATTTTTTATTTCTGGCTGACTCTCTTTGAAAAATAGCTCGCTGATGCCAAAGAACGAACCCGGCGCAGTGATCACGAACATCGACGAAGCCGTCACCCGCGCGATGGATCTCGCGAAGTCTGAGACCATCGAAACCCTCTGCGTCCACGGCGACGGCCCGACGGCGGTGGCGATTTTACGGAAGCTGAGAAAAGCTTTGGAAGCGGGTGGGCTAATTTTTATGAGTAAGCCGTCGGTAAAATGTTCTTAAGTATGGTGAACCCAAGGAGGGGCGGACTCCGATCCGCCCCGCCCATGAAAAGCCAAAGAAGAGAGGATCACCGCTCTCCTTTGGCATTTCATGGGCATCGGCGATTCGGAGATCGCCGCTCCTTGTTGAGTCACCACGCGGGCGGCATTTTCCTCGGACGCATCAATCCACAGATCAAGATCCCCCGTGTAGCGTGGGCGCGAATGATGGATCACCGCGTAGCCGCCGATGACCATGAAGCGGACTTCATTCCGCAGGCACAATTTCAAGAAATCGCTGAAGTCTGCCGCCAATTTGATCTTTGCCATAGAAGGGTTCGCGCAGGTTTTCCAAAGCATTCAGTCGCTCGGCGGGTGTTGCGGCCCGCCAGTAGGCTCGGGTCTCGGCTTCTGCTTCGGCGAAGCTGTCTGCAATGACGATTTTCCACTCCGAGCGACGGCGTGCGGCGCGGGTCTCGGCTGCGGTCGAAGATGATTTTTTCATGTGGATCTAACTGTGAACGGCGAGCTTCGGAATCGAAGCCAGCAATCGCTTGGTGTAGTCGGCTTGTGGCTCGTGGAAAACTTTTCCTGCCTCGCCGGACTCGACGATTTTTCCCTGATACATGACGGCGATGCGGTCGGCGATGTAGTGGACGACGCCGAGATCGTGGGAGATGAAAATCATCGTGAGGCCGAGATCTTTTTGCAGGGATTTGATGAGGTTGAGGATCTGCGACTGGATGGAGACATCGAGCGCGGAAACGGGTTCGTCGGCGATGATGAGCTTCGGTTCCGGAGCGAGAGCGCGGGCGATGGCGATACGTTGGCGCTGGCCGCCGGAGAATTCGTGCGGGTATTTCCGCATGACTCGCGCGTCGAGGCCGACGGTGGCCATCAGGGTTTCCACGCGCTTGAAAAGAGCGTCGCCTTTGAGCTTCGGGTGGCGTTGGCGGACGGCTTCGGCGAGAGTGGAGAAAATGGTCATCCGCGGGTTGAGCGAGGCGTAGGGGTCTTGGAAAACCATCTGGAAATCTAACCGCCGTTTACGGACTTCCGCTCCTGAGAGCTGGGAGAGATTCTCGCCATTTAAAATGATGGAGCCGGAAGTCGCAGGGATGAGCTGCATGATGGTTCGCGAGAGGGTGGATTTCCCACAGCCAGACTCGCCGACGAGGCCGAGGATTTCGCCTTTTTCGATGTTCAAACTCACGCCATCCACGGCGCGGACGACTTGCTTGGTGGGCGCAAGAATGGAGCCAGCACGGCGGGTGAAATGGGTGTGGAGCTTGTTGATTTCCAGATAGGACACGCGGCGGATGATGCACGGATCGCGCCGAATCGCACGGGTTTTGTTCGCGGTTGCTGTCGTCAGTTTTGAAATAATCGCTTGCCGATTGTTCTGAAATTTAGAACGTTGACTTTGTGATTGAAAGTTCGGCGACAAGGAAACCGAAAGGCTCTGGCTGGGCAAACGCAGCCATTTTCCGGCTGATTTACTTCACCGCGCGATTTCCAAACTGAACCTTCTCGATGCCGCCACTCAACTCGACACCTTACGCGTTCCTCCCAGCAACCGGCTGGAAATCCTCAAAGGCGACCGCGTTGGGCAACACAGCATTCGCATCAACGCTCAGTGGCGCTTATGTTTCCGCTGGGATTCGGGAAATGCCCTCGAAGTAGAAATTACCGATTATCACTAACCATTTACCACGATGACCCGTGAACAAAAAGCCATCCTCGCAGCCACTCCAGGCCGTCTGCTCAAGGAAGAATTTCTTGATGCCCACCAACTCAGCCAAAGCGAGCTGTCCCGCCGCACCGGCATCCCGCGCTCTACCGTCAATGAAATCATCAAAGGCAAGCGGGCGATCAATGCGGAGATCGCTTTCACGCTCGGCACTTTTTTAACATAGACCCGCAGTTTTGGATCAATCTCCAAAGCCGCTACGATCTACGTCTGGTGCAGATTCAGCGGGCTGCGGCCATCTATGCTCGAGTGCAGCCCATCGTCATTTGAGGTGAGCTATTTCCCGCTACCCCTGAGCTTGATGTCGAAGGGGTTTTCGTCCGCGTCGTTGCTGGTGACTTTGAGCACGGCGTTGCGATTGCCCTTGGCTTTGCCTTTCGGCTTGAAGGTGACGGTGACAGTCATGCTCTCGTTGGCGGCGAGTGAGGTTTTGGGCAATTTGCCGACCTTGAAGTCTGCCTTGTTTTTCCCAGAAAAGGAAATGGCGAGCATGTCGAGTGGGGCGTCGCCGGAATTGGTGATGAGGTAGGATTTCACTTTTCCGGGTTTGCCTAATTTCACGGTACCGAAGTTGGTGGTCGCGCTGCCATCGGTGAGCTCGCTGGTGCCTTGTTTGATGGAAATCTCCGGGGCGATGACGGAAATCGGGCTAATGGACTCGATCCGGCCTGTGATGTTGTCGCTACCCGTGTTGTTCAGTTTGAGAAAGAGGTAGGAGTTTGCCACGAGGGGACTGAATTTACTGAAGTCCAAGCGGGTAGGTGCTGGAGTGACTGAAGAAAACGCCGTGCCGCTCGGGTCGTTGAGGATAATGCTGATCGCCTGCATCTCCCAATTTTCGATGACCGGATTGGTATGATTGGATGGGCTTGGGTTGCTGCCAAAAACGATTTGGTCGCCGAAGTTTGAGAGGTCAGCTACGTAAAATGAACCTTGATCTGGTTTGGTGCTGTTAGTCCATGTCTCCGTGACGCCCGTGAAGGTCAGGCTCATGTGGACGGGAGCGTAGCCAGCAGAGTATGAGTCGTAGATCTGCGGAGTCGAAGAAGTGTCCCATTCCAAGGTCGCAGTCCACGGGGTGCCGACGGGAAATTCTGTGGTGATGTCCCCTGCCGCGACGTTGTTCGAGGTAGTGACTCCAGAGAGTCTGAAACCAATGATTTCTGCAAAACAGTGGGAAAAACCGAGGGCTGTAAGGACAAAGGAGAGGAGGAGAGTTTGATTCATGCGTGAAAGGCCGAGTTCGACTAACTGCCTACCAAGTCCTGCCGCACAGGGGCAAGGTTCAAAATTTCTAAAACAGCGAGCCGCCTCTTACGCAGACTTCCTCGCGATTTGACCAAATTTGAAGAGACAAGATTGCGCTCCCACGGCATTTAGGCGACAAGAAGTCGCCCCATGTCCCAGCTCTTGATCGAACCTGCCCGTCGCACCGGATGTGACGACATCCCCGCGCTCACCGAAGTCTTGCGCGCCGCCGTCCAACGCCAGCGTTCACCCATCGACGACGTGCTGGACGCGGATGTGGTCGATGAGGAAAAATACATGGCCGAGCTGGCCCACGATCTCGGCATCGAGTGGTTAGTCAGCATCCCGATGCCGGAAATTCCACTGCCACTGCGCGAGGCGTGCGGCCCGCGAATCGCGCTGCGGCATCGGCTTTTACCCGTGGAAATCACCGGCGAGGGCGATCACAAGCGGCTGAAAATTTGCACCTTCGATCCCTTCAACCTCGTCGCCCGCCAAGCCGCCGCGCAAGAACTCACGCTGCCCATCGACTGGTGCATGGCGTCGCGCAAGCGCCTCTACGAAGCCCTCCGCCGCCTTTACGGTGTCGGCGCGGACACGTTTGAACAAATCCTCGAAGGCCGCGATTTCGACTACGACCAGATCGAGAGCGGCGAGGACGAAGCGAACGTCATCGACCAAGACGACGACGAGGAAGCGTCCGTTGTGAAGTTCGTGAACCAGATCATCCGCGAAGCACTCGACCAGCGCGCGACCGACATCCACGTCGAGCCGCTCGCCACCAATCTCCGCATCCGCTACCGGATCGATGGACGGCTGATCGAGGTCGCCGTGCCGGAAAACATCAAAGCACTCCAAAGCTCCGTCATCGCGCGTTTAAAAATCATGGCCCGCCTCGATATCGCCGAGCGCCGCGTGCCACAAGACGGCCGGATCAATCTCCAGTTTGAAGGCGCGACCATCGACGTCCGGGTCGCCACCGTGCCGACCGTCGAGGGCGAAAGCGTTTCCCTACGTCTCCTCAACCAAGAGAAATTCAACATCGCCAAGCTCGGCATGGAGCCGTTCGTGTTGAAGAAAATCGAGTCCATTCTCCATTTGCCGAACGGCATCATCCTCATCACCGGACCCACCGGCTCGGGAAAATCCACGAGTCTCTATTCTTTCCTAACCGAAGTAAATCACCCGGAGCGGCGCATCGTCACCGTCGAAGATCCGGTGGAAAACAAGCTCACCGGCGTGATGCAGATCGCCGTGAAAAACGAGATCGGCCTCACCTTCGCCACCGCGCTGCGCTCCATCCTGCGGGCGGATCCGAACATCGTGATGATCGGAGAAATTCGCGACCTCGAGACCGCAGAAATCGCTATCCGCGCCTCGCTCACCGGTCACTTGGTTTTCTCCACGCTTCACACGAACGACGCGATGGGCGGCATCAGCCGACTCGTCGATATGGGCGTCGAGCCATTCCTCGTTTCCGCCGCCGTTCGTGCCTTCCTTGCCCAACGTCTCGTCAGAAAACTTTGCTCACACTGCAAAGTTCCGCGTGAAGTTAGTGATCAAGACAGGCGTGATTTAGGAATTCCGATGGAGATCACCGGCCAAGTCTATTCCCCAAAAGGCTGTGACCGCTGCCGCATGACCGGTTTCTCCGGACGGCTCGCCATTTACGAAGTCATCCTGCTCACTCAGCCGATGCAAGAACTCGTCGCCCACCGCGCCCAATCCGTCGCCCTCCGCGCCCAAGCCGTCCGCGACGGCTACATCCCGATGCGCGAATACGGCTGGCACAAGGTGATGAAAGGCGAGACGACCATTGAAGAAGTCATTTCCGTTACCTCGTCGGATATTGGGGGAGCTGAGTAAAAACGATAAACCAGAAGCTCACAGTTTATTTGGAAACGACTATCCCAGTTCGGTAAGAGAAAATATGAGAACCACCATTGCATGGATAGCTGCATTATTTACCGCCCTTGTTTTGTTGTTTGCCTTTTCACTAGTAGAAGCCGCGTTTTTCAAGCCTCACGAATTGGGAGCAATTCTCGGGACCGCTTTTGTTTACGGCCGATTAGTTCTAACTATTTGGGTTGTGCGGAGCACTTACAAGAAAGTTAAAGGCAGGCAACTTACCGCTCCGAATAATCCTGCCCCACTCACCAAGACATCACCGTCAACGATTAGCCGCTCAGAGGAATTATAAAACACACGCGACAGATGAAACACTGCGAACTACCTCTCACTTGTTTGGCTATATTCCTTTTTTTCGTCGGACCAGCAAATGCCCAACAGGGCATTGCTATTCCGGGATCCCCAAAGGGTGACATGGCAACCGAATTGATGCAAAGCCGCGCATATTGTCGAACCATGGAACGTTCTTTACAGTCGCTTGAGAAGCGATTTTCTTCACTGAGTGTAGAGATTTTAGCAGCCAATGCCTCTTGGAAGTCATCACCGTTTGCAGGCGGATGTAACGCAATCGAAGAAGACATCATAAAGGATGCGGGGGAGAAGGGCCGAGCGATGCTTAAAAAGCTCGATGACGATACCTGGGCCGAAACGGTAAAGCATATCCAGATCAGAAGCGAGGCTGAAGCACGAGATTTTCTGGCGCTCGTTGACCGACGGGCCAAAGGGGAGATTGAAGTCGAGATGGTTCGCGGTAACCTCCTTTGGCAATACAAGCCCTTCCAAGACGCCCCTGAAAAAGAAATTGCTAGAGGATATGTTAAGAAGGTCACGCACACGGCATCAACAGATCGCAAGATTGTTTTTGAGATTCCAATGAGTTGGAAGTCCGAGAAGTCACCAAAGACGGAGTTGATGTCTTTCCGCAATTGCTACGGACATGGTAATGCTTGGATAACAGTTTTGGTTAACCCGACAGTGGATGAGCTTGGGCAGACCGTCACAGCGCAAGAGAAGTTTGATGCTTATTCCGAAGAAGCACTCCGGGCGGAGTATCGCCGTCTCGGAATAGAGCTGACGTCTTTCAGTAAGACCAAACTTAATGGCATGCCCGCACTAATGTTTACGCGAGAGCAACCATTTGAGCAGCTGGGCCAGAAGGCTACAAGAGCAGCACAGGTGATCCGTGCATTTTCGGGCAGTGAGATGATCAGTTTTCAGATTAACACCTTGGGGCCTGCCGGTGACACCAAGGGAGCTGACCGAATCAAGAAGAATGAAGCATTGTTCAAGATGGTTGGGGGATCGCTGCGAGTAATAGAGCCTAACCCTAAAAATACAAGAGACTGAAGAGACACAGCAACCACCACTAGCCGCCCTGTCGTGAACATTACCCGTAACATGAACATCAACTCCCGTCTCAACGTGCGCCTACGCTATCTAGTGGCGGTGCGTGCTCTTGAACGCTTTCTCACTGATTGTCCTTCAAATGACCTCATCCTCGCAGGAAAACAGGAGGTTACGCGGTGGATCCGAAGAAAATGAAAACTGATCCTATCGTTTCCGAAGTGCGGGCAGCTCGCCGCCAGCTCCTTGAAAGCCATTCGTGGGACTTCAGAAAAATGGCCCGTGCCGCCATCGAGCGCCAAAAGGATAGCAAGCCTACTTTGATTCCCGCTCCACAAACTGTGCTGTCCTCAAGCGAAGAAAAATAGTTCAAAATTTCAGCTTCACCCACAAGATGCCCATTTTCGCCTACAAAGCCCTCTCCTCCACCGGTGCCGTGACCACGGGCGAGATCGACGCCGCAGACCGTCCCGATGCACTTCGCGTGCTCGACAAAAAAGGTCTCCAGCCCGTCAACCTCAAGGAAACTGCCGCTGCCGCTCCGAAAAAAGCTGCTGCAAACACCAAGTCAAAATCCGAACCCGCTGACCGCACAAACGCGAAGCCCGAGGCTAAAGAAGCCGCCATCCCCGACGGTCCGATTAAGCTGAAACGACAAGAAGTCGTCCTCTTCACCGAAGAACTCTCCGACATGCTGGGTGCCGGTCTCCAGCTCGAACCCGCACTCAAGTCGATGGAGAGCCGTCAAGAGTTAGGAAACCTCAAAGCCGTCTCTTTCAAGATCCGTCAGATCGTCCGCGATGGGGTGAATTTCTCCGTCGCCCTGAAAAAAGTCAGCCCCAGCTTCGGCCCGCTTTACTGCTCGCTCGCCGCTGCCGGTGAGGCATCCGGCGCGCTCGATGTGATCCTGAAACGCCAAGCGCACTACCTCAAGACGCTCGCCGAACTCCAATCCCGCCTCATCCTCGCGATGATCTATCCGGCCTTCCTCATCCTCGCAGGCATCGGCGTTTCCATCGTTTTCGTCACCACCCTTATCCCGCAGCTCACCGCGCTGATCGAAAGTTCTCAGGGCGGCAAAGTTCCGCTAGGCGCGGCCATTCTCATCGCCACTTCAGATTTCCTCAGCAAGTGGTGGCTAGTCATGCTGCTCACTCTCATCGCCGCATTCATCTTCTTCAAAGCCTGGAAAGACAACGAGGCGAACAAACCGACATGGGATCGGGTGAAACTCAAGCTGCCACTCGTCGGCCCCGTCATCACCAGCCGATTTTACGTCCAGTTCCTCGAAACCATGGCCAACCTCGTCGGCAACGGTTTGCCGCTGCTCCGCGCCCTCGAACTCTCACGCGACGCCACACAAAACCGCTCACTCCGCGTCGAGCTGGACCGCGTCATCGCCCAAGTCGGCGACGGTCGCTCATTTTCCAAAGCCCTCATCCGCAATGGCCATTTCCCGCCGCTGCTCATCGACATGATTTCCGTCGGCGAGCAAACCGGGAAAATCGATATGTCCCTCCGCCGAGCCGCCGAGCGTTACGACAAAGAGTTAGACAAAGACCTCCAGCGCATCATGGCCCTCGTCATGCCCACCGTCCTCATCATCATGGCCGGCCTCATCGGCGCAATGGCCTACCTGATGATTACCGCCATCTTCCAGACGATCTCGAATCTCAACTGAGATTTTCCCTTGGCGAAGCCACGCCGCCCTACTAGAAACTGCCCGCCATGACCCGCTCCTCCATCGAAGCCGCCGCGATCATCTACATCGTCGCCCTGACACTTGTCTTCATCTGGACCGTCACTCTCGTCCTCGGCCAGATGGGTATCATGTAACACCGTTTGCCGAAATTAAAGTGACCTTTGCGGGTGGATAAACTGGAGCACGGAATTGATTCCGCTGCCCATAAGAGCGCCTGAACTGGTTTTCACACAAGGAACGGCGATCTCCGAATCGCCGATGCCCATGAAAAGCCAAAGAGCAGCGGCGATCCTCGATGCTTTGGCCTTTCATGGGCTAGTAGCCAGTAAATCTGATTTTGACGGATGAAGCTGGATACAGAGTTTAGGCACCACGAATCTAACAAATCTTGAAGATAATCCATGCAGCGGCAGGAAATTTGTCTCTTTTGATTCTGAATCATTCGCGAGATTCGTGGTGCCTAAATTCTTTGATCTCTGCCAGAACTGGTTCCGTGTTTCATCCGTCAAAATCAATTTTACGCGATACTAGGGCGGATCGGAACCCGCCACTCCTTGGGTTGAATCCATGAAGGCATTGGAATCAATTCCGCGTTCCAATTGAAGAGCCTCCCTCACTTCCAATCCACCGCGATCTCGGCCATTCTGCCGCTTTTGTCGTCGTATTTGAGCAAGCCATTGGCGAGCGCGTATTCGTGGACGCACTTGGTGACTTTTACGTCGAACGCACAATACTCGGCGATTTTTCGCAGCGGGCCAAAGTCGCCAGATTTCTTGTGCTCCTGCCACCAACGCAGCGCGTCGAGGCCGTCTGCCGTTTTTCCAGTGCCAAGTGACGCGGAAGCCACGGAATCTAACTTGAGGCGGAAACCGAGAATTTTTTCCAACTCCAGCATCATATCGAGATTGAGCGTTTGCTCCGCGAGCGTGTGAAAAACGTAGGGCTGAAGCACCGGATAATCGAACTGAAGATGATTCCAGCCCACGACTAAATCCGCCCGCACCAGTTCCTCGCCGAGCCTCTCCATCTCGTTTTCTCCATAAATCTCATAAGTCCCGCGCTCCGTGCTGTAAGTCACTCCCACCGAGATGCCCATCTTCGCTTTGTTCGCGAATCCCCCCACATCGCCGAAGCTGCGTTGGGTTTCCAAGTCGAAATAAACGATGTTTTTAGCGGCCACGCATTCTTGTAAATGAGGCAGCCATCCATCCGCAAGCGCGATGGCGATGCGTGAATTGAAAACTGTCGCGGACGTTAGAAAACTCCAACAAAAAAGCCGCCCCGGTTTCCCGAGGCGGCTTCGCTTATTCGATTATTGGGCTTCATTTGCAAATGCACCACAAACATCACGGAATAGCTCTGCCGTGTCATGCTCTGACATCGCAACAGGATTGAGAAGATCGCGGCTCTGCGCTCTTTTACGTTCCATGAGACGGTCAAGCGTAAGATCGAATGAGGTTTTTGAGATCTGCGGATCAGGGTGTTTTGCCATCGGCAGACTGACCTGAACGGCTCTTTCCTGACCGATTCGATAGACTCGGTCAGTGCATTGATCTTCGACAGCAGGATTCCACCACCGGTCGAGATGGATGACGTTGTTTGCGGCCGTTAGCGTGAGTCCAATGCCTGCGGCACGCGGCGAAAGCAGAATTACGGCAAAGCCTGAGGGCAGTTTCTGAAAGGAATTCACCATCGCCTGCCGCCTCGCTCCGGGGACTTCGCCACTGATACATGCTGGAGGTTCCGCGAGGTTGAACTCGGAAGATAACACGACACGCAACCACTTCTGCAATCGCCGCGAATCCACAAAAACGAGAGCCTTCTCTCCCCGTGCTTGGATTTCACGGAGAATGCGGAAGCACTCCGTTACGCGAGCTGACGATGTGACGAACTTGGAGAGATCGCTGGGTTCTTCATCGTTCATCAGCCAAGGATGAAGTGAAATGGATCGGAACTCGTGTAGTGCTTTGAGCATCGCTCCGCGTTCGCGGATACTGCGCGCACGAGCTACGGCATCGTCATAAAGTCGGGCCTGTTCCGGCGGCATGATGGCAGGTGCCATTACTTCGGTTTTTGGAGGTAATCCGTCGAGAATATCGAGTTTCATACGGCGCAACATTAACGAAAAGCCGTCAGGCTCGGTTAGGTGGACTCGCAGTTCACGAAGGTCGGTATCGCTGGGGCTGGCTTCAAATTTACTGCTGAATTCTTTCAGTGATCCTCCACCAATCACGGTCAACGCCTCGCGATCCACGGTGTTCACAATGCTCCACAAGTCTGCGTATCGATTTTCGACAGGTGTGCCTGTCAGCGCGAGCGTGTAGTCTGCATTCATCGCTTTCGCGGCTTCGCTCACTAGCGTTCCCGGCGTTTTGATTTTCTGGGCCTCATCAAAGGCAAGGATCTGCCAACGGATCGTAGCGAAGCTATGATGGTAGTCTCTCAAAGTCTCGTAGGTGGTAAGCACCCAACCCGCGCTAGCGATCTCGTCCGTGCGAAGCGAGACGCCACCGCGTGCAAGATCGTTGCCGCCGTTGCCCGACTTCAGTCGCGCAAGGCCTGCTCCGTAAGCAGCCAGAGGTTTTCCTAGGAGTCGGCGCCCCGACTCATCAAGGTGGGTTTCGTATTCTTGTTCCCAGTTTTTTAACAAGCCGGTCGGCGCGACGATAAGAAAACCGCCTTCTCCAACAGCACGTTCGGAATTGGCGTGCCGCAGCCAGAGCAGGAATGCGAGACACTGCAGTGTCTTTCCGAGGCCCATGTCGTCGGCAAGGAGGACGCCACTTCGCCCATCTCGCCAAGTATTTTGCAGCCAAAGAAGGCCGGATTCTTGATGAGGCTTGAGCGTGCTTTGCAAGCCGACAGGGAGCCACAGGTCCGTCGAACTGCTACGAGCAAAGCGTTGAGTCGCGTCTCCGGACTCATCAAAATCGCGTTCAATCAGCAGCACGGTACGGCCTGCAGGCGTTCGCTGCTCACGTTGAATTTCCTCTGCCGATATTGTCGAGAGGGATTCCACCGAGCGCAAAGCCTCCAAAGTTTCAGGAGTCGCTGGCACCACTTGCCCGCCGATATCAACCTGCGGTTCTCCTCGTTCTATTGCTTGCTCGACTTGCCGGATGGCTTGCTCAGTCTCGCTTGCTTTCACGGTTACACGCACACCACCGACTTCGATGCCTACTTCATCGGGCGGCATCCACGAATTCGCGGGCAGCTTCACCCATGGGATGACCGGAGGATCCCATCTCCCGATGCCTTTCACTCGATCTGACAAATACTGGGGAGTCTCCACAAACAGTGATTCCAAGGCCTCTTCCGGCAATAAATCGCCATATTCCGCGCGAAGAAACGCACGAGGATTGCGGAGGAAGGTCGTCTGATCCCCATCGCTGCGCGTCTGAACTTCGGCGACGAGATCGAGGGCTCGCTGCAAGTCGTCTTCTACAACGAGGTAGTGCGAACCACCGATTGCGTATCGTCCTTTTCCTGCTTCATGATCGCGAAGAAATGCCGCGTGCTGCTCTGGTGGCAACAACTCAGACGGATGAGTTTCGTCGGTTGGCACGTTCGCATGTAGCACAGGTTCCAGCCGGAAGCTGCCGTCCTCCACGCGTAGTCGTAGCGAGAATGCTCCCGCGACTGTTACGTGGGTAGCGGCCAGATAGCCGCTGACGTTCACTGACTCTCTTGCTTGCTCGGAGAGGAAACGCTCGAAGCGGGCGAAGACACGCATCCGCTCTTCCATTGAGTTTCCCATCCCTTTGTTGAGAGAGTCCATGCCGTCGAGCAGTGAGAAATGCGCGTCACCTAACCGCCAGGATTGAGAACCAGCTTGAACGACGCACCCGATACGGCGGAATGCAATGAGCGGACGCCCATCGTTGAAAAGTTGGTATTTGAAGTGGAAGTTTGTCTCAGCAAGCGTGCCGTGATGCTGGATACTGAGGCTAAACGGCGAACGTGGCGGCAGACCAAGAGCCCGGGCTTCCGCCTCCGCGAGTGAGGTGGCATCGGAGTGGGGAAGGAAGAAAGTCGAGCCTTCGTCGCGAACCAATTCGCCGCTGCTTTCTTCGGCAAGTGAGGCGAGCGTGGCACAGGCAGCACGGAAGCTGCTACTTCCTTCGCTTCCCCATTTTAAAAAATGGCGTGTATTTTCGCGCAGTAGAAATCCTTCGGATGTAAGTTCGTATTTCATGGCATTAACTCAGTATCTGGAATGAACACTCCAATCTTGTGGTGTAGAAAATCACGAAGCTTGCGCTGCCATGTACAATTTTCGGACCCCATGTGTGAAATTCCGGTTTCAGCGGAGAACTGTTCTACACGCAGGTCGGTTCGTGGATTGGCAATTATGTCGGAGCGACGGAATCTTGTCCTACGGAGTTCCGGTGCGTTGGGTGACGTGTCGTCCCACAAACGGCAACTCGTGTTATGGGTTCCCTCAAAAACGACCACTCCTCGCAACTTTAAAAGTAGTGCCGACTGGCGCATCTCAAACTCTTCCAGTCGTGCGATCCGATTTCCAAATCTCGACTGTAGCATCTGCCAGCCCAGGCATTCCTCCATGTCGCGACCGACGGCTGCCTTCGCATCGAGCACTACGCCACGATGGTAGTAAGCCAGCCAGAACGCCTTTCGATACGGCCACTGCCTGTGCATCGTATCATCTCCGCGACGGAGCGCATAGTCGTCGAGAACTTCAAAGAACCCTTCGATGGTTTGCAGCGTCAACCAGCGGATCGCGACGTTACGCAGCTCGGCATCCACTTGGGGCCAAACACCCGAAATAGCCTCACGAGGATCGCCATGGTGCTTTTGTAACCATGCGAGGAGCGTCGTCCGCCATTCCTTGTCAGGGTCACTGTTCCGCCATGGATCTAGCAGACACTCAACAACCTTAGAAACGCGACCTGCAACCTCGCCGGAGCATAGGTTTATCCAAGTATCGATGATCTCTAGCGTTTCCCATGGTCGAGTATGCGCTCGACGACACCACTCGAGGAGCATCGCAAACGAGAAGCCTCCATTTGAAAGCCCATTACCTTCGAGACATTGCGTCAGTGGCGTTGATGAATGCAGTGAAAGCAGGTTCGAGACCACGGCTACCGGGCCACCATCGGGTTCAAAAATTTTGAGTCGCCTGTTTCTGTCGTCCCAACCGTCCAGAGACAGATGGCCGGCACGTAGTGCTTCCAGAATAACACCTCGGAGCGACTCCGCCGCGCGAGGAGCTAATGCATCATAGTCACGGAGGAAAACGTGGATACATCGCTTCCCGATATGCGGGCTCACCTTCGCCGCCGAAGACAACCCGTTTCGGAATCGTGGTTCATCGCAAAGCGCATGATAGCCCCAGAGTTCAAGGGACAACCAAGGAGCATCGAGCCATTCAGACTTACCGAGCTCCAACGGTTCCGTGTCACTTGAGAGAAGCGCGTGGATTTTTGCCCGCAGACGATCAAGTCGATCAGACGCGGGTAGCGGGCCAACCGGCCCATCACCAAGAGCCTCCACAGCTAGGGCAAGTGTCACCGTTGGGAATGGAGGAATCTCACGAGCCGAGATTCCCCGATGGAGGGAGCGCAATCGTGAAGCGAGCGGCATCATTTGGGCGATGGGTTAGTACCGTCTATTTCCATTCGTGCGCGATCAAGTTCGGAGTCGGTGGGATGCGCCATCAGGAATCGAAGGTCCACGCGTCGGTTGCTCTTCTTGTTCTCGTCAGTGTCGTTTCGCGCGACGGGACGATTTTCGCCGTAGCCGCTAACCCCGAGAACGCGGAGGTTGGAAGGATTCTTAAATGACTCCAGTTCCGGCTTTGCCTCAATCAACGCTCGGTAGGTGTTCGTCGCGCGTGCTGCCGAGAGATCCCAGTTATCAGAAAAACGCGGCGAGCGAATCGGGTCCGAGTCGGTGTGCCCTTCTACAAAAAGCGCTTCAAGCCGGAATGTGGATCCTTCCGCACAACCTCTACTCAAAACGGGCGCAAGTTCCTCCGCAACCACAGCAAGCCCCCTTTTGCCGCTATCGCTCAAAGTATCGTTTGCGGGTGCGAAGAGCAGTTCTTCGGGCAAACGGATCACTCCAGTAGCCGGATCAAACAAAACGCGAACCCCGCGCTCGGTCAACTTATCCACCAAGCCGCTCAAAATTGCCTTTAGGGCTTCGTCTCGTTCGCGAAGAAGCTTGCTGAGTGCGTCAATCTTCGCGCCTTTTTGTTGAGCATCGGCTTCAGCTTTGTCAGCCGCCAGCCCTGAGCGCTCGGCCTTTGCCTTTTCTTCCTGAGCGGCGCTGGATGCCGTCCGGGCTTCGACCTCTAGCACGCTGGACCTTTCGGCGGCAGCTTTGGCCGCCTGAGCTTCCGTCTGGTAGTGAAACGCAAATGCGCAAAGCAGGATCACGAAAATGAAAACCACGCCCGTCATCAGGTCGCTGAGGGAAACAAAGTAGTTCTCCTCTGGCTCATCGTGACTCTCGGGCGAATCCCCGTTCATGGCTGCGGCTCCGGTTGAAGAGGAATCGCGGCTCGCAAAGCATCTGCAGATTTTGAGATCGCGTCAGCAAGCCCGTTGAGTTTGTGAAGTGGCTCTAAGGCGGCAACAGCGTTTTGCGCGGCCAACTGCAACTGCGAGCCAGCATCGCCGAAGCGTTCCGGCGCATCTCCAAGCGTTTCAAGGGTCGCGCTGAAGCTCCCTACCGCGCGGCCGAGCTGCGTGTCCATCTCGGTCGTGTATTCCCGAAGTCGAAGTGAGTAACCGTCAAAGTGCTGCTGGACCGCATCAATGGTCTTTGCGAGGTGAGTGTCGATTTCACCAATCCGCGTGCCCTGCGCCTCCCATTGCAGGCGGAGCGACTCCACAGCGGCTTTCACAGTATCCGATGCAGCCCCGTTCGTGGTTGTCAGTTTGCCGAAATCTTCACCCATCAAACGCCACAGCCCAGCAGCTTCATGAACAGCGGTTGCCGCACGTGCCAGCCCCGCGCCGAGTGAATCCATGCCAGCGGCGCTTTCTGCCGCCTTGTGAATAGCAGACTGGATTTCCTCTGCCGCTCCGACTGCCCCACGCAGCTTTGCCTCCACATCGCTCTCCGTCTTGAGCAGCATTTCGCTAACCTCGGCAGTGCGGGTCTGAATCTCTTCACCTAACGTTGAAAACTCGCTTCGGACCTTCACTACGTTTTCGGTCACATCGCTGAAAGCCTCGCGGGTGGATTCAATTTCACGGCAGGTCTCTTTCAGGGATGCCGCGACGGCGTCGAGGTGATCCCGCAGGGTAGTGTTCAATGCTTCGACAGCCGCCGTCACCAGTTTCTCAAGATCCTTGGATGTCGTTTCGACGATACCGCCGCTAAGGCCCTCAATTGCTTGCGTCATTGTGGTGGTCTTCTCGCCCATCTGAGTTCCCATCCCTTGAACTGTCTTGTCCAAGGCGGCGATAGCGTCGCTCATGATTTGCGACGCCTTCGTGAATTGAGTTCCAACCGCCACTCCGATGTTTGTCGCCATTGTTTCAAGGCAACTGGTTTGCCGTTGATCCTCCTCCCGGATTTGAAGGAGAAGCGCGTTGGCATTCAAAACGAATACTCGTCTGTTCAGATCTGTGACAAATTCCGCAATGCTTCGATCCACGTTGATTTGCCGCCAGCGGAAGAACCAAGAATAGACGACAGAGGCCAAGACTCCGGCAAGTGATGTTCCAAATTTGGTGGAAGCGGCTGTCAACAGCTGACGAAGCGCTTCTGTCTGATCAGCGGCATCCTTGCTCGCTTGGAGACTTTCCGCCGCGAGCGAAATCACCGCCACCACTCCTAAGAAGGTAAAGCAAAGACCCAAACCGACGAGGTAGTTTGGCAAGGCGCGATACCATTGCATAGCCATCATTCGCTCCCACGACCCGAGACTGAAAAACTCGGTTGTTGGCCTTTCGCTGGAAATGACCTTTTTCCCGTCAACCCGTTGGAAGATCTGAAGTGTATTCGTCCAACGCTGCCATGCATCGCCGAACACTTTCACCGGTTGCAGGGCAGAGCGGATACGCTCATCGGAATCGGGAAAACCCGAATAGAATTCCGTTTGACCTGAACTCTCATTCAGAAAGCCACAAGCCTTCCGAAGCGTTAAAATCGCTCGCCTACAAAGCAGCCACCATCGAATTCCCGTTACCACTGCAAGAAACAGGAGGAAGCTGGCGCAAATCCAAACAAAAAGCGGATGCGTGAACCAAGTGAGGGATGCTATCATGTAGGCCAATTAGAATTGTTTCAAGAGACTCGGAATTGAAAGCACATTTTGCTCCCAGATGTAGCAGCGATACTGCTCTCGCATTGATAGGTTTCAGGAAATTCCAATACAAAAAAGCCGCCCCGGTTTCCCAGAGCGGCTTTGGTGTTAGATGGACATGGCGGTTAGAAACCGCCGCCACGGGTTACTTTTTCTTCGCAGCGCGCTTTTCCATGATCGCGGCTTGGGCAGCGGCGAGGCGGGCGACCGGCACGCGGTAGGGCGAGCAGGAAACATAGGCGAGGCCGACGTTGTGGCAGAACACCACGGAGTCTGGATCGCCACCGTGTTCGCCGCAGATGCCGAGCTTGATGTCAGGGCGGGTTTTGCGGCCTTTGGCGACGGCGGTTTCGATAAGTTGGCCGACGCCGACGGTGTCGAGAGTGGCGAACGGGTTCTTGGCGAACACGTCATTTTCCACGTAAGGCAGCAGGAACGCGCCCATGTCGTCACGGCTGATGCCGAGAGCAGTTTGGGTGAGGTCGTTGGTGCCGAAGCTGAAGAACTCGGCATTTTCCGCGATTTGGTCGGCGGTGAGAGCCCCGCGCGGGACTTCGATCATGGTGCCGACCTGATAGTCGAACTTGATCTTCTTTTCCGCCATCACTTGCTTGGCGACGGCGTGGACGATCTCCGCTTGGAGGTCGAACTCGCGCTTGAACCCGACGAGCGGGATCATGACCTCGGGCTTCACCTTGATCTTCTTCTTCGCCACGTCAGCGGCAGCTTCAAAGATGGCGCGGGCCTGCATCTCGGTGATTTCCGGGTAGGCGATGCCGAGGCGGCAACCACGATGGCCGAGCATCGGGTTGAACTCGTGGAGGTCGTGAACGCGCTGGATGATGGTTTCCACTTTGACGCCGAGCTTGCGAGCCAAGTCCATTTGCTGCTCCTTGCTGTGCGGGAGGAACTCGTGGAGTGGTGGGTCTAGCAGACGGATGGTGGCTGGCAGTCCTTTGAGCGTGGTGAAGATTCCAGTGAAATCTTCGCGCTGATAGGGAAGGAGTTTTCCAAGAGCGGCTTTGCGGGCTTCGAGCGTGGTGGCGAGGATCATCTCGCGCATCGCGTCGATGCGGTCGCCTTCGAAGAACATGTGCTCGGTGCGGGTCAGGCCGATGCCTTTGGCGCCGAATGCGAGTGCGATGCGGGTTTGCTCCGGCGTGTCGGCATTGGTGCGGACGGACATGCGGGTGGCTTGTTCACACCATTTCATGAGCTGTTGGAAGCCTTTGAATTTCTCGGTGGCCATCGCTTTTTTGTCACCGCTGACGATACCGGCGATGATTTCGGATGGAGCAGTTTTCAGCTCACCGCCGAAGACTTTGCCGCTGGTGCCGTCGATGCTCATGTAGTCGCCTTCTTTGAAAGTCTGACCAGAGGCTTTGACGGTTTTCTTGTCGTAGTCGATGTCCACGCCGCCTGCTCCGCAAACGCAAACTTTACCCATTTGGCGGGCAACGAGTGCGGCGTGGGACGAGACGCCACCTTTGGAGGTGAGGATACCTTCCGCTGCGATCATGCCGCGAAGGTCTTCCGGGCTGGTCTCGGTGCGGACGAGAAGGACTTTCTCACCGCGAGCTTCCGCGAGAACGGCGCGCTCGGCATTGAGGTAAATTTTTCCTGAAGCAGCACCTGGGCCAGCGGGAAGTCCGGTGGCGAGGGTCTTGGCTTTCGCCACGTCTGCGAGGTCGAAGATCGGGGCGAGAAGCTGCTCTAACTGCTCGGCTGGGTTGCGTAAAACGGCGGTTTCCCAGTCGATGAGTTTTTCCTTCACCATGTCCATGGAGAACTTGAGCGAAGCAGCGGCGGTGCGCTTGCCGTTGCGGGTTTGGAGCATGAAGAGTTTGCTCTCTTGCACGGTGAACTCGATGTCTTGCACGTCCGTGAAATGCTTTTCAAGGATCTGGCGAACCTTCATTAGCTCGGCGTAAGCTTGTGGTAGAGCGGCTTTGAGCGTGCTGACATTTTCTGGAGTGCGGACGCCGGCGACGACGTCTTCGCCTTGGGCGTTGATGAGGTATTCGCCCCAGAACTCATTTTTGCCGTTCGCAGGGTCGCGGGTGAACGCGACGCCAGAGCCGGAGTTTTCACCGGTGTTGCCATAGACCATGGCTTGCACGTTCACGGCGGTGCCCCATGCGGCTGGGATACCATATTTGCGGCGATAAACGATGGCGCGGTCATTCATCCATGAACCGAACACGGCACCAGCGGCACCGCGAAGTTGGTCCCACGGATCGCTGGGGAAAGTCTTGCCCGTGCGTGTTTTGACGAGGGCTTTGAAACGTTTGACGAGTTCCTTTTGGTCGTCGGCGGTGAGATCAGAATCGATGATGTCTTTGCCGTATTTGTGATGCTTGAAGCTTTCGATTTCCACCTCGAATGGCTCGTGGTCTTCGCCTTCGGTCTTCTGCACGCCGAGGACGACGTCGCCATACATTTGGACGAAACGGCGATAGCAATCCCATGCGAAGCGCTCGTTCTTGGTGACGGCTGCTAGAGAGAGGACGGTCGCGTCGTTGAGGCCAAGGTTGAGGATGGTGTCCATCATGCCGGGCATCGAGTCACGCGCGCCGGAGCGGACGGCGACGAGCAGCGGCATTCCTTTGGCGTCGCCAAACTTGCTGCCCATGATTTTTTCCATGTTCTTCACGCCCGCTTCCATCTCCGCTTGGAGAGAGGCTGGGTAAGTGCGCTTGTTATCGTAGAAGTAGGTGCAGACCTCGGTGGAGATCGTGAAGCCGGGAGGCACTGGCAGGCCGATGCGGGTCATCTCTGCGAGGTTGGCGCCTTTGCCGCCTAACAAGGATTTCATGCTGCCATTGCCGTCAGCCTTGCCAGCTCCCCAGTTGTAAACGTATTTGACCTTCTTTGAGGAAACGGTCTTCTTTGCTGCGGGTTTGTTAGACGCGGATTTGGCGGCGGGTTTTGCTGCCTTCTTTTTGGTTGCCATCGTTGTGGTGGTATCGAGTTTGGAGCGTTGATCGCTGGAAACCCGAGAAAACAATGACCCGGCCCAGCACAAGGCGCGGGAGGCTATGCAGGCGTCCTAGGGGTGTCAATGAAGCAGTTACCGGAAAAGAGCGGGGCGGAAATGCCTTAAAAACTAGCTCTTTTCACGCGACTAACGAAGTCCGCGCAGCAGCAACTCGGCGTTGGTTTTCGTCGCCTTCAGATTGCTCAACAACGTCTCAATCGCATCGCCGATGGGCAAGCCCGCGAGTTGTTTGCGGATGTCCACGACCTTGAGAAATTCGTCGGGATGATAGAGTCGGTCGTCATTGCGAGTGCCGGACTGTGGGATGTGGATGGCGGGGAAAACTCGGCGCTCGGCGAGTTCGCGGTCGAGTTTCACTTCCATGTTGCCGGTGCCTTTGAACTCCTCGAACACCACGTCATCGAGACGGCTTTCTGTTTCCACCAATGCGGTTGCGAGAATCGTTAGCGAGCCACCTTCTTCGACATTTCGCGCGGTGCCGAAAAACTTGCGGGACTTTTGCAAAGCAGCCGGGCTAACACCACCGGAGCCGATGGGGCCGCCCTGCATCGCGGAGTTGTGACCACGCGCGAGCCGCGTGAGGCTGTCTAGCAGAAGGATGACATCCTTGCCCATTTCCACGAGACGCTTGGCACGCTCGATGACGAGATCCGCGACCTGCGAGTGGCGGCGCGGTGACTCGTCGAAGGTGGAGGCGAAAACTTGCGAGCCGACGGTTTCCTCGAAGTCGGTGACTTCTTCGGGGCGCTCATCTAGCAATAAAATAATCAGCTCCGCGTCGGGATGGTTTTTGCGAATGGAGCGGGCGATTTGTTTGAGTAAGATTGTTTTCCCACCGCGTGGTGGGGCGACGATGATGCCGCGTTGGCCTTTTCCTAACGGGGCGATCAAGTCGATGACGCGCACGCCGAGGAAGTCCACACCTTCGCCTTCCAGATGGATGCGCTGGTCGGGAAAAAGCGGCGTGAGGCGGTCGAACTCGGTGCGAGGTTGGAACTCGGCGACGGGCATTCCTTCGATTTCGATGATCTCATAGCCTGATAGAAACTTGTCGCGCTCGCGAGGTGCGCGGACTCGGACCTTGATCCATTGGCCGACGCGCAGGCCGTGGTCGCGTAGGATCGTGGTGCTCACATGGATGTCATCCGGCCCTGGCTTGAAGCTGCGTTGTGGGTCGCGAAGCATCGCGAAATTTTCCTTCGCAGGCTCCAAGATCCCTTCGCAAACGAGGCCGACGCCTTCGTGGCCGTAAAAGTGCAGCAGCTCGTAAACTAACTGACTCTTAGGAATGCCGCCTTGGATTTTCGCAGGCACGGCTTCCGCCATCGCCTGAAGTTCCGCGAGAGTTTTCAGGCGGAATTGATTGATGTCGATGGACGCAGGCATCGGCGGGATTTCGGCGACGCTGGTTTCGGTCGGGATTTCCCCGGGGTCGGATTCATTGGCTGAGGTCATGAGAAGTGCTTGGGAAAAACGGCGGATTTGTGAGCGAAGGACGGCGGGCGGTCCTTCATTCCAGAAGACGATGTCCGCGCGGGCCATTTTCTCCTGAACGGGAAGTTGCGCTGCGAGGATGGACTCGATCAGGAGGTCATCGAATCCGCCACGCGCCTTGAGCCGTTGGATTTGGGTGGAACGGGAGGAAGCGACGACGAGCACCTGTGTTTGACCGAAATCGAATCCCTTCTCAAACAAGAGCGGAACGTCCGCTACGAATAATTCCGCCCCCCGTTTAGCAGCGCGTTTCAGGGAATCAAGACATTCCTCCCGGACCCGTGGATGTAGGATGGCTTCCAGTGCGCCACGGGCCGCCGTGTCGGCGAAAACGAGACTTCTCAGTCTGCTACGGTCCACCCGACCGTGCTCGTCTAATGCTTCATTTCCAAAAGTGGCGGAAATTTGCTGTGCCACCTCTGCGTCCGCCTCTAACAAGACATGGACTGCGGCGTCACAATCAAAGATTTCCAGAGTCGGTAACCACTGCTTGAGCAAACGACAAACCGTGGATTTCCCAGACGCGATTCCTCCGGTCAGTGCCATCATCCGCATGGGAGGAAGATTCTAAACTGAGACTTCCCGAGGCAAGCACAGAACATTTTGCACGTGGGCGACCTCGTTTTTGAGAAAACTAACCGCGATTCAGCAGACTACCACGCTACTCAGCCAATAGCCGACTGCTCGATCTCCCCTCTAACGAGACGGCGGCAGAGTGACGTTGGTGGACGTGTCGGTGAGGTCGCTTACGATGTCGCGGTGGGCTTTTTTGAGCTCGTAGTAGGACGACTGGAGGGCCTGGGTCGTGGACCAATCATCGGGATCAGGACGCGCCCGGGTGGCACGGTCGAGAGATCGCAACAACGCCACCATTTCCTCCACGCGCCCCAGCAGTTCTCGATCACTTTTCTCGACGTAGCGTTCGATGCGTTTCAACTCTGCGGCGCAAGTTTCATAAGTGGTCCCGATCTGCGCGAACTCAGTGACTCCGAAGAAAGAATCCTCGCGATCAAAGATCCACTCCATCGGCTCAATGGCGAGACGCAGTTCGGAAATGAGGACGGGGCGGATGAGGGTGACGGGGCGATTGCCGGCTCCTTGGATGGCTAACATTTTCGCGGAGGCGTGGTAACTCGCCGTCTGCGAGATTTCCACCAAACGACGGCGGACGAAGCTGTTCGCGACATATTGTGAGACAGGCTGCGTGCCCACCTTGGCGCGGATTTCTTGGAACTGAGCTGAAATTTTCCCGATTTCAGGACTTGGAGTTTTGGCACTGAGCTCGAGGAGTTCTGTGAAATTAGAAGCTAACAAAACCTCGTTATTGAGGAAAAACTGCGGGTATTCCACCGCCAGCACGGACTGCAAGTAGGGTTCGGCAGCAGCGGGTAAAATCAGTCGCTTGCCCTTCTCAAACATCAGCACGCGGAGCTGATCCCAAAATCCCGTCGGCAGCTTGAAGGCTCCCATCGAGTCGATCTGGCCAACGATCGTCGCATCTGGCTCGCGGCCTGAGAGCGCGGCACTCGCCAACACGGCGGCGGCGGCACTCACGGATTGTCGTTTTTTTGCCTCCAAGGATTCATCCAGCGCCGAGCTATCGATCCACACTCCGTAATTCATGGGTAACTCCCCGTGCTGTTTCACGAGTAGTTTCTGGATCACCGGTATCAACGCGGCGAACGGGTAAGTGACGCCATCTTCGCCATCTATCGGCCTACCGATGGCGATGGAAAACGGTCGGTCTTCGTCATCTTCAGCGTCTTCCGGTTCGTTCGGGCCAGCCTTCATTTTCAAGGATGCGGAGACGATTCGCCATTTCACGGGATCGGAGTCTGGCACCTTTTGCCAGAGTGGCAGAAAGATGGTCGCCTCTGCGAGGAGGACGCCTGATTTCGACTGAGGCGATGCGATTTCCCCGGTGTTAGGCGCGGGGGCTGCGGGGATTTTAGTCATCTCAAAGGCAGCCGTATCCGCCACCCAGCCCGCCCATTTTCCCCGCTCGCCAGCCGCTCGCATTGCTTCCGTGCGGGGATTGTCAGGGTCTGCTACGGCCAATGCGTCCATCAGGCAAGATGCCAGTGCTTGGCCATCCGCTGCGGCCTCGGCAGTCTCTAACCAGCCGAGCGTGTCCCGGAGTGAATCCTGTATTTTGGAAATTTTCTCTGGTGATGCATCCGGGCGATGCTGGCCCATTTCAAACTTTTCAATCACCGTCCTAGCGCGGGTGTTCACTGGATCTAACGCAATCGCCAATGCCAACATTTGTGCGGCAGCACGGCGCTGTGCCGGGGTTTCCGCCTCCAGCGCATCGGAAAGAATGGTGAGCTGCGCGGACAGTTTGATCATCGTTTCCGCGTCCACTGGTACCCGGTCCCGCCGGAACGCCACTGGCCCTTCCGCAGGTGTGACGAAATCCCCAGCAGACAGCAGCCCGCCCGCGCCTAGTAACAGCAGAGTGATTTTCAGGAAATGGAAATAATGGCCAAGCACGGTTGGCAATTTAAAGCAATCCGAAGGCCGACTCACAAGCGAAGATTGCAGCCGCCCGGCTCTTGCTTCAATTTCCCACCCATGTCCGAAAGCGTCCCGACTCAACTCACCCGCGAAGAAGTCATGTTTTTCGACACCGACTGCGGTGGCGTCGTCCATAACATCGCCTACCTCCGCATGATCGAAACTTGCCGCACTCGCCTCGCCGCCCAACTCGGCATGGACCTGCCGACCATGTCGCAATCCGGCGTCTATCCCGTCGTCATCCGCACCGAGATCGACTACAAAATGCCCGCCCGCCTCGGCGACTGGCTGAACATTCGCGGCACCCTCGGCGAGGTCGCCAAAGCACGTTTCTGGTGCGACTTCGAAATGAAGCGTGAGAGCGATGGGCAACTTCTCGTCACCGCCCGCCAAGCCCTGGCCCTCGTGCAAATGCCCGCAGGAAAACCCATGCGGCTACCGAAAGAGTGGAAAGCACGCCGCCCAGATTGAGGTGATGGGGGAAATGCAAAAAGGCTCCGAGCAGATTGCCCAGAGCCTTTGAAATTCAGTTTTTCCAAGATCAAAGTTTCGCCAGCACCGCCTTGATCGCATCGAAGTCCGGCATGTCGCTTGGCACGTCGAGCACCTCGGCATATTGAACGACGCCTGCTTTATCAATGACGAAGGCCGAGCGCTTCGAGACGCCACCCATGATGAGGTTTTTACTAGGGAGAAATTGCTCATAAGCCACGCCGTAAGCCGCCGTCACCGCGTGTTCGTAATCGCTGAGTAGCGTGATGGTGATGCCCTCCTTTTGCGCCCATGCTTCTTGGGCAAAGGGATTGTCGCCGGAGATGCCGAGCACCTTCGCATCCAACGCGTCGTACTCGGAAATGCCTTGAGAAATGCTGCAAAACTCGGCGGTGCAGCCGCCAGTGAATGCCATCGGCACGAACAACAGCACGATGTTGGATTTACCAATCAGCTCACTGAGTGTGACCAGCTCAGGGCCATTGGCGGTTTTGCTAACAAGAGTGAAATCAGGGGCTTTATCGCCGACGTTGATGGACATAATAGTGTGGTGGTGGTTGGAATGACGCTCGGACCTTACAACCCATTTCTGGCATCTGTCATACCAATTTTCTCAATTTTACGCCGTTGAAATTTGCAAGCGCGAGAGAGAGAAACATCGCAGCTACCTAGCCTCAACGAGGGCGGGGAAACATCTTCGGTGCTAGGTCGGAAAATGGCGCATCGGCTCAGAGCGGCTAGTCACTCCTCTTCCCCTGAACACGACGAAGATGAATCTCAAGATCTGCTAGGACATTCATGAAGTAACTGAATGCGTCTTGAGGACTAGGATATGGCGTGAAGTAAGTGTGAACTTTACCGTCCGCACCACCCTTGGTGGACATCCAATAAAAATGGTCAGACGTTTGCATTTTCGCCCAGCGGTCTAAGAGCGCGGGATCATTCGTTGCTAGAATTTCCTGCTCAAGCTGATGAACCTTAGCGATGGCGTCTTGCTGCATCTTGTTTCCCATCCAAGCGGATAGATCGCGCTCGGTATCGGCCCAAGAAGTGATGTTCTCGCAATCGTACTCTTGCGAGGCGCGGTAGAGTTCGACCGCTTCAGTCGGCGTGACCCATTGCAGCCCCGCGTCGATCAGAGCGGCGGGGATAGCCTGCCAGAATTTGTAAATCCCAGTCTCTCCCCAGTGGTGCTCGCCGATGGTTTCGTAGTCCATGAAAAGGTTCACCACATCGCCCTCACAGCCCGCCATCCAGCTCGCGAATTTTTCCGCAGTGAGCGGATAACCCGGCCAGCTAGGATCTGAAAAGCGAAAGCCGAGATCGTCTGACAGAGAAAAATTTCTCAAAAGCGTCTTGATTCGTGCGGTGGTCGGAGCTCGGTAAAGGAAATTGGGCGAGCGACCTTTGAGGTTGCGCTCCACTCCCTCCGCGATGACGCCATCGAAGCCCATGGTCTCCGCCTTAGCCGCGATAGCGTTGTTATAAATGAGTTCGGTATTGCGGAAAACTCGTGGCCGGATGCGAAAAATTTCCTCTAACTTTTTAAGGTGCATCTCCACCTGGCGGTCAAATTCTTTGTTGGATTTTACGAAGGCCAGCGAGTGGTAATACGTCTCTGCCAGTAGCTCGACACTGCCAGTGGCGACGAGTCTTTGAAACGACTCGAGCACGTCTGGGCGATAGCGCTCCATTTGCTCAATGACGATGCCGCTGATGGAAAGCGCCATTCGGAAACGCCCGTCATTTTCCTCGACGAGCTGTTGGAACATGCGGTTAGCGGGTAGGTAGCATTTTTCAGCCACTTTGTTAAAGATCTCGTAGTTCAGCGTCTCGTCCTCGTGGGCCGTGCTTTTGCCGATTTCAAATCGCTCAGTTGGCAAGAGCCGATTCGGCTGATGCACTTGGAAATAAAGGCTTACGTCGGGCATGGGTTCTGGGATTTACGGAAATCAGCTAACGGATTTCTCACTTCATTTCAAAGCAAGTGCTGGGCCAAGATGGTGGGGCGACTTATGGCTAGACTAGCCAAGATCGCTTTGCCGGGGTGACGTGCGGAGGTTTGAGATACATGGGCTGAGGGTTAGCGGCGGTCCAAGCGGTGCGGGTCGCGGGGGCCGTTGCACACCAAGTATGCCAAAGATCGGCGGCGGTAGGAAACTCGTGTCGGATTTGATCTTGAACGCCCGCAGGCAGAGGAAAACGATCAGGATCTTCGAAGGAAAACACAGAGACGCTTTCATTTAGCGAGGCTGAAATGATTTCCAACAATCCAGCAGCATCGGTGAGCGCGGGTTCTGTCACGAGTCGAGAGCGGTGGATCGCCGCAGTCCAAAAACTCCCACGGCGGGCGTCGCCGATAGCGAGGCAGTGCGCTCCCTCCCTCGCAGACGGCACGGCGAGAATGGAGGGCACGCTGACTGCGGGGCAACCGCTAGCAATCGCAACCCCCTGTGCCGCAGCGATACCCACCCGCGTCCCGCTATAACTTCCGGGGCCGCTCCCTACAAGAACTAGCCCGACTGGCCAGAATTTTGTTGTATCCAGAAGCTCCTGAAGCGGAGAGAAAAGAACTGCGTTATGGCTGCGGTCGCTGATGAATTCGCGAGACTCCATCTGCCCGCCAGGTGCGATAGTCGCGAGTGAGGCGCGTGGGGTGGAAGTTTCAAAGACGAGGGTGAGCGGTGTCGCCATGAAGTGACCGTAAAGGTCTGTCCTTAAATCTGCCAGTCTGGCTTTTCAAAGATTCAAAAAAACAGAGGTCAAGCGAGCGGCCCGTGATGTTGGCAAGTGAATGGTGGAATTCAAAGATTTCCTAACATCCTGCTGCTCGCTTTGACAAGCTCGACCCCGCCCGCTATCCATAGCCGACATGCGATCTTTGCTTAAACACGTTCTGAAGCGCACTGAGCCTACCGAAAATTTGCACATCGCCGGGTGGGTTCGTACCCGCCGAGACTCCAAGACGTTTTCATTTTTAGAGGTCAATGACGGGACTTGTCTCGGTAATCTCCAAATCGTCGTGGATGCCGAGATTCCTGGCTACGAAACCATTTCAAAAATGAACACCGGTGCATCAATCGAGGTTCGTGGTAAGCTCATCCCATCGCCCGCCGCTGGTCAGACTTGGGAAATGCAGGCTCAGTCAATCAAACTGATAGGCGAAGCCCCGGAGGATTATCCGCTTCAGAAAAAAGGTCATAGTTCAGAGTTTCTTCGCTCCATCGCTCACCTGCGCCCGCGGACCAATCTCTACGGTGCCGTCTTTCGCACCCGCAGTCGGCTGGCATTTGCAGTCCACAAATTTTTTCAGGAGCGAGATTTCATCTATGTCCACACGCCCATCATCACTGCTAGCGATTGCGAGGGAGCGGGAGAGATGTTTCGCGTCACGACACTGGCCGATGACAAAGCATCGAAAATCGAAGATGATTTCTTCGGCAAACGAGCATTCTTAACCGTCAGCGGCCAGCTCGAGGGGGAAACCTTCGCCTGTGCGCTGTCCAATATTTACACCTTCGGCCCGACATTCCGGGCGGAAAATTCAAACACCTCGCGTCATGCCGCAGAATTTTGGATGATCGAGCCAGAAGTCGCGTTCTGCGATTTGGAGGGAGACATGGATCTGGCGGAATCACTCGTGAAACAACTCGTAAGAGAAACTTTAGACAACAGCGATGGAGATCTAACTATTTTTGAGAAGTTCGTGGACAAAAGGCTGCGAGAGCGTCTCGAATTTGTTGCTGAAAGGCCGTTCGAGCGCATTAGCTACACCGAGGCCGTAAAGCTGCTTTTGGCGAGCGGTCAGCAATTTGAATACCCGGTGGAATACGGTCTCAATCTTCAATCTGAGCATGAGCGTTGGCTCACCGAGGAGTATTTCAAAAAGCCTGTCACTGTCTTCAACTATCCCAAAGAAATTAAGCCATTCTACATGCGCCTCAACAACGACAACAAAACCGTCACAGCCATGGACGTTCTTGTTCCGGGGATTGGAGAGATTATTGGCGGCAGCCAGCGTGAAGAACGATTCGATGTGCTAATGGAAAATTTCAAAAAATATAATCTCGATCCCCAAACTTATGGTTGGTACGCAGACTTGCGAAAGTATGGCAGCGTTCCACATGCTGGCTTCGGACTTGGATTTGAGCGGATGCTCATGTTTGTCACGGGCATGGCAAATATCCGCGATGTAATCCCGTTTGCGAGAACCCCGGGAAATTGCGAGTTTTAGCCAAGCGAAGCGAAGGTTCTATTAGCGGGCAGGGTTTCTCATTGCTTCCAGTGCTTCGCTCCCCGCTTTTTGTTAATGAGCAAAAAAGAGCCCGGCTCCTTGTTACGGGAGCCGGGCATATACCTGGCGACGACCTACTCTCACAAGACCTATCGTCTCACTACCATTGGCGCTGCGGCGTTTCACTTCCGGGTTCGGAATGGGACCGGGTGGTTCCACCGCGCTCTGGTCACCAGAGGGGAATTTCA
>JANOQR010000143.1:0-2324 GCA_031414935.1 Luteolibacter sp.
ATATTCGACCGCATGGGCAGATTGAACGAGTGAGGTGCCAACGAGGGCGGCGATAAGGAGGCGAATTATTTTCATAGCGTCTCCATTCACGGCCTCACAACTCTTGGAGGCAAGCAAGAAACTCAGCGGCTTCAGGGAAAACACATCAAAATCAACCGAAGATTTTCAGCCGAAAAAAGGCGCAAGAATACGCAAAAAAATGTTCGGTAGCTTTGCGTTTCCGTCTTGGCCCAAGGTCGCGGCACACACCCACCCAAAGAAATTTCCCGGGCCGAACCATGTCGTCGATGCGGATTTTTGCGCCCATTTTGCGCCTTTTTGCGGCTAAGAAAATTTAGATGCGTCGGCCCCTGCCCATCGCTTCCCTGCCCCGCGCACATGGGCACTTGCGCGGGATCGCTCGCAAGTCAGATTGCGGCATCTATGAAGCTCCACACGCTCGTTCAGGAACAACGGCTCCCCATTTCCCGCGAAGCTGCGTGGGAGTTCTTCTCCACGCCGCGCAATCTCGATGAAATCACGCCGCGCGACATCGGCTTCGAGATCGTCAATCAGCCGGGAGACCACTTGTATGATGGGCAGATCATCACCTACCGGATCAAAATTTTCCCGCTCGTCTGGGTGTCGTGGATCACGGAAATCAAGTCGGTGGATGAGGGGAAATCGTTCGTCGATGAGCAACGCTTCGGCCCCTACAAGTTTTGGCACCATCGGCACACATTTGAGGAAATTCCCGGCGGCGTGTTGATGCGGGATCTCGTCCACTACGGCCTGAATTTCGGGCCGTTCGGAGAAATCGCGCACCTGCTTTTCGTGAAACGGAAACTGGAAACCATCTTCGGTTTCCGGCGGGAAATTTTAGCAAAACGCTTCGGCGAGTTTTGAGGCGAAACTTAGGCGGTAACAGGCTGTTCCTCGTCGGCAGATGATTCGCTGGCAGCGGTTTCTGCGGCTTCCAGCGCCAATTCCATCGGCACCAGTTTTTCGACAGCAGGTTCGATGATGGCGATTTCTTCCGCAGCCACTTCCTCTAAAATAGGCTGCTCGAGGATGGCTTCAGCGATGGCGACTTCTGGCGCGGCGGACTCCACGGTTCTCTGTTTGTTCATCTCCACGAGACGGAGCACTTCAGCCTTCGCGGCAGCGATGCGGTTTGAGTCGCCGACTGGGCCGATTTTCCGCGCTGGGGCAGGAACGGTGCTGCCGGATTCGATCATGGCTGCGATTTTTGCTTCGGCCTTTTCCAGTGCTTCGAAGGCGGCGGTTTCGCGTTTTCTGAGTTCACCTGAGAAACGAGTGGTGGTGGCGACGGACTCGCGAAGACGTTCGATTTCTGCGAGGAGATCGGTTGATTCGTCGGGACGATTTTGAAGAATGGCGAGTTGCTCGCGAGTTTTTGAAAGCTCGTTTTCGAGGGCGAAGCTGCGGTCCTTTTGCGCTTTGTCTGCCTCGTTGGTGCGGGCATTGAGGGCTTTTACGGCGTCTTGAGCTTTTTTCAACTCCGTTTCGAGCGCGGAAACTCGACGGGTTTCGGATTCGACAGCCTTGCGAGCAGCTTCGAGATCGGCGGAAATTTTGTCGAACTCGGCTTGGGCGACGGAGTGAGATTTCAGTTGGTCGAGCTCTGCTTTGAGGGTCTTGTGAGCGGATTTGGATTTCTCCAGAGCTGCTTCCAAGTTCTTCGCGCGCTCCTGACCTTGGGGCTTTTCCCCGGTATTTGCAGGCTTTGCGGACTTGGTCGGGGCTGGTTGGTTGCCACGACCGCGGGCGGACCAGCCGAGGAAACCAAAAACCGCTGCGAGGACGAATAGGGCAGGGAGAACCTTGGATAGATTGGTGAGTAGCTCGTTCATGATGGGATGGGGGTAAATTGTGCGCCGCCAACTACTGCGGGATGCCTGTGGCGGTCAACTTCATTGCCATGCGGAATTTTCCACAGCCAGTTAGACCGTGTATTCGACGCCCGGCTCGGGGACGATGATCTCGGTCTGCGGCAGGCGAC
Source organism: Luteolibacter sp. (assembly GCA_031414935.1). Classification (GTDB taxonomy): domain Bacteria; phylum Verrucomicrobiota; class Verrucomicrobiia; order Verrucomicrobiales; family Akkermansiaceae; genus Luteolibacter. The sequence goes on from JANOQR010000143.1 coordinate 2,003, forward strand.
GTTGGATTTCTTGGCGAAACCACTCGACCGCGCCGTCGTCACCGTGGACGAGGAAAGTTTTCTTGGGCGCGACTTTCACGATGTAGTCGGCGATGGCCGCGCGGGTGGAGTGGCCGCTGAAGTCGAAAATCCGCACCTCGCAGTTCAACGGCACGGCGGGATAGGCAGGATCTAGCACCACGGAGTCCCCCGGCTTCGCAGCGCGGATTCTGCCGCCCGGCGTCTCGGGGTCCGCGTAACCGACGAAAAATAATCCGTGCTTCGGGTTTTCTAAAACACCCTGTCTGGCGAAATTATTAGAAACCGTTTTCTCCGACATCAT
>JANOQR010000144.1:0-10069 GCA_031414935.1 Luteolibacter sp.
GCGATCATGGTGTCGAGACGAGTGCGACGTTTGGAACCCGTAACGTAGTAAAGCTCGCCTGCGAAGGCGGCAGTTTTTTCATCGAAGGGGATGATGCCGCCGGTGAGCAAGGCGTGGAGAGCAGAGATTTCCTCGGGCGGCATCGGGCGTGAGAGAAGCTCCATCCATGCCACCGAAGCCGTGGAGAAATTTTGAAAATGGCTGGCAAGTTGATGGGCGATTCCATGATGGAAATCGTGTGGCTTGACCATGGCGATTAACAAGCCTGTGTCTAGGAGGATCATGGTTAGAAAATCACGGTTGGAATGGTGATTGGTTGCGGCGAACGAGTGCTCTTTCCTCCTCCAGTAAGGCATCTTGGTCTCGCATTTCACGAAGTTCGCGATGAGGATCATCTCCCCATCCACCAGGGAGACGAGGTTGCGGATTTTCCTTTAGCCAAGCGATGATCTGAAGCGGCGTCATCGCTTTGAAATCTGGAAGACCGCCCGTTTCGGCAGGTTGAGCTTTCTCGGAATTTTCCAGCGCACGGCGGAGGGTTTCGGATTTGGAAACTCCCCATCGCTTGGCGAGTCGCTCAAGGCGGGCAGCAGTAGCAGGATCAAAGGCGACAGTGGTGCGAATTGTCATGGTGGCCATAATGAAAGTTATGGTATGCACCTATTTTCAGAAATCAAGGGATGGATGATTTCATGAAAAGGATCCTTTGTTCACTCAAAATCAAACGACTTTGACCGGGTGTGCAAGAGTTTGAAACGACCACCGTTCATCTGTCGGATAGGATCGAAGACGGAATCCATGCCGACGGATTTGATTTCGCAGACTTGGGCCATGAGTTCGCCGAGACGGCCTTTCGGGAAGCCGCGTTCGAGAAACCAGCAGAGGTATTCCAGCGGCAAGTCCATGATCGGGACTCCGGCGGGCGGGTAGGCTTTGATGCCGAACTTCCCGAATGGAATGCGAGTTTTCCCGATCTCGATGAGCAGATTGCGGAAGTCGTCGCGGTCGATTTCGGTGAAGTCGGCCACGGGTCAGGAGCGGCTAGAAATTTTGGGCGGTAGCGGTCTTCGGCGAGTTTGCTTTGAGCGCGGCTTCGGTCTGGCCTTTGAACCAAGTGGTGTATTGCTCTCTCGGAATGACTTCCATGGTACCGACCATGTTGGCGTGTCCCTCGCCGCAGAGCTGGCCGCAGATGACGTAGGTTTCGAGGGTTTTCACCGGGGTGAACCACATCGGGATTTCGCGTCCGGGGATGGCGTCCTGCTGGATGCGCATGGGGACGATGCTGTAATTGTGAATCACGTCCTTGGTGCCGATGTTGAGGACGACGGGTTCGTCCACGGGCAGTTTGAGGATGGGACTGGTGAAATCGTCGAGGGCGTTCGGATCGGTGTAGTCGATGCCGAGGTCGTTACTGCCGGAGATGAGGTTGGGGTCGATGCGGCCAAATTTGTTATCGGCACCGGGGTAGTGATAGGTCCAGCCGAACTGCCAGCCGACGACGCGGACGCGGTTGGGATTCAGGTTTTGAACGGCTTTCCAACTGTCCACGCGCTCGGCCCAAAGTGGAAACGCGAAGCCGATGAGTAGGACGGCTTCGATGATGATGACGCCGACTTCGAGATGGCTGGAAAAGTGGCTTTTCATCCCAACGTAGGACGCCTTTGGGTTGTTTTTATGCCAGAAGCGGAAGATGCAAAAGAGGAAGAACAAGGTCCAGAAGACGAAAAGCGCGATCATGAACCAGTGGACGACGTCGATCATGTGATCGACTTGGCCACCGTGGGCAGAGTAGTTTTCGGGGATACCGAGGAATTTGGAAGGACTCATTTGGAAGAAAAGCTGAGAAGCTGAGATTATTGGGGCGCGATGTAGTCGTCTGAGAGCGTGGGATCAAAGTGCTCTTTTTCGCGGCGGGCGATGCGGAACATGAAGAAAATGATGCCGCCGAGCATCGCGAGGATGACGATGAGCAGGAAGAAGATTGAGTAGCCGGCAGCATCACCACCGCCGACGATCATGGTGTCGCGGCAGGTGGAGCAAGCGAGGAAAAGTGGGGTGGCGGTCATGGGGAAATCAAATGTGAGAGCGGGTGATCTTGCGGTAGAAAAGGACGCCGTAGGTCGGCATGACGAGCAGGCCGAGCGCGCCGACGCAGCCGATGACAAGGGTGGTAGCACCTTGATCCGGCGCGAGAAGCCATGCCCACAGCGCCATGAACAGGCAAAGCAAGCTGCTGACTGTTACGAAAACGATGTGGAAACCTTTGAGAGACATGGCGGGTGGATGGTTGAAATTAACGGAGCGACGGGGAAACGAGAATCGGCGGAGTTTTGGATTCCTTGCCGTAGAACAGCGGATCGTGGATGGGATCGAAGACGGCGAGGGCGGTGAGAAATGCGAGGCTACAAACCATGCACAAACCTGAGGCGAAAAGCCAATAGACCGCTTTTTTCTCGTGATTCAAGTGCATGAAAATGAAGGCGACGAGCGAGGCTTTGACCGTGGCAATGAGCAGACCGAGGACGCAGTCTGCGGCATCGAATCCGTGACGACCGAAGTCGAGCGCGGGGATCGTGGCAACCGCGACGGTGATGATGGTTCCGAGGAAGAGGATACCACCTACGAACATGTAGGTGCGGACGGATTTTTTGATCGCTTCTGGGGTATCGGCCATGGGAAGAGGTTAGAAGTTAAGAGTTAGAAGTTACATCAAATACAGGATCGGGAAGACGAAGATCCAGACGAGGTCAACGAAGTGCCAGAAGAGGCCGCCGATTTCGACTCGGTTGGCGAGCCATTCGGGGTTTTCGAGATACATTTTGCGACCGAAGAAGAGATAGTAAGCGAGGACAAGGGCACCGCCGATGACGTGGAGGCCGTGCAGGCCAGTCATGGTGAAATAGATGGCGTAGTAGGTGTTCCATGCCGGAGTGAACTTCGCAGCGAAGCCGATTTGCTCGCGAGGGAGTTCCATGTGAGGGAAGGTTTCTTCGCCGCGAGCCTTATAGTTCGGGCCGAAGAATTGCTCCTTGGACGTTTCCGTGAAGGAGAGTTTGGCGCGGCCTTTGTCTTCGGCCATTTTGGCGAAATCCTGCCAACCCATGCGGTAGAGTTCTTTGTGGGTGGGTTCTTTTTTGGGTTTGCCGTCTTTGCGGTATCCGTGCTTGAGGAGTTCTGCCCGGAGCTTGGCGATCTCACCTTCATGCCATGCCCACGCGTCGCGAACGAAGGCGTTGTTTTTCATGAGCCAGGAATTGGCGATGGCGACTTCGGGAGAAATGCCTTTTTCCTCTGCCTTCATCACGAGGTGCTGGAAGTCGATGGCATCGACGTTGTGGAATCCCATCGGACTGGCGAGGAGCTTGCCAGCGATGGCGGTGTCGTCGCGGAGGACGGACGAATTTTCGGACTCTTTGACGTCGCGAGGGTGGAAATCGAGCTTGGCGGGCGGCTCGACATTGAAGGCGACGCTCGGGATTTCCGTGAGGAGCCGCGGTGCGAGGGCTGCCATGTCGATGTTGACGGTGGAAGCGTATTGCCAATCGCTTTTACCAGCGTTTGCGGGATCGGCTTTGGCTTTTTTCCACTCGGCGCGGAGGGCCTCGGTGCGGTAGGCGGAGTTGTGAGCGGCGGCGGCGAGGTGGGCTTTTTGGACGCGCTTGAGGAGATCGACGGTGAGTGGATCGCCAGCTTTGGCGAGGGTTTCGGGGGCTTGTTTTTCCTGAGTGACGGCGGTGAGATCGGCAGCGAGGGTGATTTTCGAGTTGTGGTGTCCGGCTTGGAGCAGCATTTCCTCGATCCATGGGCCGTGGAAGCGGCGGGTGTTGAAGGTGAGGTTCGTCGCCTCGATGAAAATGAGGTTTTCTTCGACCTTTTTGCCGTTGTGGTCGAGGGCGTAGTCATCTGCCTTCGGATGATGTTTGTCGGCTCCTTCTTTCAACTCGTAACCGAGGTGTCCTTCGACGACCGAGTAGTCTTTCAAGCGGACGGCTTGGTGGTGAAATTTCACGTTATACTCGATGCCTTTCAGCACCATGAATATCACGGCGCAGAAGACGGTGATGCCCATGTAGATTTGGAAATTCCGCCAATTCCGCAGTTTCAACGAGGCCCAAGCGAAGACGACGGTGACGGAAGAAAAGATCAGGACGAAGGTGTTAATCAAACCGGGCAGCACGGGCAGAGTCCGCTCCGGCCACGGGTAATCGGCACCGAGTCTGAGGAAGACGTAGGCGGAGAAGAAGCCACCGAAGAGCATGACTTCGGAGGCAAGGAATAGCCAGATCGCGATCTTCGAGTTGAAGAGGCCGGTGTCCTTGCGTGGGGTGACGACGTAGGGAATTTCCATGTGAGAAAGGGAGACGAGTTGGGTGTGTGGCCGAGGGGTGAATTAGTGCTTGTCGGATGCCTTGTCGGGCGATTCGGCGTGTTTCGGCTCGATCCACTGCGGAAGGAAATCTTCGTCCGAGCCGGGGCGGCTGTATTCGTAGGGGCCGCGGTAGGTGACGGGGTCTTTGAGGAAATTTCCATGGCCGGGAGGCGTCGGCGTGGCCCACTCGAGGGTGGTGGCGTCCCATGGATTGTCGCTGGTGACTTTTTTCCCGACCTTCCAGGAAATGAAGAGATTGATGATGAAGGGGATTTGGAAAAGGGCGAGGGTCCAGGCACCCATCGACATCCAGATGTTCATGTCGATGAACTCGACGACGGTATTTCCGAAGACGTTGACGCTGTCTGCGGCGCGGGACAGATAGGCGTCGCCGCCGTTATACCAACGGCGATGGAAGCCCGCCATACCTTGCACGAGCATCGGGAAGAAGATGACGTTCATGCAGATCAGGCTTGGCCAGAAATGGAAGTGATTGAGCGTCGGACTCATGAAGCGGCCGGTGATTTTCGGATACCAATGCAGGATGCCCGCGAAGAAACCGAACAGGATGCCGGGTGCGACGACGTAGTGGAAATGGCCGATCACGTAGTAGGTATCGTGCAGGTAGAGGTCGGCGAGGTTGAAGGCGAGTGGCAGCCCGGTGAGTCCGCCGATGCCGAACATCGGGATGAAAGCGCAGGCCCACATCATCGGCGGGGTGAAACGGATCGAACCACCCCACAGCGAGATGAGCATGGCGGTGATGATGACCACCGACGGGATGGAAATCAGCACCGTGGTCGTCTGGAAAAAGGTGGAAACTGCGGCACCCATCCCGGTCATGTACATGTGGTGCGCCCAGACGACGAAGGACAGGAAACCAAGGATGATGACCGAATAAACCATCGACTTGTAGCCCCAGAGCGGTTTGCGGGTATTGACCGGGATGATTTCCGCGACGCAGGCGAAAGCTGGCAGAAGAAGCACATAGACTTCCGGGTGGCCGAGGAACCAGAATAAGTGCTGGAACAACAGCGGCGAGCCACCGCCGGAGAGATCGGCGAGTCCTTCGCTTTTCGTGAAAAGACCGGAAGGCATGAAAAAGGACGAATAACCGACACGATCCATCAACTGCATGATGCCTGCTGCTTCCAGCGGTGGGAATGCGAGCAGCAGGAGGAAACCCGTGACCAGCATGGACCAAACGAAGAACGGCATCCGCATCCACGTCATCCCTCGGACGCGGAGATTGATGATGGTGGTGATGAAATTAACCGAACCGAGGAGCGACGAAGTGATGAGCAGCACGAGGCCGATGAGCCACTGCGTCTGGCCCGCGAGCCATTGGTTGACGACTTGGCCGTCGGCAAATCCAGCGAGCGGCGAGTAGTTCGTCCAGCCAGATTTCGCCGCGCCGGATTCCATGAAAAACGAGGCACACATGATGAGTCCACCGGCGAGGTAGATCCAGTAACTGGCCATGTTCAGGCGTGGGAAAGCCATGTCGATCGCGCCGATCTGGAGCGGTGTGACGTAGTTTCCGAAAGCTCCGAAACCGAGCGGCACGATTCCGAGGAAGACCATGATGGTGCCGTGCATGGCGCCGAACATGTTGTAAGTCTCGCCCGTGACTTTGCCGTCTTGGAGCCAACGCGCTTTCCAGCCGTCGGTGAAAATCCAGCTCATCCACTCAGGCAGCGGTTGATGCGGGTAGGCGATGCTCCAGCGCATGACCATCATCAGGTAGAAACCAAAGGCAAGGAAGCAAAGGGCAGTGATGCCATACTGAATCCCGATCATTTTGTGATCGGTGGAGAAAACGTATTTCGACCAAAAGCCTTGGACGTGATGGTGATCGTCGTGGTGGTCGTCGTGTGAAGTGGCGTGAGAACTCATATTTCCGGCTGGCGGCGTGGGTGAAAGTGGGGATCAGGGAGCCTTGGCAGGCGCGAGGGTGATGGGGTCAAGCATCGTCTTGGGATCGAGAACCTCGCCGGGCAGCGTTTTGACGTGATCGGCTTCGAGTTCGGCGGCGTTGCAAGATTTCCCGGCGTTTTTGCGGGCGGCGGAAATTTCGAGGGCTTTCGTCGCCATCTCCGTGGTGACGACATCGCCTGTCGCATTGCCGAAATTGTTGCGAACGTAGGTCATGATTCCCGCGAGGTCTTCAGGAGCCATGCCGATGCCTTGGGCTGGCATGACGCCGTAGGATTTTCCATCGCTGATCGGACCGTCGAGGCCGTTGAGGATGACCATCGCGAGGCGTTCGTTTTCGCCGATAACCCACTTGGAGCCGACCAGCGACGGGTAAGTCGAGCCGTTGCCCTTCGCGTCGGAGCCGTGGCAACCGTTGCATTTTGCAGAGTAGATTTTCGAGCCTTTGGCCATGTAGGCGGCGAGGGCTTCTTTCGGCACCGGGCCGCTGTCTTCGGCACCGCCGGCGGGCGTGCGGACGTAACCTTCGCGGAAGGTGGCGTTGTAAGCAAATAAGTCGCCAGCCGCGCCGAGAATGCCACCGGCGACGACGAGGACCACGCCGCAAGCGACGAATGCCCAGAGAGAAATCGGCGCGATGCCGTTATCGACGATCCGGTTTTCCCGGGCGCAAGCGGCTGCCTCACGGACGACGCGCCCGTGGGCTTCGGTCACATTGATCGAGTCGTCGAGGTCCGGTTTTTGGTTAGACGGAGACATGGTTGAAAGTGAGTGATGAGAAGTTTAATTCAAGAGCCTCAGCCCTTTTTTTTCGCAGGGGCAAAATCAAGAGCCGCAGGGACTTTCTGGTCCTTCTTGAGCGAGAGCAGGTAGGAGACGAGCGCCTTGGCATCGGGACTGGGGACGATTTCCATGCCGTCCTCACAGGCAACGGGCATCGCGTCGTCGGTGGGCATTCCCATGACTTTGCGCTCTTCGAAAAGGAACTTGAAGGACGGGCAAGTGGACTTCCAGCGGGATGGCTCGGAGCGCGGGTTGTAGAGAAATGCGTAGAGCCACTGCGCGGGATCGCCCTTGGCAGCGTAGTCTTTTTCGACGCGGAGGGCGAGGTTGGAGAGGTCTGGACCCATCCGGGAAACGCCGATTTGGGCAAATTTTTCGCCAGAGAAATCGTAGGCGTTCGTTTCCCGGCGGGTGTCGCCACGGTCAGGATCGGCTTTCAGCCCGCCCCAGTCTGGGCGGTAGAGGTCGTTGCCAGCGTAAGTCGGGCGGATGACTTGGGTGTGGCAGAGGTAGCAGCCGTTTTCCGCGTAGATCATGGCACCGTCGGCGATGCGGCCCGTGCGTTTCGGGATGAAAACTCCGGTGGTGCCATCGGCGGCTTCGTCGAACTCGATGGGCGCGAGATTTCGCATCTTGATGAATGGCACGACGATCACGGCAAGCCATGCGATGCCGAAACTGGCGGAAAGACCGAGAATAAAGGTGCGGAGACTCATTTTGGGAAAATCTGAAATTTAGTGAGCAGGCAGGCTGCCGGGGCCAGCGTTGTCGATATCGCCTTCTTCGCCATGTGGGCTGGCGTGAGCGTGGCCGTGGGCGGAAACGAGCAGCGTCGGGTGCGAACTGCGACGACCGAGGCGCAGCCACATCAGGGTGAGGTGAATGAAGAAGAAGACGTTGGAAATCAGGATAAAGCACCATGAGATGGTGGTGCCGACGGCGTAGGGGAAGGCGCGAGTGGCAGCACCGGACCACGGCTGGGTCCAGTCTTCTTGGCCGATGCCCTGCTGGAGTCCGCCGAGGATGGAGAACAGGACCACGGAGATCACGCCATAGACGGAGAGCAGGAAATGGATCTTGATGAGGCGGCGGGAAAGCCACTCGCGGCGGGTGATCCGTGGGACGATGAAATAGACCGCGCCAAACATCACGAAGCTGAAGAATCCATAGAGGGCGAGAATTTCAAACCCGTAGCCGGAAAGGGAAAACTGCGTAAGTGGCAGCGTGGACTCGGGCAGATTCAGCATCACCGCGCAACCGGCAAGCACCAGCAGGCCGACGATGCCAGCGGCGGTGAAGCGCAACGACGGGCTGGCATTCATGGCTTCGGGTGAGGACATCGCAGTGCGGATCAGGTTGATGGAGGCAGCGACAGTGGGGACGAAAAGCAAGGCAGTCGCAGCGGCTCCGAGATAAGGCAGGAAATATGGAATGGGCGCACCCGCGAGTTTTTGCATCCCGGCCCATGGCGCGATGACGGCGAGCGACCAGAAACCGAGTTTGGCCAACGAGTAGCTGTAGATCGGACGTCCCGTGACTTTCGGCGCGAGGTAGTAAGCGGTGCCGAGGGCGATGGGCGTGAAGAACAAAAAGATCAGCGAGGATTTATACCAAGCATTGATTCCCGCCGCCATGACTGGGTGGCCGGGCAGGCAGTGGAGCAGCGTGTTCACCGTGATGAAAATCCACGGAAACCAGATCATCGCGCCGAGCAGATACCATTGGGAAATATAGACATGGCCTTCCGGGCGGACGCGAAATTGGATGAAGGACCAAATAATGATGACGAAGTAGGTGATGAGCAGCACTGGCCAGATGGCGGCGGGAAACTCCATCCACGGCATTCCGGTGCCTTTTCCAGCGAGGATGCCGAGGATGCCGAGGCCGACGACGAAGTTCCAGACGTGGCCCGCAGTCAGGATGATGCCGGGGGCGGTGCATTCCTTGCGTGAGAGACGAGCCATCATCCAGATGATGACGGCAAACGCGGCTTGGAAGCCCCAGCCGTAGATGAAGGCATTGATGTGCGCGGGAAAAACTCGGCCATACGTGAGAAACGCAAGATTTCCCGGCGCGAAGGAAATCCCAGTGAAGGGAATCGAGAACACCATCGCCTCTGGGCTGTGGATTTTCCATGAGGCGAGGATGCCCAGCACGATAGAGACGGCGAGCCACGCAGCCCCGCTGGTGAGGAAAAACATCACCGGATGGCGCAGCGAGCGATCAATCCCGGCGCGGAGCAAGGCGTCTTGCTCGGAGGTGGTGGTGGAGGCGGATGACATCGGTTTTGAAATTCTGAAAAATTAGCCTAGGAAGGAAGTTTGAAACCACGAAGGACACGAAAAGACACCAAAGATAAAGGAATCGAGATGCTGGGATGAGTTACCCAAGCGGTGAAGGCGAATCGACTCATCTCGCTTTCTTCCTTCGTGATTCTTGGTGTTTTTCGTGTTTTGCATTTTCCCATTTAGGATTAGGGCTTGGTCAGCTCTTGGACGGTGACTTGCGGTTTGCCGACTTCGCTGCGGAGCGCGGCGACTTGCTCGGGCTTCACGGCGGAGGCTTTGTTGCCGAAACTGTTGCGGACGTAGGTGAGGACACCAGCGATTTGCTCATCGGTCTGAAACGCCATAGGAGCCATGCCGCCGGGCATGTTGTATTCTTTTCCGGCGACCGTGATGGCACCGACGAGGCCGCGGAGCTGCATACGGACTAGGTTGGAAACCGGGCCCGTGACCCACTCGGAGCCAGCGATTGGTGGAGCGATGGGCGTGCCTTCGCCATTCATGCCGTGGCAGGCGGCACAAAGCATGTAGGCGGCTTTTCCGACTTCCATGACGGCGGGATCGAGCGGTTCATCGGTGGCTGGAGCTTTGTCGATGGCGGCGGTGTCCACGGCGGGAGCAGCGGCGGCTTTTTTGGAGGTTTCGGAGCCGGGGACGATTTGCTCAGGCTTTTCGACGGCGGTTGGCTTGGCGC
>JANOQR010000145.1:0-5442 GCA_031414935.1 Luteolibacter sp.
ACCACGGATCGCGTCCTCAATCTGACCGGAACTGGCGGCACCGTAACACTTGAGCAAGCAGGCACCGGCTTGTTGAAATTCACCAGTGCCTTAACCGCAACGGGCGCAGGCAGTAAAACCTTCGCGCTTTCCGGCTCCACCGCTGGCACCGGGGAAATCGCCGGAGCCATCGTCAATAACTCCGTCACCAACACCACGGCCTTATCGAAGACTGGCACCGGCAAATGGACGCTCTCCGGCGTAAATACCTACACCGGTGCCACCACGGTATCCGCAGGAACTCTCGCCCTCGTCGGAGGCAGCCAAACTTCACCCATCACCGTCGCGGCCAATGCGTCACTCGGCTTCACCCTTGGCACGCCGTACACTTCCACGTCCACCGTGAGCTTCCAAGCCGACTCAAAGATAGCGATCACGGGTGCTGTGGATAACGCCTCGGATTACTTGCTCATGACCGCCACTGGAGGCATCACGGGCGCGCCCACGTTGCTCACACCCGCTCCTGGATATTTCATCCAGACCCGCAACGGAGGCACCGAACTTTGGCTAGATTTCAATTCCAACATCCAATCCATCGTCATCAATCTCGGTGCGGGCACCTTCATTGAGGGCGGCACCTTTGGCACCTACACACCCGCCAATCCCACCAATCTGCCACTGCCAACTTTTCCCGCAGGCACTTTGCTCCGGTCCTTCAACATCAACACCATCATGACCGCCACCGACAATGACAACTTCGCCTCCGATCTCACGATGCTGTTCGATCCCACTCCCGGAACTCCCGGTGGCGACTTCAAACTTGCTTTTTCGAGCGGGGACTCTGCTGCGCCCGCCAATCCTTTCGGGGCCACCCATAAAATCAACTGGCCTGCAAGTGCGGACGCTGGGGTAGGCACCGCCCTCGTGGACTCCAAAACAGAAACCTCTTGGTCCGTCGCTGGCAGCATCGACCTCTCCACTCACGGACTATTTTTAGGAAATTGGTATGGCGGCCCGGTATTCGGATCCACATGGTCGGGAACCATCACTCTTACCTACGAACTCCCAGCTAGCGGCTACAGCTCGTGGTCAGGAGGTGCCCTCGCGAACGTGGATACCAACAAGGACGGCGTGCAAAACGGCGTGGCGTGGGTGCTTGGTGCGGCCAATCCTAGTGCCACCTCCACTGCGCTCGTGCCTACCTTGGACAACACCAGCGATCCAAATTTCATCATCTTCAACTACCGCCGCGACGATGACGCCAATGCCGACAGCAACACCGCCATCAAAGCTCAGTATGGCAGCGATCTAGCCGGATGGACAAACGCCACCGCAGGACCAGACGTCATCATCACTCCCACCAACGACTTTTACGGAGCTGGCATCGACAAAGTAGAAGTAAAAATTCGCCGCACCCTCGCCATGGGAGGCAAGCTCTTCGCCCGGCTCAATGTGGTCGTGACGCCATAAAGATGGTGAACCAAAGAACGCAGCCCGAAACAGAATGAGGCTGGGCTGCGTTCTCGCTAGAAATAGTGCATCACGATTTGAGGAAGAGAGGCCAAGAGGAAAACCCTTTTAAGGCAACCACCTGCGCCCCGTGCGACATGTGCGAGTCAGACATGATTTCAAAAACCCGAATCCTGGCTCTAGTTCTCTCAGTTGTCGCGGGCGTGCCGTCAGCGATGGCAGAAAGCGCAGTCCGCAAGGAAATCGACTTCACCATCACCGCCGACGTGGGATTCGGCAAAGAAGTCTGTGTTTCGGGAGCGCATCCGTTGCTAGGCGGCGGAAATTTACTCAAAGCTCCCAAGCTGTCATGGACTCCCGGGAACATCTGGCGCGGCAAGATCGCCTTGGAGGCTGGGACCGCGTTTTCCTACCAGTTCATCTCGCGGGATTTCGCGCCTGTAGCATGGACGCAAACGACGAATTTCACCAATCTCGGGACCGCGCAAACCACCAGCACCCCGGCCCACGTCGCACCGCCATGGGGCGGAAAATCCATCCTCTACCGGTCCACCTTCGCCCAACCGCGAATCTTATTCCGCGATCTTACCCACGGTGGAAATTGGACCGAACAAATCCTCCAGCCCATCGGTCCCGGGCGCACTCCGGCGGAGCAAACCTTCCGCGTCGATGGCATCGCCCTGAGTGGCAGCGAGCTTGAGTTCGTTTTCCACAACGGCGCAGGCATTTTCGATAACGCGCCCGCGCCGCCAAGCAACGCCCCGCAAGGAGCTGCTCCAGCCGTGCCTGCGCCTTACTCCGGGATGAATCCGCCCTACAATTATCGGAGTTCGCTGGACGTGTTCATCGTCCAAGACGGTTCGCTTTTTAACTACCTGCCCACCGCCGCTCCCAGCGCACCGCGATTTGAAACCCGAGAAATTTCCTCCACCATCGCTGGCGTTCCCGGCAGGCCAATCACCATCCTGCTACCGCGCGGCTACGATCAAAACCCGCAAAAACGCTACCCGGTCGTCTATTTCCACGACGGCCAAAACGTCTTCTTCCCCGGCGGCCCGTTCGGTGTCTGGGACGCAGATCGCATCGCCCGCTACGAGACTTCACAAGGTCGGATGCGCGAAACCATCCTTGTTTCCATCCCAAACGGAAATGCTTACGGCTCGAACCGACTGAACGAATACTTGCCGACTGGCGAAACGATTCTCTACGCCGGAACCACCTACACCGGCAACGCGACCGCCTTCATGAATTTCCTCTTAGCCAACGTCTTGCCAACGCTGGACGTGAACTATCGCACTCTGCCAGATCCCGCCAACACGATGACCTTCGGCTCCTCCATGGGCGGCTTATTTTCCGACCACCTCGCCTTCACCCACCCGAATCGCTTCGGCGCAGCAGGGATATTTTAGCCCGCCTACTGGGCGGCTCCGCAGTGGGTGGCGCAGCGTGACTCAGCGGCGAAACTCCCCCTCCGCCGTTACCTCTGCATGGGCACCGCCGAGTCCAGCACGGGTGAAAGCAGCTCAAACATCTACTGGCGCGGTGCCCTCCAAGCTCACGACGCTTGGCTCAAAGTCGGCCACTCCACCCACGGCGATCTACGCTTCGACGGCGGCGCGGGCGCGGGTCACAACGAAGCCGCATGGTCACGCCAACTGCCCGCGAGCTTCGCCTTCCTTCTCGATCCTTGGCGCGAAGCCAACCCACTGGCACAGACTTTATTTCCTCCCCAAATCTCACTGTCCCGCGTCGATCTCACCGCGGGCGAAGCGGTCATTCGCTACACCGGATTGATCGGCACCGCCCAAGCGATCCAAGAAGGAAATTCCCTCAAAACCTGGCTCACCACGCCGCTTCCTGCCGAGACCGAGCTGTGGGAAATCCGAGAGGCCGTGATCCCGCTTTCCGCTCCCATCCCAGACCGTCGCTTCTGGCGGCTGCGCCAAGATCCATGGCCGAGTCCATGATTCCAAACCCAGAAATAGAGCTGTCAATGATCGCCAGTCCGAAGCTCTCCATACTCGATCCGAACTTAGCTCGACTCCTCGTGATCGTAAAATTTTGCTTACATTCCCCCTCGCTCCCGTGCCTTCATGGTGCTTCGCAAGCCAATGGATACGAAGCTGATTTTCTGCATGAAATGGGGGACCGTTTACGACGCCCGCTACGTCAACATCCTCCACGCCATGGTCGCGCGAAACATCACCGGGCCGTTCAAAGTGGTTTGTTTCACCGATGATTTCTCCGGCATCCGGCCCGAAGTCGATTGCCGTCCGCTACCTCCGCTCGGCTGTGAAATCCCGCCCGATGTGCCAGGAAAATGGCCGAAAGTCGCTCTCTGGAGTCGTGAGTTAGACGGCCTCAAAGGCACCGCACTTTTCATCGACCTCGACTCGGTGATCGTAGGAAACATCGACGACTACTTCTACCACGGGAATCCCCAAGACGTGATCACCGCCCGCAACTGGGTCCGCGTTTTCAAAAAGACCGGCCAGACCTCCGTCTTCCGCTTCCCTGTCGGCGGCCATCCCTACATGCTAGAAAATCTTCAGGCTGACCCCGCCAATTTATCCCGCAAGTATCAGTTCGAACAAAACTACGTCACCGCTGGAATCCGCGGCGGGATCAAATTCTGGCCGCCTATCTGGACCAAGCACTTCGGCCTGCATTCCATGGGCATCTGGCCGTTGCGTTACCTACGGGCACCCGTCATGCCAGCGGGCGTGAAAATCATCACCTTCCCCGGTCACCCGAAACCGCCCGACGCCATCCTCGGACGTTGGTCAAAAAACACCTCACCTCGCCGCCCGCTGGAACACCTCCGCTGGGTTTGGGAAAATCGCAAGACCACGAAAAAATGGCGCAAACATTTTTCCCGCTACGTCATGCCCTCTGCATGGGTCGCCGAGCACTGGCGCGAATAACTTTCCTAACCGAATGACCTTCGACACCACTTCCTCATGGGGCACTTGGAAACCAAAAGGTGCCGCCGCGCTCAGTCTGAAACTGATCGACTGCCTGCCCACCAACGGACTCTTTCGCAAGCTCGCCTTCCTCCTTCGCAAGCCAGTGAAAAACAGCGGCCAAGAAATTTACGACCGCGAAATCTGGGGACTCAAACTGCGTCTCGGCGCACGAGGAAACCTCACCGAACAACGTTGGCTCACCATGCCAGCCTTTCACGACGCATCCGAGCGCGAAGCCTTACGAGCCGCTCTGCGCCCCGGCGCGGTGTTTCTCGACATCGGCGCAAACGCTGGTTTTTACACCTTCTGGGCACTTGCCCAACGTCACGCGGGGCTGCGTGTCATCGCTGTGGAGCCGACAGAAATCATGCTCGAACGCCTGCGCCATAATCTCGCGACGAATGACCTAACACCCTCTGTCACCCTCTTCCCCTGCGCCGTCACGCCGACACCTTGCGAAGTCGTCATCGACCAACACGCAGGCAACGTCGGACAAACTGCCGTCCGCTCAGAAGGCAGCGGTCTCCGCGTGGCAGGCAGGCCGCTGCTAGACCTACTCATCAAGGCAGGAGTCGATAAAGTGGACGCGATGAAAATCGACATCGAGGGCTTCGAGGTTCCCGTTTTAGAAGCATTTTTCAATACGGCACCACGCTCTCTGTGGCCGCGCTTTGTCATCGGTGAGATCGTCGGAGAAAGTGGCGAGCCGCTCAAGCAACTGCTGATTTCCCGAGGCTACCAGCTCGACCGCTGCACCAAGATGAATGGCATCCTCACTCTTCCCGCCTAGCACGATGAAGCGGGTCGTCTGGATCATCAGCGAAGGCAGCCCGGGCCACCTCAGCCAGTCGGAAGGACTCGTCGCCGCCCTGGCAGAACACATCGAGATTGAAAAGCACCTCATCGAGACGCGTCCGAATATCGGCGGCTTGATGAGGAAATGGATTCGCTGCTGGATGGGTGCTAACGGCCGCGCTTTGTCCGAGAAATTTCTCAAAAACCGACTCGCTTGCGAAACACCACCGAC
>JANOQR010000146.1:0-10863 GCA_031414935.1 Luteolibacter sp.
ACGAGTGGCAAAATTTCCTCCACCGTCGTCGCAGAGAGAAATTTCCGTGCTAGAGGCTCGGCATCCGTGACGAATGCTAGATCACTGCGAGGCACCCATGCGGGTGTTGCTCCCACTTGTGCTGAAGCTGCCGCTGGCGCCGACAAGCGACTCACTTCGGCTGGCTTGCGTCCGCCACTCATCGAATAAACTACTCCTGCGATGACTAGTCCTAACAAAGCTGCACCACCGACGAGAAACATCTGCATTTGCCGCCGCTCACCGCGCCCCGATGAGACTGAGTGCTGATTTCGCTCCCAAGAGTGATTTTCCGCCGCCTTTTTTCCACGGCGGCGTTTCTTGATTACTTTGCCATCTTCGCCTTCAGCAGGCGGCTCTTCGGGCGAGGTTCGCCGCAAAGGAGCTAGCAGCGGCGGTGTTTGGTCCGCGGATGATGGGATTTTCAGCAAGCGCCGACAACTCGGGCAGACGATACCTTTTCCATCGTGATCGCGAGGCACGCGAAATACGAACCGGCAATCCGGGCAAACATAACCGCTCCAGCGGCGCGCACTTTCCAAGGTCTCAGGCACGCTCCACCCTGAGCTGCCGCGTCCGCAAACTGCAAGCCTTGCCGTCTTGAAAATCTCTGCGTTTCGCGAAAATTTCAGAACGCCGTGCCGATGGCGAAATGAAACGTGCCGTTCGGCTCACCGGGGTCGTGAGTCAAATTGTAGCCATACTCGAAACGAACCGGGCCGATGGGAAGATCGAGCCGGAGTCCGAGGCCAGCCGCCACATTCAGCTTCGCGGAGCCGACGTCATCAAAGTCCCGAGCCAACGAGCCTGCATCGACAAAAGCCACGCCCTTGAAGCTGCCGCTGATCGTCCGAATCAACTCGGCATTCGAGTGCCAAGAAGCCTCACCGCCAGTGGAGTAAGTGTTAGCTACTGGCCCGAGTTCTCGTTCGGGAAAACTCCGCACGCTGTTCGGGCCACCGTTGAAAAGACGTAGATCAATCGGTAAATCTTCGCCGTCGCCAGTGGGGACAAGCATCGCCCATTCGCCACCGAGAGCGATTTCATACTTAGAACTCAACTGATGAAACCAACCGCCGCCGACGATGCCCGAAACGTAGCCCGTGGACCGAGAACCAACTGCCGCACCGATTTCTAATGGGACTTCCAAATGCCATCCGCTCTTGGGTAGCACCGGACTGTCGCGGTAGTCGATCATCTGTTTAAATCGCAGCCGCGGATGGGTGTAGACGGTTTCTCCGAGTTCGGCCAATGGCAGGCCTTCGTCCTTCAGATTGACGAGCGAAGAGCCAGCTAGCAGATCGAGCGTGTAATGTGGATTCACCTTCCAGGTCACCGAGCTTTCTAAACCAGTTTCCAAGGCACTGTATCCCTCGCGCGCAAACGTCAGTGCATAGCCACGCAGGCTGCCCGATAGATCACGACCGAACAACCAAGGATCGGTGATGCGCGTCTCGCCCAGCACTCCTTTAGCGCTGAACTCGAAGCCGCTGCTGAATCCCAACAATTCGCCCCACAGGTTGCGATCCGCGTAAGAGGCTCGAAAAATCGGCCCCTGATAGGAATCCGCACCAGCGGCGAAACTCAACTGGCGGGCTTTGCCTTCTTCCAGATGCAAGGTGGCGTCGATCTGCTTTTCTGAGATTTCATTCGTCTCAATACGTGCCGCAGAAAACGCACCCGTCGCAAGTAAGGCACTGACTCGCTTGTTCATCGCCGCCTCGTCGTACCACTCGCCTTCCAGTGATTTCATGCGGGCTGCGATGCGAGCTGGATTCGTTTTCACCAGACCTGCGGCGTGGACTTGGTTGAGCCTGACGCGTTTGCCGAGGTCGATGAAAAACTCCGGGATAAATCTTCCCGGTTCTAGCTGGCGAGACATCGTGATTTTCGAGTTCGGATAACCGCGACTGGTGAATGCCTCTTCCACGGCTAGCCGCATGGCATTGAGATTACCCGTCGTCGCGAATTTACCGATGTAAGGCTCCACCGTGAGTTTTGTTCTAACCATGCCGCGCTTGTCGCTGCTGGTGATCCGCGCCGGAGCAATGATGGAGCGCGTGCCTTGCTGCACGTCGATGACGACGTTCACTTTTCCCGTCGCCTCATCAATCGCTCTGCTAGAAATTTCTGCCTCAGCTGCCCAGTAGCCGCTTGCGTTGAGTTCTTGGCGAATGTAGGACAATCCAGTCGCGACATCTTCTTCGCGAAATGGCGAATCCGGCAGCACCAGTGGACGATCTTTCTCTGCCGGGCGTGAGTATAGTTTCACAAACTTGCGGGTTTCATCTTTGGGAACTCCATTGACCGTGACTGTCCCGAGCGACAGCCGTGGGCCTTCACGAACGCTCAATCGAATCTCGCTGCGACTGACCACTCTGGCCGACACCGAGACATCGGAGTAGCCATCTTTCCGCAAAGTCTGACTGACGAGAAATGCAGCGTCGTCCGCCCGCGAGAGTGAGGCATCGCTATTCCTAACATGCTCCAGCCTGCCGCCCATCAGTTGCAGCACATCGTTCTCAGATTTCCTGCTCAGTCCTTCAATCACCACGCGAGTTTCTCCCAGCGCGATAAGCGCAGTGAGCATGAAAGCAACGATGGTGATCCAGAGGTTCATTTGAATGAAAACCTCCAGATGGCTAGGTAACGAGAATCGCCCGTGGCACCGACTCCGGCAGAAACAAACCAGCGATCCGTGAGAGCCAGCGTCGCTGTGGAATACGAGTCGCTCGAATAGGGATCTGACTCAGAAAGGCTGAAATCCACGCGATCCAGTAGCCCTAACACAGGTCGCAGTTGTTTCCCGAATCGGAAACGTCCGCGCCGGACTTCTTCGGCGAGGAGTTGCATCGCGCGCGATGAAGCAGCTTGGGGGTTTTCTAATCCTGTGGTGGTGGTGCCGGTGGCGAGTAGGGTCATGATCTCGTTTTCAGGCATTGGCGGATTCGATGTTAGGACGAGCTGCGGGTTCGAGGCCCGACCGTAAACGAAGGCGGTGACCAAATACGGTCGTGGCTCTGCGGTGCCGCGAATTTCAAGGATGGGATCAAATCCAGATGCTGGCTTAAACGTCACGCTGCCGGATGGGACGGATAGAGTGCTAAACGGCAGACTTGCTTTGAAATTTTTAATGAAAAACACCCCGTCCGGGGAAGGTGCCGCCAATGTTCCGCCGACGCGCATACTGCCGGTGATTTCTCCGGTCGCTAAATTGCCGCGAATGAACACGGGCTCTTCTGATTTCACCGTCAAATTCACGCCCCAGTTTGCGAATGGTAGCGGCATCGCCACCGCCTTGGAGCTGGAGGCATCAATTTTAGGCAACGCCGCTGCCGACGGTCCAGTGAACGGCACGCCGATGGGTAACAATTCAATATCCCGATAGAAAACGCTATCCACAGCGCCTACCGTACCGGAAAGCACCGCTCGCTCCCACGGGCCTTGTAGGCGGAGGTCCGCATTTGCGCGGAGGATGAGTAAATCATTTCGCAACAGCGGCAAATGGTCTCCTTGAAGCCGCAGGTTGAGATCGCCCAATTTTCCATCGTTGATGGCGAGCGTGCCACTGCCTACCAACGATCCGCCTGCGACACTCGCTTTCAGTTTTTTTAACTCTACCCGATCCAGCGCGAACTCGACTGTCGCCCCAGCGGACTCGATGGCGGGATAGCGTTCAGATTTGAAACGAAACTCTGCTTTTGTGAGGTCGATGGCACCTTTAATGACAGGTTTTCCCGCTGTGCCTGAAACCACCACGTTACCCGTTAGGATTCCGGCGAGCTTGCTCATCGTCGGCACCAGCGTGGCAAATCGCGAGATGTCCACACGCGGGAGTTCGACCCGCGCCTCGACTCGCTCATCCTGAATCAGAGCTGGAGTTTCTGCCCACTCTGCCGGGCGAAATGGCATGGATGCTTTCATCTCCGCAGGTGGAAAATCGGGAGCCGTTGTCGAACTCGTTAGGTCAAGGTGGCCTTCTTTTGCCGTGAGTTCGATGACGAGATCAGCGGGTGGAAGTTTAGGTTGTGAGGGTGAGCGGAGATCCCGAGCTTCCAGTTTCGCGGCGATGACGGGCGCGGAGTAGGTGCCAGAGAGATTGATCTGAACTTGGCCAGTAGAACGCGGATCGAACTGAGCGAACGCCGGATGCCAGTCCTTGAGTAAGCCTAGTGAGAGAACTCGCGAGTTGATAGAAACCGCGATTGCCCGCACATCTTTGGTGAGAGCTTCTCGCCATTTCGAAAAATCCTCTGGCACGGGCAAGCTGGCCGTCATCTCTGCCAGTTCGTTTTTCCCGTCACTCCAAACCAGCCTCCGCAGTTCGAGCAAACCACTTGCGAGCGCCGCCTCCAGACTGACGGTTTGTTCGTTCATTTGTAGCTTCAATCCGCGAGTTTCAAATCGAGTAGGCCAATCGTAGGAAATACCACCGATGCCAGTAATCGCCTCTGACTCCGCACGCGCCCAAGTCGCGTTCGTGAACGAGAGTTCTCCGGTGTGCTTGCCGGTCTTGATTGCGCCGTTGCCTTTCCACGTTCCGGTTAGGTTGGCGGCTCCACCTGTCTTGATCTTCGCTGTCGCTAGCCAGCGGTCGATGCGGGTGGTGGTAAATTCATCCAGCTCCACCGTGCCCTGATAAGTGGCAGGTTCAGTCTGATAGGAAATCGCCGCCTTCATCCCATCGAGCACGATTTCCGCAGTCAGCGGTGCGTTCGTTTCCCAGCGGCCTTTGATCGCCACTGGAGTTGCCAGCGTGAGATCTAGCGGTTTCAAGACGAGGTCCGTCAGCGCGGAAAACGGCTTATTTTCCTGCATGGTGATGGTGAAATTACCATCCACTGAAGACGCTGGAATTGGAGCTTCAGAGTCAATCGCAGGAACTCGCGGGGCTAGATTTCGCAGAGCCTGCGGGACATCGGCGATGTTGAATTTCCCCGTCACATCGCCGAGAGCGAAACGTGTTAGCTGCCGAGTGAGCGGTGCTGCGGCCTCGATGGATATCGGTGTCCCGAGGATCAATCCGCGACTGACGAGCGTGACTTGATCGTCGCTAAGTTTAGCATCTAGGCTGATTTCGGGAACGCTCCAATCCTGCCAAATCACCTCATCGAGCGAGATTCTAACGCTACCAGTGGCACGTTGTGGATCGGGCAAAATGCCGTTCACATCGATGGCCAGTGACGTGAGCTTCGCTCGCGCGGGGAGGGTCACTCCGAAGCGTTTCAAAGTTTCCTCCACCCGCAGGCTGCCTTCGCGCAGATCGACACTGGCGGATGAAAATCCCGGCGTGCTAGAGACCACGAAAACCGCGTCATCCAGATGCACGCTGACATCCAAGGATGGCTCACCACCCGCAGGCAAACGCAGCGCAAATCCACGCAAACTCAAGCCGGGTAGGGGATCGAGCCGCGCAATCGCGAGCTCATCATCGCTCCAAACCAAGCTCGATTTTCTCGCCTCCCACTCGCGTCCGGTGGCATCGGTCAAGGCTCCGATCTCCAATTGGATGTCGCTGGTGCCGCTCGCATGATAAATTCTGCTAGGGGCGAGTTTGAATTCCGTTTTGCCATCGCGTGTGACAGCCAGGCTGACGTTGTTAAGATCCACCTTTACGGGCAGGAAATGACCGCGGACGGATCGGATTGTTTCTACGAGTTTCGCGAGATCGAGTGGCTGTTTTTCTTTCTCCTGTGCTTCAGCCGCGCCGAGGTTGAGAGCGACGTGAGCACCGTTCACGGTCAAGCCATCCAAGCGACCTTTGAGCAGGGAACCGAACTGATAGTCGGGGATCACTTGGGCGATGCTCAGGTCGGCGAGTGTGCCATTGGTCGCGATGCGGATGTCGGAAAAAGTTAGTCCGCTGGTCAGACTGCCGCCGATTTTGAGATCACCACGGATGCCGGATTTTTCGAGAAAATGGGCGATCACTTTGGGAGCGATGAAGCGCAGTCCCGGACCGTTGAGCCACGCCAAGCTCGCGATCAAAACGACGAGTAGAACGAGTAGCAATCGACGAAATTTCACCCACCGCCTCGGGCGAGTGACTGCGGTTTTTACGGATGTTTCCTTGTCTGCCAAAACAATTGGAGATTTGCCGCAAGGTGAGATGGCGTCAATCGTTAGGTTTCTCGGCCATTGCCAAATGCGGCGAGTCCGTTTACGTCCCCGCCCGTGGAACCAATCACTTTCAAGCCACTTTACATGGAGCGCGTCTGGGGCGGGCGCGAATTGGCGCGTGTCTATGGCCGCGATTTGCCCGATCCGGTGAATCCTTTCGGGGAGTCATGGGAGATCGTGGACCGCGAAAACGAGCAATCTGTAGTGGACGTAGGCACGCACGCAGGCAGCACGCTGCATGATTTGTGGACTCGTCAGCGTGAGGAAATTTTCGGCGAAGGTTTCTCCGATCACCCGCGATTTCCGATCCTCGTCAAAGTGCTGGATGCCCGCGATGATCTTTCGATCCAAGTCCATCCGCCTGTTGATTTAGCGGCTGCGTTAGATGGCGAGCCGAAAACGGAAATGTGGTTCATCGCCGCTTGCAGCCCAGGAGCAAAACTTTATGTCGGTCTGAAGGCGGGAGTCACGCGCGCTGCTTTCGAGCAAGCCATCGCAGAGGGCACGGTGGCAGATGTCGTCCATGCCATCACCCCGCAGGTTGGCGACTCGATCTTCATTCCATCCGGGCGACTTCATGCCATAGGCGCAGGATTTTTGATCCATGAAATTCAGCAAAACTCGGACACGACGTATCGAGTGTTTGATTGGAATCGGCTGGGACTGGATGGCAAATCGCGGGAACTGCATGTGCGCGAATCCCTCGCCAGCATCGACTTCCATGACTTCGAGCCGACCATGGACACGCCCACGGGCAGCAATCTGGCGAGCTGCGACTACTTCAAGACAGATCACCGCTCACTCGAACTCGGTGAAACGATCACGAACCCGCGTGACGACCGATTTTCTATCGTCTCGGTCGTCGATGGTCTGCTAGAAAGTACCGGAGGACGATGCTTCCCGAAAGGCAGCTTCATTTTGTTACCGCGTGACGGGGCGCCATTGACTGCACTGGATGACAGCAGCGTGCTTCAAATCACCCTGCCGATGTAGGTCAAATATCGATTTCTCCCTCAAACACGAAGTCTGCGGGGCCGGTGAGGGTGACGTTTTTGAAACCTTGCTCGCCGGATTTTTCGAAACCGATTTCTAAAGTGTCACCACCTTCGACATCGACTTTGACGGGGCTGGGCGCGCCGGTTAGCAAATGATGGATGAGCGCAGCCGCGACCATGCCAGTGCCGCAGGCGAGGGTTTCGTCCTCCACGCCGCGCTCGTAGGTGCGGATGGAGATGTGATCGGGCGCGAGAACAGCGGCGAAGTTTGCATTCGTCCCGGCAGGCGCAAATGCAGCGTGATGACGAATGGCGGCACCGTGCGTGAAGACATCGAACTCATCGAGTGCTTCCGCGTTTTTCAGGAAAGTCACGACATGTGGGACGCCCGTGTTCACGAAATGAAGCGCGGCATCGTGACCGGGAATCGTGGCGGCGGTGTTGAGTTGCAGATCTTTCGGCTCCGACATCGCGATGCGGACGTCATCGCCGATCATCTCTGCGGTGAGGGTTCCGGCGATGGTTTCGAAGGTGACTTTCTTGAGAACGATCTCGCCGAGATGGGCGGTGAAACGCCCGAAGCAGCGCGCACCATTGCCGCACATTTCTGCTTCACCGCCGTCGGCATTGTAGTAACGGAAACGGAAATCTGCGCCTTTTTGCGCGGGTTCCACGGCTAACAACCCATCAGCACCGATGCCGCGATGGCGGTCACACAACGCGGCGATGGTGTCGGTGTCGAGTTCCTGAGAGAGCGAGAGGTCGCGGTTATCAACGATGATGAAGTCGTTGCCAGCGCCGTTCATTTTGAAAAAGTGGAGGAGCATGAAGTGAGTTGGTTGGTGGAAATTTTTTCCTGCGGCATGGTGGAGACTGATGGAGGCAATTCAACCCCAGATGTTTCACCTCTGCACCTTCCCGCCCAGCGAGAGGATGCGGGCGTTGCCTTTGGCGGCTTCGGCCTCGGGGATGTTGCCGTCGCGGACATACATTTGGGAGAGGCTGGTCCATGCGAGCAGATCGTTCGGGCGCAGGGTCACGGCTTGGAGTCCGCAACCGATGGCTTCTCTGAGTTCGCCTGTTTTCAGCAAGGCCATGCCGAGGGCGTGCCAGCCGTCGAAAAACTCTGCATCCGCCGCGACGCAACGCCGATAGAGGACGATGGCTTGATCCATCTCGCCGACGGCTAGGTGGCCATTGGCGTCGTCGAAGAGATCTTGGAGTTCGTCGGACATCAGGAAATTTTCCCTAAACGGCGACTCGTGATCGCCGTGGATTACTGCTTGTAGAGTTGCTCGACCTGCGCGGCTTCGACTTGGGCGGTGATCCACGAAGTGAAGGCGATGGTCTCGTTGCGGGTTGCTAGATTGGCAAGCTCGCTGTCGGTGCGGGCATCGGCGTTTGGTTCCTTCACGACCTCGCGTTTTGAAACGTGGAGGATGAATGCGCGGTCGGACTCGGTGATGACTTCGGCGATGGTGCCGGGGTCGAGGTTGCTGGCTTTCTCGAAGAGTCCTTGCGGCTGGGTGGCTGGGTCTGGCGTCGAGGTGCTGGTGATGGCGGTGAATGGAGTCGTGGTTTCGATTCCGGCTTCCTTGGCAGCATCGGCGAAGGATTTTCCGGCGGTCATCGCGGCTTTGATCTTGGTGATGTTTTCGTTGGCGGCGGTTTTGAGGGCTTCAGCGGCTTTCTCCGCGATGTATTGGGCGCGGGCTTCGTCGCGGGCTTCGTCGTAAGTCTTGGTGCGGGATTTTTCGTCTTCGTCAATGCGGGCGACGATCCATTGATTTTCGCCGACGGGGATGGCTTCGGAAATCTTCGACAGTGGGTCAGATGTCTGGCGCATTTGGAAAAGCTGATCTGCTGCTTTGCCGCCTTGTTGGGAGAAACGGACGTTGAGATCGAGTTCTTTGGGGACGGCGGTGAGCGGGAAAAGTTCGGTGGTTTTCACCTCCCATTTGTTCGACTTCACGAGTTCCTCGAAGCCCGCGCCTTTTTGCTCCTCCAGATCGTCCACGAAATCGGAAACGAGTGAGTCGAGTTCTAGCTGTTTCTTACGGCGTTCTTCGGCTTTCTCGGTGGCGCGTTTGGTTTTCTCTTCTTCCTTCTTCTGGGCAGCGGCTTTTTTCTCTTCCTCGCTCGCGGCAGCTTCGGCGATGGTTTCTGGAGCGTCGGGTGTTTCTGCGGTCTCGGCAGGCATGTTCGGCGCGGCGATGACGTAGGTGAATTTGCGACGTGGCTCGGTGGTGAAGGAGTCGGAAATCGTTTCCCAATACTTTTTAATCTCTTCCTCGGTGGGTTCGATCTTCGCCTCGAAGGGATCGAGATCCATCTTTGCGAGTTCGCCGGAGATTTGCTGGTTCTTCAGGGCGAGATCTTTTGCGACGGTGGTCTTGTCCACCGTCAGGCCGGAGCCGAGGATGGAGGTTAGTTTCCGATGGGTGAGAATGTCTGAAGCTAGCTCCCGCAAATCTTTCTCGCTCATGCCCAACTGGCCGAGTCCGCGATCCACGAAATTTTGATAGGCTTGTGCGTTGAACTTTTGGTCTGGTCCGCTGAATGCCCTGAGAGTCCGCAGAAACTCGGTGATCTCCGTTTCACCGGGATGGATTCCGAACTTTTCCTTCGCTTGACGGAGGATCATCCGACCGATGAAAAATTTCTCAGGTGCGTCTTCTTGGCCTGTTGCTCCGGGCGAGAGAGTGCCGACGAAAGAAAAGAGAGTGTAGTCTCCCAGCATGGAAATGAGCTTGATCGAATTCGGGCCTAGGCTCTGGAATTCTTTATCGTTGTAGCCGCGACCCGCGATTTTCAGGACGGTCTTGGTGGAGCCCAAGTTTTTGACGGAGCTGGTATCGAGGAAGAAAAAACTGATGAACAAAATCACGAAAGTGACGATCATCAGGCCAGTGTATTTGCGGAGGTTTTCAATCATGAAATCGTAGGGCTTGCCCTTGACCGGGCGCGGCGAGTTAAGAGGGTGATCCGAGTGCCTTCAATGGTAATTGTCAGTGACCGGGTCGGGAGTCTCTCCAGTCGCATCCGCGCCTCAAGGCGAAATTTTCACGGATTTTAGATTTTCTCGCGAAACAGAATGAGCCACTTGGGATAGCAAACGGAATACCAGAAATCGCAAGCGAAGGCCTCGAAAAGACGGACGGAGCTTCTAGCCAAATATTGACCTACTTTTTTCGAGAAAACATCCTCCTCCAGCCTGCGGAGATTCACTTCCAGCCCGCAGAGATTTACCCCGGACGTGCAAACTTTGTTCCTCGTGCCGCCACTTATCCTCCCCGGCGTGCAGAGATTCACCCCCTGCGTGCAGAGATTGGGTTCCGGGGTGCAGAGATTCACTTCCAGCTCGCAGAGATTTGGTTCCAAGGTGCAGAGATTTCTCTCTGGAGTGCCGAGATTTCGCCCGCTCTTGCCGAGATTCACTCCTGACAGGTAGAGATTGACTCTCAGAAATTCAACATTCCATAAGTCGCTCTTTTTTATCGAGTTGCGGCTTTCTATGCTCCCGTTACACCAGATGTCGTTAGAGGGTTCTTGCAATTTTTATCCGGCTTGATAGAAGCCCCGAGAACTTAAGAAGAGTCACTCCCATCCCACAAACAAAAACCAAACTCCACCAAAACCATGACCGATCCAGAATCCAGAGTTTATGATGCCCTCAGCCGTGTCGAAACCTTCCTCAAACCCCACGCCACCGCCTTTGCCGCAGGCAGTC
>JANOQR010000147.1:0-16743 GCA_031414935.1 Luteolibacter sp.
ATGAATGACCATGCGATCATCGGCGCGAGGCTGGCGATTGCCAACCGCAAAGCTGGGTCTCGGGTGGTGGGAAAAATGGGAATGATGCCAAATCTCGAAACAAGCTAGCAAGAGGCTGCGGGCCTCGCTGATTCTTTCAAAGGCTCAGTATGCCAGCCTGAAGAACCGTTTCGGGTCTGCGGCTACTGCGCCTGTCACGACGAAAATCTCATCTGAGCCAGTCGCCACGCGCGGGCCGCTGATGTCTGTCCAAGGTGGCAGCAGGTTCAGACTGGACTGGATGAAATAGGCGGCACCCGTGTTTCCGCGAATCGTTAGCTCGATGTCGTCCGTGCTCGGAATCCGCCGGATCGCGGTGATCGTGATAGCCGCTGGTGTCGGACCATCCACTCGCAGCGTGCCATCGCTGGTGAGCGTGCTGGTATTCCACGCGAGTGGCGGTGGCAGCACTGCCGTAGTTAGATCCATGACCACTGCCGTTCCTGCGTAAGTCGCGGCGTCGATCACTTTAAAAGTCTGCCCAGCTACCGGCACGAAGCCGCCGATCAAACTCACCTTCACTGTGGCTCCGGCGAAGGTGAAAGTGGCGTCCGTATCAAGCACGTCGTACTGCGTTGCGGCGGTCGCGCCACCGATCTCGATGCCAAGAATCGCGCCTGTTCTCATCTCGGTGTCGCCAGTGATGCTCAATTTCCCCGCAGCCAGCCCAGGCTCGACGGCTCCACCCGTGGCGAGCAATTTGCCGACGATTTTTCCATTTCCGCTCACCGTTCCGTCCGGGCGCACGTTCACGGTGTCATTCACGATGGGCGTGAGGAAATCGTCAGTGCCAATGAGGCAACGACCCGCGCCGTTCGTCGAGTTCGTGCGGAGCTCTCCCGTCGAGTGGAGCAGCAGAGTCGTGCCAGCAAAAAGCTCACCATCCAGATCCAGCGTGACGATTCCCGTGCCGCCCGTCGTCGTCGGTGAGCCACCGATGTAGCAGGCATTTTCCAGAGACAGCCGCCCGTCATTCCTCGCCAGCACGTTCCCCGTCGATCCCGGCTCGCGTGCCACCACCAGATCCTCGCTGTTCAGCCAGCCGCTATTTGAGGCTTCCAGATAGCCCGTCCCAGAGAAACCTACGACGGTCGCGCCGTCGCCATTCAGCGTGCCGCCATTTTCCACCACGCCGCTGCCGCTCGATCCCACGTTCGCGCCGAAAATGCAGCTCGCTCCCGACGGCGACGTGTGTTTCGCGCTGGTGAGGCTGCCACTTCCGCCGCAGCGAAGCGCCGCATTTGGCGAATCCACGCCGATGATAGCTTGGTGATTCGCCGTCACGCCGCCGCCCGCATCGCCGTAGATTTCGATGTTTAACTGTGCCTCCGCAGTCGCCGTTTCCCCCACGTAGATCGACGGCAGATTGCCGCCTGTCGTGATCGTGACTGTCGCGTTATCATTCACGTCCACTCGGGATTTTCCTGATAGCCCGACCCGCAGTTGGCCGATGATTTCCCAGCCGGAGGAAAACAGCATCGCATTTCCCTCGCTCCCCACTTGGACACCGAACAACGCGTCCTTTGTATCGGCGGAGGAAGGCCCGAACGTCCCACTCAAGTTAAACGTCCCGAATCCCGTCACCCCGGTTTCAAAGCGATCCGTCACCGTGAGTTGGGTCCCGCCAAACGTGAGCTGACCCACAGAGTTCACCCCGCTGTCCGCGATGAAAAGCGAACCGGTCTCGAAGATATTTCCTTCCCACTCGATCAATCCCTGACCATCTACCCGCCCGAGAAACGTCTCCGAAGTCACCGTCAGCGAGGTCGTATTCGCCCCCACGCCGGAGAAACTCGTCATCAGCGATCCCGCCGCGCCCGTGCCCTCGCCGAGGATCAAATCCGCCCCCACCGTCACGTTCGAGGTATTCGTCAGGCGCATTTCCCCGAAAAATCCCGCACCCACTGCGATCTGCATGTTTCCGCTCGTCGCCAGACTCGTCACGCCGTCTAGGAACAAAACCGGGAAAAACACCTCATCGCCCGGCCCCGACACTGGCACGTCTCCCAGATCTAACGATCCCAACTGCCCCACGGCGGGTGCCGTGCCCATCAGCATCACCCCCGGCGAGCCAACAATGCTCGGAAAAATCACGTCGTCTCCCGCCAGCGGGAAATCATTCGTATCCCACCCCGTATCCGTCCCCGCCGTGCCGCCATACCAATCCGCCGTAGAGTCCCCCGTCCAGATGATGTCCTGAGCCAGCAGCGAAGGCGCGGCGATGGCCGACGCCAGCATCACCGCCCGACCGATGGGACTCAATTTCGCCAAAACGCCTGCGGAGAGAAACGGTGCATTCACTCGCATCTCGTATTCAATCTCAACGCCCTTGGTCAAGCAGGCGCTGGTGATGCGGTGAAATCGTGCTTGTTTTTCAATCCTCTTTCGGGAAATTACCCCGCCCTACTTCAACTGGCGTGAGCACCACTTGAAGAACCTCGTCCGCAACGCACGCGCGCAGATAGCTTTCCGCAGGTTTGATCGAAATCGTGTGTTTTCCATACCCCGGCGCGTGGATTTCGAACGAATACTGCTTTCTGTCATGCCTCCTTACCAAAGTCACTGCCTGGGATTTATCGGGGTATTTTAGTATCCTCGTGGGTTCGGTCCCTTTCAAACTTGGTGAAACCTCGTCGAGCAACTTGATCTCGAAATTCACTGACTCCTTCGTCACTGGATCAATCGCTAAGATCACTTCGGAATAGAGGGTCGGATAATAAACGGTGTTGAGTTCATGTTCCGTGCGCTTTCGATCTCCCCACGCCCAACCGAGAACTCCCACTGCAATCACAAGTGCCACTAAGCCGATTTGCTTTCTCATGGTCCATTGCAGAATAAATGAGGTTTTTATCAACCGCGAATCGACGTGGACGAAGGTAATTTTGAATAAAATTTGAGATTTCTAGAGATTCAGCTTCTAGATTCACCTCCATTCACGGTGTGACTGCAAGCAGGTAGAGTTTGAAGAACCCAGAAAACCAAACTGGTTCGCGAAGACTTGGACTTGGATCAAGTCTCTCTTGTGAAACGCGCTAAACATCCAAAGCCAGTAGCCTTGGCTGAACGATTTTTAACAATAAAACCAAGATGTAGCGGATCGGAGTCCGCCGCTCCTAGGGTTCTGGGGCATTCACTAGGAGTTGCCAGCGAGTAAAAACCCGTGTTTCCTGCCGCCCATGTCTGACATTAAAATCACACTCCACACCACCGCTGGCGACATCAACGCCCGGATCTTCGCTTCTCAAGTGCCGATCACTTCTGCGAATTTCCTGAACCTCGCCAAGCGCGGCTACTACAACGGCGTCTCGTTCCACCGGGTCATCGCGAATTTCATGGTCCAAGGCGGCGACCCGACTGGCAGCGGCTCCGGCGGCCCAGGCTACAAGTTCGCCGACGAGATCGACCGCTCGCTAAAACACGACAAAGCTGGCATTTTCTCGATGGCCAACGCCGGGCCTAACACGAACGGTAGCCAGTTTTTCATCACGCACTTGCCGACTCCTCACCTCGACGGAAAACACGCGGTTTTCGGCGAGGTCATCAACAGCCAAGACGTGGTCAACAAGATCGCCAAGGGTGACAAGATCACCTCCATCGACATCCTCGAGGACACCACTGCGCTGTTCGAGTCGCAGAAGGACAATCTGGAGCACTGGAACTCGATTTTGGATCGCTGAAAATTCAACTTTGTCAGGTTAGTTAAGAAATCCTGATTTTCTCCAAATCCCCGTGAGCCTCCGAGATGAGGCGGCGGGGATTTTTCGTTAGTTCGTCAAGCTGCTTATTTTAAAGGAATTCCGTGAAATTTCTCAGTGTAAGTTTCTTTCCAGCCTTCCCCACGCGATCACGTAAAATACACCGGACTCCTTGATTTTCGGTTTTTTCGGGTTTTCAATGACGGCGTCGGTTCGCAAGAGCAGGCACCCCAACTCCCCCCCCTAACATGAATCCACACCACTCCCCCCGTGGTGGACGCATGATGATCGGCATACTCACTATGTTGAGTTCCGTCTTCGCCGCGTCCGCTGCCGACATCCCCACCGGCAAACTCAACGTCGATCGCGCCATCGTGCGGGTCGGTGTGAAATCCCAGCTCGACTGGCAGATCCAGTATCCGAGCAGCGTGACCGACATCGTCACCGTCACCACCACCGGCACCATCGTCCCTAAGACGACGATGAAAATGAAGGTCCGCACTCTCGGCGTGGCGTTCCAAGCCGGCTCCACGCTCCTCCCACTCGAAGGCTCGTGGTCGAAGAACGGCAGCGCGTGGACCCGCTTTTTCTACGGCACTGGCCCCACCGTGATTTCCACGAAGGTGCTGATCGACACCACCGTCAACGCGAACGACAAGATCAACTTCGGCGGTCGCGGCTGGAGTGGCTCCTCATGGTTTCCATTTCACGACACCAGCAAGACCGATAAATACGTCGTCGTCCTGAAAAATGGCGACAGCGCTCCGAGTTACGCCCCGGCCTACAACCAGACCAGCACCAAGGGATTTCTCGCCCCCTTCATCGACTCCACCGGAAAAATCAAAATCGGCAGCCGCGACCTCATCATCCTTTGGGAAGCCTCCACCGCCGCCCCGGGGACCACCTACTTCGACATGCAAGACCTCGTCGTCCTCGTCACCTTTGAATGAAATAAAATCCCCCCCACACGTCTCCTAACATCTCCCCCCCAGATGAAACCTACCCTCCTACTCCTCGCACTCGCTTCGAGCGCACTCGCCGGACAACCCGTCCTCGCCCGCATCACCCCAGCCGCTTTGGCGAAAATCCAACAGCAGTCGCCGATGGCTGGCCTCGAAAGCACTCCAGCGAGTGCCACCCAAGTCGCTCGCCCAGACAACCAATCCATCATCAAAGGCTCAATCATCCTCCACGACGGCAAAAACTGGACCCTCGTTCCTAAAGGCGCAGTCCTATTCATGCCGGACGCCCTAAAAAGCCGAGTGGACGCCAAGCCCGTCGGCACCCTCCTGCCATGGGCTGGCTTCCTCACGAAAAACATTTCTTGGCTCACCACCAACGAAACGACCTTCGACCAAGCCGCTGGAAATGAAGCCCTCCCCGCCGAGCGCGCCGAGTTCTGGGCAAAGCAGGATAAAATCGTCGTCGCCGTCCATCAGAACGGCCCGATTTCCGTCAACGTCGCCAAGCAATCCCCCACCATCACGCAACGATGAAACTCGCATCCCTTACTCTTACTTTCGCCCTCGCCTCGCTCCACGCCTTCGCTGCCGGCGAGACTTACATCAACTTCGTCCGCCAAAACCAACAAGGCACCAGCGTCGTCTGGGACATGCCTGTCGCCGCGAAAGGTGCCGCACCCTCCGCTCTATCCATCGATACCGGCGGCTCGCTTTTCCAACTCTGGACCATCGAGCAAACGAAGACCAAAGACTACCTCCTCGATCAAAAACTCGTCGGAGCTTACCTCCCCACCGCCGACATCAAGATCACCACGCTCGATCCTCACGCCGCATTTCCTCGCACCCGCGTGGACCAGCCATTTGAGGTAAGCATCGAAGTCGCCGGACTCCTCACGGGCGTCGGCCTTCCAGACGCAGCCACCAAGGTTCTCATGGAACAGCACATCGAGAAATATGCTCAAGGTCAGATCTCACTCGTGCCTGCATCCGTCCAATCGAACACTCCATTTTCCACCGGCTACATCTCGGCTAACGGGAAGACCGTGCTGAAATTTCCAGCCTCATCACTCACTGCCTCAGATCCCACTAAAGCCACGGGTGAGGAGCACTTCGTCGTCCACGCGCTCTCGGATGGCTCTCTCAGCCAATCGCAAATCGCCTCCGCCTACGTGCAAGTCTTGCCCATCGCTTCCGGCAGCATCATCGGCCTCACGCCGGGCGAGCAGTATCGCTATCAGCTCCCCACCATTCAGCTCAATCTGCACGACCTCTATCCGCGCAGTGACAGCCATTTCATGCTCTACGAAGGCACTCAGGTGAATGGCGCACCCGGCAGCATCGTCGCCTCCTACCCAGCCCCTGACTCCTGCAGCAGCAATATCATCATGGTCAAAGACCTGACTAACAAAATCACCAAAGACGGCACCTACACCGTGGCCCTCATGAGCACCACCGTTTACGGCACCGAGTTACTCTGCAATCCCGTCACCTTCTCCGTGAAACGCTCGCTCTCCGTCAACGCGATGCAGGTAAATTTCTCGGAGTGAACCCACCCCGGATCCTTTTCCCAAAGATTCCCCCCGACCATGGCCGGGCGGTGTGGTTAGAGAGCGCAACTCCCCCCAGTGCTCTCTCGATCACCCGCCCGGCTCCTTTTCCGGGAAACTCCAATGTAACATGACCGCCTCGGCTGTGTCGTCATTTCACCTATCAGAAATCAAAAGATCCCCCCGTAGATGAACCGGATGAACGCAGATCAAGAGAACCAAAATTCAGTCTCTGTCTGTGTTCCCCATCTGCGTCCATCTGCGGTTGGAAATTCTTAACCTGACAGGATGGGGCGTCTCACCTGTGTCGGCTAGAATAGTTTCTACACCACATCACGCGCGTGAGTATCGCTCCCATTCTTCGCAGCGTTTTCTCACCTCATCAGACTAGACATGCCGCGCGATTTCCCCACGATTCTTTGCACACCATGTCAGAATTTCTCGTCATCCCACGCCAAGATCACGACGCCCTCGTTTCCAAAGCCTATCAAGCCCACGGCTACACCGCCGAGGAATCCGCCGAGGGCGCGAAACTCGCCGCCGAAGCCGCCCGCCACGGCATCCGCACTCACCACGCGCTCAAAGCCCTCCACCTCGACCACCTCTTCGGCTCCAAGGCAGGCGGATGCGTCCCCGGCGCGGAAATCGAAGTCCTCCCATCCCGCTTCCCTGCCTCCGAGCGTTGGAATGCTAACAAAAAGTTAGGCCAATCCGTCGCCTACCGCGCCATCGACCGCGCCATCGAACTCGCCGACCAATTCGGCATCGCCCAGATCGCCGTGGACAATGCCTTCCACTACCTCTGGGGCGGCGGCTACGTCATGGAAGCCGCAGAACGCGGCTACTACGCCTACACCAACTGCACCTCCACCCTCGCAGAAGTCGTCCCATTTGGCGGGAAATTCCCCACACTCGGCACCAACCCGCACTCATGGGGCATCCCCGCATTTGAAAAAGGCGGAGTCCCCATCGTCATGGACTGGGCCACCGCCACCGTCGCCATGGGCCGCGTCCAAGCCCTCAAACGCGAAGGAAAATCCCTCCCACCCGGTGCCGCTGTCGATGCGAACGGAAATCCCACCACCGACCCTAACGAAGTCACCGCCCTGCTCCCCTTCGGCGGTCACAAAGGCTACGGCATGTGCCTGCTCAACGAAATCTTCGGCGGCCTCATCGGCGGCTCCATCCCCACCCTGCGCGGGCGGAAACTCGATACTCCCGGCGAAAAAAACACCGCCGTCTTCTACTTCCAAATCGTCCACCCCGACGCTCTATCCGGCGGAAACTTCGCCCACGGTCGCAGCCAAATGGAAAACCTCAAGGCCGTCATCGACGACGTGTTAGGCCACGGCAACGACGCCGCCATGCTCCCCGGCCAGATCGAAGCTGGCTTCCGCAAACGCTCCGACGCCGCAGGCGGCATCCTCTTCACCGAGGCCGAAGTCGCCGAGTTCAACGAAATCGCCACCGAACTCGGCGAGCCACTTTGGGACGTTTCCAAGCTCGCGCGTGCGTGATGGAGTCGGCATAAATTAAAGCATTTGGCATCAGAGGATCGTCGAACGTTTCAGAGATCATCCATCCACCAACACCACAGGAGTGTGGTGTCTCCTCATTCCAACGGCGCGAGGAGGTGGGAGAGCGTTTCTGCGTCGATGCGGAGCTTGCTGGGTAAAACTTCTTCTTGCGAGCCGTGCGAATTCGCACTATCTCTGAGTCGGAAATGATTCCTCTTCCCCGCACGGCATCGGCTTCAATTCGTCAAATGATCGTTGAATGTATGCGGGATCCAAAGCGCAGGTTCATACACCGTGACAACTTTCGTTTTCTCAATTCGATTGATCTTCGCGATGATGAACTCATCCGCGACTTAATCCATGACCTTGAAACCTACGAGCTGTTTCAGAAACCAAACACCACTCCCCAGAAATACCAGTTCGTGATGGGATATGATGACGGCGAACTTCTCATTCATATCACCCTTTCACCGGACAACTCCGATCCTCCGCGAGTCAAAATCGCGGTGCATCGTCACAATATCCCAGGCCCGCCACTCCCTCTAATCCCAATCGCCAAACAGCCATGAAATCCAAACCGCACGCTCCCAGAGGTCATCCTTGCTTTGAATGTGAAGGCGGAATTCTGCGCCCCGTCCGAGAGTCTTTCACGACCCGCACCTCCGAGGGATTGGAAATCACCGTCCCTGACGTAACGATGGAACGCTGCAATCTTTGTAGTGAAACGGTGCTCTCCGGCGAGGCCACCGCCTACGTGAACGACTATCTCGACCGCGCCGTCAGCCGCCTATCAAGAGAGGAGCTTCAGGCTTTCCTCGATCAGTATCAACTTACGCAAAGAGAGGCGGAACAAATCCTCGGCCTTGGTGAGAAAATGATTGGTCGCTGGCTCAAAGGCCCGTTCCAAGTTTCTGCCTCTATCAGCAACTATGTCCGCGTCCTCATCGCCGATCCTGGGGCGTTTGAAATTCTGAAACAGCGCAAGTGGGCGAAGATCGCGAGTTAATCCACTGGCCAATAAACCTTGGTGAGTGGCAGCAAGCCTCGACCCTCGGTATCGAAGGATTCGTAATGAGTTTCAATCAGTCGGGCGAGATCATCGAGATCCATCAGGCTGACGGGCACGTTCGCACGATCCGATTCATACCTAGCTTCACGAGTAAAGCCGCCAGTGGAGAGGTATATTCCCCGGTCGCCGGCACGGAGCGCGCCAAGAAAACTGCGAACCTCGGGCGCACCGATAACCGTGTTCTTGCGGTGCTTTACCTCGCATTTGATTCTTGGTTCTTGAAGACCTAGACCGTCGGGGGAGGCGAGAACATCGACACCCCGGTCTGGTCCTTTCGGACTTACACGGGTTCGGAATCCCATGCCGCGCAATACCGCCGCTAGAAGCTCCTCCATCTCACTGTCATCGAGACTCACAATTTTGTCCTTTAGTCGCTCTCTCGCGTTTTCGATGAGGGTCTTCTTTTCCTGAACCAACTCGATCTTGATCTCGTTCTGCATGTCAACCGCTTCCGTGGCGGGCTTACCTCCCTTTTGAACGGAAAGCATTTCCTCCCAAGTTTCAGGGGAGACGGAGAAGAGGGTCGCGATAGCACCGAGTCTGTTGCGGGTATCGAGACTGAGATCGTCTCTGGACACGGTGTTATCGTCCCACGCGACCTTGCGACGGTGGGGCAGTTCGACGTCGCCAGCTTCACGGAAATAAGGTCCAGTAATGCGCCCAATCCAGTATTGTCGGGTTCCAGGATCGTAGGTGATTACGCCATCGCCTGATTGGATCTTGTTGACGATTCGGTCCAACATACCAACGGCTCCAGCCGCCTTATATTTTAAATCATCTGGATTGTATTTCTTATAGAGTTCTCGAATTTGATCTAGATTCTTGCCCGAGAGGTCATCGGGTATGCCGAAGTGAATGCCAACCAAGCCTTCTTCAAACAGGTTGAGCGCGTTGCCGCCGTCAGAGCGGACCATCCAAGTGTTTTTGGGTGTCATAAGTTGATCGAATAGATGACTAGGTTACCTTGTTAGGACAGCTTTGATTTTCCTAAATTGTTTCGGCAGTATTGATCGAGTCTTGAGAAAAATCCGCCGTTCTTAAATCCATATGCCAAATCTCCGGTCGAATTATGAAGGGACGGCGGCGGGTGATCGCTACCACGCTCATTCCAAGGGCGCGAGGAGGTGGGAGAGCGTTTCTGCGTCGATGCGGAGCTTGCTGGTTTCTTCGGATAGAAGTGCTTCGACGAGGGCGGCTTTGTGTTTTTGGAGATCGAGAATGCGGTCTTCGATGGTGCCGCGGCAGACGAGCTTGTGGACGAAGACGGGCTTGGTTTGGCCGATGCGGTGGGCGCGATCCGTCGCTTGATTTTCGGCGGCGGGGTTCCACCACGGGTCGTAGTGGATCACGGTGTCGGCGGCAGTTAGGTTAAGACCCGTGCCGCCCGCCTTGAGGGAAATGAGGAAGATCGGAATCTCGCCAGTTTGGAATTTTTTCACCAAGCTCGCTCGGTCTGTCGTCTGTCCGGTGAGTTTTAAATACGGGATTTTCTCCGCAATGAGATGCTCTTCGATGAGCGCGAGCATGGAAGTGAAGGTGGAAAATAACAGAATGCGCCGTCCTTCTTCGATGAGCGTGGGGAGTAGCTCGGTGGTGAGGTATTCGAGCTTCGCGGACTCGGTGACTTTTTTCGCGGCGGCGGATTTGAGGAGCTGCGGGTGGCAGCAGATTTGGCGGAGCTTGAGCAGGGCGTCGAGGACGATGATGTGGGATTGGCCGAGTCCTTTGGACGCGATGGCGTCGCGGACGCGCTTGTCCATCGCGGCGCGGACGGATTCGTAGAGGTCAGTCTGGGATTTGGTGAGGTCGATGCCGTAGATGATCTCGGTTTTTTCCGGCAGCTCGGTGGCGACTTGGTCTTTCGTGCGGCGCAGGATGAGTGGTGCGACGCGGCGGTTCAGGGCGTATTGGGCATCGGTGGAACGTTCGCGCTCGATGGGGCGGCGGACTCGGGTGTTGAAACTTTTTTCATCGCCGAGGAAGCCGGGCATCAGGAAACGCATGAGGCTCCATAGCTCGCCGAGATGGTTTTCCATCGGCGTGCCTGATAGACAAATCCGGTGTGCGGACTTGAGCTTACAGGCATTCACCGAGCTAACGGCTTTGGGGTTTTTGATGTACTGAGCCTCGTCGAGAACGAGGACGTGCCATGCTTGCTGGTGGAGTTCCTCGAAGTCGCGGGCGAGCAGCGGATAGGAAGTGAGGACGATGTCGGCATCGGAAATTTGGCTAAACTCGGCTGCACGTTCTTTGCCTTGGAGGGTGACGACCTTGAGGTGCGGGGTGAATTTTTCCGCCTCTGCGGTCCAGTTCGGGACGACGGAGGTGGGCGCGATGACGAGCGAGGGCAGGCCGGGGTTTTTCTCAGCTTCCGCCGCGAGATGGACGAGGGTTTGAATGGTTTTGCCGAGGCCCATGTCGTCCGCAAGGATGCCGTGAAGTCCATGAACTGCTAGAAACTGAAGCCAGCGGCAGCCTTCTTCTTGGTAAGCGCGGAGATCGACCCGGACGCCAGCGGGAATTTCTAGCAGCGGCAGTGAGGTGATATTTTTCAGCCCGCGTCCGAGTTCTGCTAGGGCGCGAAGGGTGCTGGAAGTATCCAGCGCGAGTCCGTCGGCGACACCCGCAGCGGCCATTCGGTCGATGCGGATAGGACCATCACCGAAGCTGCCGTGGAACAGATGGCGGACTTGATCGACCATCTCGATGAGTCGCTTGGCTGGGAAGCGGATGAAGCCGTCTTCCGGGTTCTCGCAGGGCAGCGTTAGAAACTCAGGTAAGTCTGGAGAATCGGCGGACGGCAGTTCCATGCGGATGGCCTCGGCGATGACGGGGATGAGGCTGATGCGCTTGCCATTGATCTCGCAGGCGACGTCGAAGCGGAACCAGTCGATGCCGTGATCGGGATCTGACTCGATTTCCGGGAAAAAATCCGTGGCGTCGTGAGCGATGAGACCCGCCTTGGGATCGACGTCGATAGTCCAGCCCTCTGCCTTGAGTTGTTGCAGTGCTGGGCTTTCTAGCAGCTCGATCCATGCGAGTGGCGGACTGGGCAGCAACGATTCTGGAACGCACGAGTAGAGCGCGGCCGTATCGAGGATGGCAGGTGGAAAAACTTCTGATAGCGCGATGAATCCGGCCTTCATGAACGCGGATGCCATCCCCTGCTCTTCTTTGAAGTTTCTCGGCCAAGTGACGCGCTTACCGCGATGCACATCGGTGTGAGTCTGTGGTGCTCCCTTGCGGAGTGGCGTCATCAACGGGCTGTCCAGATAGCGGAAGGAAATTTGCCCGACAATCATGGTGCGGAGATCCCAACTTTTCCCGAGCGTGCGCGAATAGACGCGGAGGTGAGGCAAGGGTCGTGAGGCATCGCGGGTCTCAGTTTCCATGTGCTTCGGCGCAGGCAGAGAGGCGGCGGAAAATTCTGAAAAATGCTTGGACACCGCATCAATCTGGCTCGCAGCGACTGCTGGACCTGTGAGCCAAGTGTCTAAAATGGATGGCGGTAAATTTCCTTCGAGCACGCCGATGGTCCCGTTCGCGAGATCCACGTAGCGCGGCGGTGCCGTGGGCAGGATGATTAACTCGGGATCCGCACAGCGCAGGACGGGCCGCGCACTGCCGTCCGCCGCCATTTCCCAAGTGGCTTCTGCGGTATGAACTGGGCCGAAACAAATAGGCTGATAGATGGCAGGATACCCGCGCTGATCGCTGAAGAAAAGTCGGCTCGTCTCATTGATTTCCGCGAGCATTTCTTCCCAGCCAGCTCCGGAAAACGGCATGTCATTCCACAGGTGGAGCTTGCGGTAACGCTGGTGATAGAGCGCGGTGATGACCATGTCCTCGCGGCTCATGTACTTCGGCGGCTTGGACGGATCTGCGTTTGCGCGGCTATCTGAGATCGTGATGCTGCCGTCTTTCTGGCGGGTGCCGACTCGCATGACGAATTCGTAGCGGTTCCCGGGGCCGGTGAGTTTCTCGATGCAGTAGGCGAGGAAACGGCTCTCGCTCTTCGTCGTCACCTTCCGTGAAGTTAGATTTCCAGCGGCTGAGACAGTCCCGATTTTCCGCAACCACTCGCGCACGTCTGGAGAGAGTTGCGGAGTCTGCGTGGCACCGCTAACACCCAGTGATGCGGTGCAGAGTGTCAGTAGTGCCGTGGCGTGTTTGCAGTCTTTCTCGACCGGGCAGGTGCATTGGGCACGCAGTGACCAGCTTGATCCTTGTTTGCGAAACGAAATCTGGGTCTTGTAGGGAAACGGGGAAGTTCCATGGATCAGAGCGACCAGCATCGCGAGGTTCGCTAACGGATCGACCATCACTTCAATGTATTTAACCATCCGCTCGGACGCATAAGGGACGCCCCTTTTGAGAGTCGTGGTGTCGAAGTGGGATTTCCAACTCGAGCTGGCCAACCAGTCCGCCAAGTTTGAAACTTCGTTCAATCTGAAAAACTCGGCTGTCATATCAGGCGACTGGGACAGGATAGATAAATTTTACGGCTCGCACGGGCGGACTATTGGTGGATCGCCAGCACCGTGCAACCGTGGATCGTGTCCTTGCGGGAAATGAAAAAGGCGACAGGAAATTTTCCTGCCGCCTTCTTGAAATGGTGGCGGGCCGCCGTCGTTCCGAGCCGCTTGAATCAAGCCTGGCGCTGAACGGTGGCCACCCAAAAATGTTTCACATCAACAACAATAATTTAAACGCCAACGACGGCTGGATTGTTTCTTAAATTTCACATTTTTCCGGGGTGGAGATTTCTGCTTGGGCCACTGACGCCCCAAGCCAATGAAGACTTGAGGCGTTAGTCGCCCTGGGCGCGAAAACCAACGGCGGGATGAAATACCCGTGGTATCCGGTAAGGAACGCATTCTAGGTGACAGTATTTTCACCCGGCCTTGCGGTGCCGGAAATGCCGTGGTAATCCGATGCCCAGATGGGAATCGCAGACCGAGATTATCACCGTACCGACCGCCGGGAATCCTCGGGTTTTTTCGCACAACTCACGCCCGTGGTGAAGTGGCTGCTGATTTTGAATGTCGGGATTTATTTCTTAGACATGGTGATGGCCAATCGCGAGGGAGTGCGACCGTTGAGGCAGTTCGGAGCCTTCGCGATCCAGTCGGCGGTTTTTGAAGGCCGGATCTGGGAGTTCGTGACGTTCCAGTTTCTTCATGCCGACAACTTTGGGCATGTGTTTTTAAACTGCATGGGTTTGTTCTTCTTTGGGCCATGGATGGAGCGCTGGTGGGGCTCGGGGAAATTCTTGGCTTTCTATCTGTTATGTGGCATCGCGGGTGCCGTGTTTTTTACCGTGCTTCTGTATTCCGGTCTGCTTCCGCATGACCACATTTATACTCCACTGGTTGGGGCTTCCGCCGGGATTTACGGGATATTGATCGGAGTGGCTGTCATCGCACCGAATCTGCGTGTTAGATTGCTGCTTCCGCCTATCGAACTCTCCATGCGCCAGCTCGCCATCGGGCTGATGGGGATTTCCGTCGGCTCCATTCTCCTAAAACTCGGTGGCAACGAAGGCGGCGAGGCGGGCCACCTCGGCGGGGCGATTCTCGGGTTTTTTCTGGTGCGCTATCCTTGGATATTGGGTTTCGGCGGCTATCGCGAAATTTCACGGCCCACTGCATCAGCGTCCAAGCCTTTACCAAAACTCAGACCGCGTTCCGAGCTGGAGAAAATTCAGGACACCGCCGTGGACAAGATCCTCGATAAAATTTCCCGCGAGGGCTTCCAAAGCCTCACTCAAGAAGAGCGGGAGTTTCTCCAGAAAGCCTCACAATCCAAACAACCTGCACCATGACTGACGCGCAAATGACCGATTGCCCGGATGCGGGAAAACAACTCGAACGTCTGCGTGCGATCATGCACCGCCTGCGCGCTCCCGGCGGCTGTCCGTGGGATGCGGAACAGACGCACGAATCCCTCATCCCGAACTTGATCGAAGAAGCCTACGAAACGGTGGACACGATCCAACGCGGCGATCACGAGCACCTCAAGGAAGAGCTCGGAGATCTATTATTGCAGGTCGTTTTCCACAGTGAAATCGCGGAGGAGGCCGGGCGATTCAATCTCGACGACGTTGCTCGCGATATCAGCGAGAAACTCGTCCGCCGTCATCCACATGTGTTCGGCGAGAGCGACGCCGCCGACTCGGATGCCGTTCTCCAACAATGGGACGCGATCAAGCGCAGCGAAAAAGGCGACGAGGAAAAACCCTACCTCCACGGTGTCGGGAAAGGTCTGCCCGGTCTTCTTCGTGCGTCGAAGCTCCAGAAAAAAGCCGCGAAAGTCGGCTTCGATTGGCCCGTGGAAACTGGGGTGCTCGCGAAGATCCGCGAAGAACTGCTAGAGCTTCAGTCCGCCGTGGACGAGCAAGATCTGGATGCCGTCTCCGAAGAAATGGGCGATCTGTTATTTTCCGTCGTCAATCTTGCCCGCTTCCGCAAAGTCGATCCCGAGGTGCTGATGGCGGCGGCGAACAACAAGTTTGAAAATCGCTTCAACGAGATGGAACGCATTTTGAAATCCAACAACCTCACGCTCGAAGCAGCGACCGCCGCACAAATGGAAGACGCGTGGGAAGCAGCGAAGCAGAAACTTCAGTCATGAAAACTGGCCGGGAGTTCACGGCGCGACGACGGTGACTGGCTTCACCGGGCCGCGTGGGAACCATTTCCCGCCGAGTCGGGTGCGCATCGCGAGATACCAGACGTCGCCTTTGGCGAGCTTGGCTCCGGCGTTTTTGGAGTCGAACTCGAAGGTGGTGGAAGTGGCGGCGAGGTAATTGACTTTTTTCGGCTCCAACCATTCGCAACCGCTGGTGGTGATGTCATCGAGGAAAATACCGGTCGGGAAAGTCGGTGCGGCCTCGTGGGTGTAAATCGAGCCGCCGCTGGTGAAATAGCGGAAGCGGAGGCGGATCGGAGTGGCGGACTTGGGCAGGCTGACGCTGGCGGAGGAAATGGCGGCGTCAAACTTCGTATCGGAGACGCCCTTGATGGGTGAGCCGACTTGTTTCCAAGTGACTCCGGCGTCGGCGGATTTCTCGATGACGAGCGAGGTGCTGCGGGTCATGTAGCCGCGGCGGAAGGTGAATTTGAGTTTCGCTCCAGTTTTCGCGATGATTTCGCGGTCGATCTCGAAACTTTGCTCCGGCACGCCACGGACAATGGCATCGTAGGAGGTCGGGAAAGTGAGCCGAAATGCGTAGGAGCCGGAGACGCTTCCAAAGCCTGCGAGAAAAGAGGTTTTTGCGATCAGTGGATAATTTTCACCGGTGCCGTCGATGACTCGGGCGTTGTTGGGTTTTTCCGCATCTTCGAGCCACGAGGAGGTTTGTTTTTTGGAAGCGACGATTTGCAGGCTCTCGGCGCGGGAGGGCGGCGCGAGGGTGAGCAGGCCGGATTTGTTGGCGGGCACCGTGGCGGGACCGATGAGTTTCTGGCTGGAAAGGAGGCGATTGGGGTTGATGAGGATGACCGAGTAGCTGTGGCTGGTGAGGGTGGGAATTCCGCCTGCTGCGGCCATCAGGCTGATGTCGGAGACTTTGATATTGTAGAGAGTATCGTTGAAAACGGTGCTGCTGGCGGCGGCTGGGCTGACTTGCCAGATGAGCGCGGGATCGCCGTAAGAATCGCTGCTGTTGACGTTGGTGAGCGGCACGATATTTCCCTGCGCGTCAGTCATTTTCACCGTGGCTTGGCTGAAATCCGCCCCTGCGTGACTGAGTGACCAGTAGGGCGTGTTGATGGTCGCAGGAAAAAATCCGGGCGATGGGTAGGCGACGAACTTGGCGGCTGGCGGGGCGAGTTCATTCTCATTTTGAATCACGTAAAATACGTTCGTCGGCGGGCGCAGAGCCGTGCTTCCGGGCTGATCGCCGGTCGCAAA
>JANOQR010000148.1:0-6928 GCA_031414935.1 Luteolibacter sp.
GCGGGCGCGGCGGCAAGGCGATGGGTTTGATTTTCTGGATGGTGATCTCGCGCCCACCTTGCTGGACGGTTTTGGATTCGAGGATGTCGCGCGTCGGGACAATGAAAGCAGGCTTCGGCAGCTCGGGCGGCGGTGGCGTGCCGTCATTCAGCGGACCGAGTAGGCGGGCAGTGGATAGCTCAGGA
This sequence comes from Luteolibacter sp., assembly GCA_031414935.1. GTDB lineage: Bacteria > Verrucomicrobiota > Verrucomicrobiia > Verrucomicrobiales > Akkermansiaceae > Luteolibacter. Next base: position 186 of record JANOQR010000148.1, read on the forward strand.
GCGTCTTCTGCCTGAGCAAGGAGAAGAGCCGAGGATGCCGTGATGGCGAAAAAGGCGAGGATAGTTGGTTTCATGGGGAGTTTTGGAGACTCTGCGGCTCAACGCCAGCTACTGAAAACAAAGAGCGCGACTTGATCGCGCCCGACTCCAGGCACCGGCAAGAGCGCCTCCGAAAAAGACGCGCCAAGCCGCGCCAATCGGCGCGACAGCTCTGTCTTTTTCGGGTCTTGTAAAACTTGCCGGTTTTGGAGTCGACCCAGTAGCTTTTGTTTGGTCGCAAAAGCAGTTGTATGTGATTTAGGAAATTTGAATAGACGCCATTACAAACGACAGAAACACACTGCTGAAAAATCTATCGGGTTGGCAAGGGGGAAATTGAAACAATGTCAACAGGACAGTCAGCGCGCGGCGTATCGCCCCGATTTTCCTGATCTGGACTCCACGGCTACTGGGTACGATTAGCGTCTTTGCAACCTGCGGGCCAGTTCGTTGCGGACGGAATCTGGCAGCGGGTTTGCTTGAATCCATGCGGCGGCGCGGTCTGGCTCGTCTTCGCTCCAGCTTTCTAGCACGCGGCTATACATCGCGTTGCGTTGGACTTCGTCGGTGATTCTGCCGACCTGAGAAGCGGCGATTTGCGGGTCGTTTCCAAAGGAATGCCAGACGAAGTGCTGGACGACGCGGTCTGTTACGTCGCCGGGGTATTGATTCATTAGCCCGACGGCGGCTTTCGGATCGCCGGATGCGATGTTGCTGACCATGCCGCGCAGGGCGTTGGTGCGGTCTTGGCCAGCAGGTAACTGCGAAAAAGAACTGAGAGCGGCAGTTTGGTCTTTTGAGGCCCAGACTCGGTAAACATCGTCCATCCGCCGCTCTCGCGCATCGCCCGTGTGAGTCATCAGCCAAGCGGCGGTGCCAGCGGGATCGGCACTCGCGAGTTCGTCGGTGGCTCGCATCATGGCACCGTCGCGGAGGGCACTGTCGGGCAGTCCAGAAATCCAGCGTTGGGTCGCGTCAGCACCTTGTTTCAGCAACGTGGGAAGGATGAAATCGAGTCCATTTCCGCGTTCCACACTGCGCGGCATACTGGCTAGCAGCTCGGTGGCTTTTGCGGAGTCGCTCGCGGCGAGACCGCGGATGATGCCGGGCAAGTAGGGATTCGCGCCATCGCCGCTGTGGTTGGTTTGCGCCCAGCGGATCGCGGCGTCGGGATCGGTGGTGGCCCAGGTGGTGAGAATCGTGTCGCGTGCGAAACCGTTACGAGTGTTTTTTTGGGCGTAGGTCAGGGCATTCAGTGGGTCTGCTTCAGCCCATGCGGCCAGCAGCAGCGAGTATTCGCCCATGCGTTCGTCGGTGATGCCGAGGGCGCGGAAATGGGCGACGGCGTCCTCGAAATCGGCGGGTCCGAGTTGATCAATGTAGGCAAGCAAGGCGCGGTTCCGGTCGAGTGCGTTTTCGCCACGGACGATGCTTTCCAGCTTGGCCAGCCGATCTGCGGGTGAGGCGGCTCGCTTGCTGCTAGGCCGGGTGCTTGGAGAAATTTTCCCGACCTCTGAAGAAGAGCCGGAGAGCGAGGCGCGCGCGGATCTGGTTTCTGCTGGCGGCGTCTCGCGAGTCGCGGCGGCATCCGGCGCTGAGGAAATTCTTCCTGCGATGAAGCCGCCTGCTCCGATGAGGGCGAGAGCGGCAAGGATGGTGGTTGGTTTGAGTTTCATGGGGAAAAGTCTATTTCGCGGATAACACAGAAACGCGCCTAAGCCCGAAAATTATCCAAAAACATCTCAGGAAAATTGAGCAGACTCATCGCGTCCGCCTGAAATCAAATCACAGAAAATCCTATATTTCCCATCGCTCTCACGCTTCAGTTGGCTCAGAACGAAAAAAATCAGGTGAAAAAGACTTATTCAACCATCCTGCTGGTCGCTTTGACCGCATCCATCACGGCTCTATCCCTCGGTGCGGAGGAGAAACTGGAACAAGGAAAAGACCGCATCGACGCCCCCGCCATCGGCAGTGGGCTGTCCGTCCACAATCTTTTCCAGTCGCACATGGTCGTGCAGCGCGACAAGCCGATCCGCATTTGGGGCTGGGCGAAAGCGGGCGAAAAAGTCGCCGTCACCTTCGCAGAAAAGACGCCGACGATCACCACCGCTGCCGCTGATAGAGTTTGGAAAGTTGAGCTGCCAGCCTTGCCCGCCAGCTCGGAGCCGCGAGCGATGATCGTGCAGACCAAGACGGAAAAAATCGAGCTGACGAACATCCTCATCGGCGACGTTTGGCTGCTAGGTGGGCAGAGCAACATGGAGTTCGAGCTGCACAAAACGGAGGGCGGCCCGCTGGAAATCGTTTCGGCGAATTTTAACAACATCCGCCTGTTTTCCGTGCCGCAGCAAAACGGCCCGGACATCAAGAATTCCCTGCCGCGCCAATACCAATGGATCGATTTTTTCAGCCAACATTTCCGGCAGGGATTCTGGGATGTTTGCACGCCAGAGACCGTGCCGGAAATGTCGGGGATCGGTTACGCCTTCGCCCGCCGCATTCACATGGCGACGCAGGTGCCCATCGGCCTCGTGGACGTTTCGCGCGGCGGAACGAGTCTCGTGAGTTGGACGCCCACCGAGGTGTTAGCGAAAATCGACAGCCCGGAAGTGAAGGCGACGTTGGCAGAGTGGGAGAAGAAAGTTTCCGAGTTCAATCCGCAGCAGGATCTGGCAAAGCGGACGCAGCAATTCAACGAACGCGCCGCCCGGCTGAAGGCCGAGGGAAAGCCCGTCCCGCCGAACCGCGACGCAGCACCCGAACTCCAGCCCGGCCCGGCTGTGGACATGAATCGCCCCGGCAACATGTTCGCCAGTATGCTCTCACCCATCGCGGGCATTTCCGTCAAAGGCGCGATCTGGCATCAGGGCTACAACGAGTCCGGCCAGCCGAATGGTGCCAAATTGTATGCCCGGGTTTTTCCCGAAATGATCAAGGCGTGGCGCACCGCTTTCCTCGATCCGGCCATGCCCTTCGGGATCATCACTCAGGAAACGCAGGGCGAACCGCAGACGCTCAATGACTTCCTGCCGCTGATGGTGGATGAAGGAAACTACGTCCGCGAGGCGCACTATCAGACCTTTCTCGACCTGCGAAAAGCGGGCGACAAAAACATCGGCTATGCCAGTTGTTTCGATCAGCACCGCGCATGGTATCACCCACAAATCAAGCTGGAGGCCGGCGAGCGCATGGCGCGTTGGGCACTGGCGACGCAATACGGGAAATCCATCGCCTGGCTCCCGCCCCAGCTCAAGGAAGCGAAAGCGAAGGACGGGAAACTTTTCCTCCAGCTCGACGCATGGGGCAGACCTTACAACGACGGCCCGATCCAAGGATTCGCCATCGCCGGAAAAGACGGGCGTTTCCAGCCAGCCAGCGCGGATTGGTTTGATAAAAACGCAGGCAAACCCGGCGGGCCAAACTGGGACCGTTCCATCATCGTGCTCGCCAGTCCGCTGGTCCCAGAGCCGCTCTATTTCCGCTACGCATGGGCCAGAAATCCGCTGGAAAACCTCAAGTCTGCCGATCTCGCCGGCCTACCATTCGACACCCAGCGCAACGACACTTGGTCGCTCGCCGACATGTATGAAATTTACACCGGCAAGAAACCCAAGACGCCCGGCGTGCTCGATGCAGGCGAAAGCAGAAACCTGACTGCGGCCCTGAAAGCTGAGGATCAAAAACGCCTAATCGAGGAAGCTAAGGCACTGCTCAAGGCGAGTAATATCAAGGTCGAGGAGCGCTGAGTCTCCCTGAAATGTTGTATCTTACTCACTTCGAGGAGAGACAAAGAAAATTCATCTGGGGATTTTGAAGATTGCTCCCTGCTCCCTACCCGCTCTCGGATGCCAAAAAGGATGATGGCTTGATCGGCGTGAAGAGATTTCACGCCTGCTAGGTTGACAGGGATCAGGTGTATCGCAAGTTTGTAGAAATACCCTGTTTCCTGAGTTTTAAAGCGTCATCAAACCCACCTTGCTACGCTACTTTCTGTTCAATCTGGGCTACAGCCCAAATACCGACTTTTTCCCTCCGCCGACGATAAAAAACCAATCCACAACCATGAAAACAAAACCCACCATCCGCCTCGCCTTCCCACTCGCCTCCGCCATCGCTGCGTTGTTCTCCTGTCCCTCTGCGTCCGCTATCACCTACTATTGGGACAATAACGGTGCCACGGCTGGCCACGGCAGTGCAGGTGGCACATGGACTGACCCGACTATCAACCAATGGACCACCACCGCCGCTGGCAACGTCGCTCCAGGAGCCAGTATCACCACTAGCACCAGTGACGCCCTCAACTTCGGCACAGATACCGCCGCCCAAGGTCTGGGTAGCGGCACCATCACGGTGTCAGGCACGGTCAATGCCGCTTCTCTCAGGTTTGGTAGCCAAACGACCGGTAATGTCACTCTCTCAGGAGGTACGATCAATCTTCCAGCAGTCGCCTCCATCCACGTCGGTGCGGGCGGCACCACCAACCACAACATTTCCTCTATCATCACCGGAGCAGGCACCAGTCTTACCAAGACCGGCAATGCACTCACTCTTTCCGGGGCGAACACCTACACTGGCTCGACGATCATCAGTACCGGAAACCTAAGCGTCAGCAATCTCAGTGCTCTCGGCAGCACCAGCGGCATCTTCATCGGCGGTGCGGCAGCCGCGACACTATCTACCACCACCGACGGCTTCACTATTTCCGCGCCGATCACCACGGCCAACACCGGCATCAATTCCTCTATCTCATTTAGCAGAGCCACTGCGGCTGTCGGCAGCATAAACCTCAATAGTGCAATCAGTGGTGCAGGCAATGTGATCTACACCACGCCCAACTCCAGTAGCGGTGGCCAAGTCCAAACCGTTAATTTGGGTGTGGCAGGCACTTATGCCGGAAGCACGACCATCACGACCGGAAACATCAACAACACCACTACCCTCAGAAATAACACCGGAGCTGCTAACGCCCTGCCGACGGCAACGGTGCTAACTGTAGATGGAGCAAACGGAACGGGATCAGGACGGACGGTCAGTTTTGAGCTAAACGGGCAGAACCAGACGCTCGCAGGCTTGACCAACAACAACACGCGTTCTCTTAGAAACCAAAGAGTGACCAACAGCGGAGCACTCGCCACACTGACCATTAACAACGCCACAGACTTCACCTACGGCGGCTTGTTTGGTTCACAAACAGCTCAAATCACAGGTGCATTAGCCCTCACCAAACAAGCAGCCGGCACCTTCACCCTAGCTGCTGGGGCGGGAAATACTTTCACTGGCGACACCAAAATATCGGCAGGCATTTTGGTTCTGGGGCATCCCACCTCGATTCAGAACAGCCCCTTGGACACGCTGAACAGCGTGATGGGCGATGCAACTAACGGACTCCGCACCACTGCTACCACCCTGACCATGGGCGGTCTCACTGGCAACAAGGCTCTCGCCGACGTTTTCACCACCACCTCCGGCGGCTACGACACGGTGACAGCCCTGACGCTCAATCCCGTCACGGGTGCCACCCCCAGCTACTCCGGCGCGATTGCTGATGGAGCCGCTGGCATGACCCTCACGAAATCCGGTGCAGGCACACAAACTCTCTCCGGTGCGAACACTTTCACCGGTGCCACCGCCGTCAACGCGGGCACCCTCACGCTGGACTTCAGCACCCAAAACAACAGCAAGCTCTCCGACACCGCCGCACTGACGCTCGGTGCCGTGACACTCGATCTCAGCGGTGGCTCCCACTCGGAAGTCGTAGCCTCGACCACCCTCACCGCGAACACCGCCTCCAAAGTGACGCGCAGCAGCGGGTCCGCCATCCTGCAAATGAACGCCATCACCAACGGCGCACTTGCTTCCGTGGATTTCAGCCAATCCGGGATCGCCACCACCGATACGCTCAACAACGCCTACGGCATCCTCGGGCCGTGGGCGACCATCGGCGGTACTGATTTCGCCGTCAATTCCACCAATGCTGCGGATGGCCTAATCACCGCCGCCACCAGCACCGATGTGACCCGTCTCAACGGCGGAACGCAGATCATCCCAGATTTGTCCCTCTCCAAGGTCCGCATCACGGAAGGCACTGGAAGTGCAGCAGACATCACTCTTGCCGCAGCCACCACCACGATCAGCACGCTCACCCAAAGCGCCTCGGGCGGAAACAGTGCCGCCACGATCAACTCGGGCGGGCAAACCCTCCTCACCAACGCCATTCTGGTAGGCACTGGAGCCGGAGCTTTGAACATCAACAACGGCACCCTGAGCACCGCCACATCCGGCGGGGAATTGGCACTCGTCAATAACACGGCGAGCAGCTTCACCGTCGATTCTGTCATCGCCAACAACACCTCGGCCTCGACCCTGAGCAAGCTCGGCACTGGCAGCGTGACCCTGACAAATGCGAATACCTACACCGGCGCTACGACGATCGGTATCGGTTCCCTCCAACTCGGCGCGGGTGGCACCAGCGGCAGCCTCGCTCCAGCTGGAAGCATCACAATCGCAAACAGCAGCAACCTAACGATCAACCGCAGCAACGCCGCGACACAAGGCACGGACTTCAGCACCGCTCCCATCACTGGCACGGGTTCATTCACCCACGCCGGGGCGGGCACCACCACCCTCAATGCCATCAACACCTACTCTGGCGCGACGACCATCGCGGCGGGCACCTTGAACGCCAATTCGACGGATGCTCT
>JANOQR010000149.1:0-18103 GCA_031414935.1 Luteolibacter sp.
CTCGGAACTTACCTAACAAATCTTCGCTTGATCGGCCTACGCCGAAATTTATCATGGATCACATCTGGCATTCCGGCGGGTGCCACCTTGCAAGCCATGGCGGAACCCGGCCAACAATACGTCGCCTATCTCCATCACGGACGCGGGAGCATCACCAATTTTCAGCTATCCTATAACCCCATCGACAGCGCCAACCACACCGCAACTCTGGGCGTGACCCTGCCAGCCGGGACGTGGCGCGCGACTTGGACACGACCGCTGGATCTCGTCGAGCTGTCCTCTGAGGTCTTCACCCACGCGGGCGGGACACGAGTCCTGAAGCCGCAGGTCTATCAAGCCGATGTCGTCCTCAGAATCGACAAAACCACAGCCGGACCTAACACTTCTCCAGTGGCCAGCCCAGACACCTATTCTACTGGGCGAAACAGTATTCTCTCCCAGCCAGCTCCGGGAGTGTTGGCAAACGACTCAGATGCCGAGTCCTCGCCGCTGGTGACGGTGCTTAATTCTGGGCCGAGTAACGGGAGCTTGGTGTTGGCCTCTAACGGCGGATTCACCTACACGCCCGCCGCTGGTTTTTCGGGAACCGACTCATTTACTTATCGTGCCAACGATGGAACCTCGAATTCTAATTTGGTGACGGTGGTCATCACAGTCAGCGCGGCTCCCACCGCTGGCTTGGTCAACGGCGGCTTCGAATCGGACTTTCTTGGATGGACCTGGTCCGGCAACCAACTGATCCAAACGACAGCGATCGGCACCATCCCCGAAGGCGTGAAAAAAGTCGTCTTCAACAGTGCCAACTCTGTTCCTAACGGCGTGCTGTCACAGACATTTTCTACCGTTTCAGGACAGAACTACGTGGTCTCACTTCATGTGGGCATCGTCTCTTTCAACACTCAGGAGCAGCGCTTAAAAGTGGATGTCTTGGGAGCGACTACTGCCGTTTCCGCACTCATTCAGGTCTTCGGCCAAGGGGGAGGAGCCACCCAGTGGCTGGATCGCAGCGTCGCATTCAAAGCGGCTGGCACAACAACGACCCTAACATTCCGCGACGCCTCGCTGGGCACGAGTGCGCTCGACCTCCTCCTCGATAACGTCAGAGTCGTGACTGCCGCACCTACCCCCGTTGCGCCGCCGGTGGACTCGCTGGCCCCACCCTCGATTACCTTTGCGCCCGGAGCCGCCTCAATCTCCACCGTCGCCAGTCAGGCAGGGACTTATCAACTCCAAATGTCCACGAATCTCAGGACGTGGGCTGTCATCGACACCATCGTCCTCTCTGCGGCAGGGTCTCTTAAATTCACGGATACCGAAACTCAGGAACCGCAGGCTTTCTATCGGATAGCCACGCTTCCCGTTGCCCAGCCATGAGTAAAAAACGGACCGCGAAATTCATTTCGCGCGGTCAGGTTTGGAGATTCCGAGCGGAATAAATTTCCTGGTCCAATCGCCGCCTAAGCCTGCACGTATCATGATCTTTTGGAAACCGCAGCAACGAAGCGTAGGCATCTAGGTGGCAGAATCCTCGCATGTAGTCTAACCCTTCAGGGTATCTTCATCACACGTTTAAGACACCCTGAAGGGTTAGACTACTTACAAAGAGGCCCATTTGAGGCAAAGGTGCAGAACACATTTTTACAGATACTGATGCCGGGAGTCCATCACCGCACGACCGATCCCGAAGAAATGTATCAATGCACAAAGCAAAGTTTCCTACCACTTTCACGAACTCTCGCCTGAGTATCCCCTTCAACCGCGCACGGAAAAGCGACCTCCATGGACTAACCACAGAGGCCGCAGCGATGAGAGTCTTGAAGCACTTTTCCAGCAGCGCATCAATGCGTGTGGACAGCCGCGCTCTGGATCTTATCGCCAGTTTTTTCTACATCTTGGCCGAAGCCTCGGGCGGTGGAGCAAGAACTCCAGGCCCCGGTAACTGCTATCAGGCAGGCGGCGAGGGCGAAGTGGCGGACCGCTGACTTAACTGAGGTTTGCCGACGGCTGGCTGGGATGATGATTGGATTCATGGTAAATGCCCTGTCGCAGGCGATACGCCAACTCAAGGATTTACGTCAACACCCTGATTTCCAGTCATTCCGGCAAAGCCTTCGCAACACCACCTGCAAGCGAGCCGATTGCAAGTTGCACGAAACCGGGGCAAACCATAGCATATTGCACGATCCGATTCGTCTCGGCCTGTCGCCTAGCTCCAGTAAGCCTCTTATTTTAATACACTTAGCTGTCGTCGGAACAACGGCACAGGCAATGGTATGAAACAACCTACTATCACCCACCCCACTCGTATGGACATTCTCATAGTTGACGACGAAAAGTCGATACGCCTCACCACTTCACTCGCGCTAGAGGGGGATGGTCACTACGTGGAAACGGCAGAGGATGGCGCACTCGCCCTGAAGCGCATCAGGGAGGAAACCTTCGACCTCGTGTTCCTCGATCTTCGGTTAGGCGATGAGGATGGGTTAGAAATTCTTCAGAAAATCGTGGCGATGAAGCCTCAGCAACTCGTCACCATTTTCACCGCACACGCTTCCATTTCCACGGCGGTGAAGGCGACCCAGCTCGGTGCCTTCGACTATCTGGAAAAGCCATTCACGCCGGATCAACTTCGCACGATCCTCATCAAAGCACAGAAAGCACTCAGGACTCAGGGTGAGGTCATCCAATTAAAAGAAGTGGTCCAAGAACTGAAGAGCGAGGTCAGCCATTCCTCGCCACCGTTGTGCTTTGCCTCAAAGGACGCAAAGACTTGCGAGGAATTTGAGATACTTTTCCGTGCAGCTAGCACCTCAGCCTCCATTCTCATTCTCGGCGAAAGCGGCACCGGAAAAAGCGTGATCGCCCGTGAAATCCACGAACGCAGCCACCTGCGCGATAAGCCATTCATCACCGTGAGTTGCCCGAGCTTATCGAAGGAACTGCTAGAAAGCACGCTCTTTGGCCACATGAAAGGCTCCTTCACCGGCGCGATCAAGGACACTTGGGGGAAGGTTCACGCCGCCGACGGAGGCACGCTATTTCTCGATGAAATCGGCGAGCTACCGCTAGAGATCCAGCCCAAGCTCCTGCGCCTACTCCAAGAGCGCGAATACGAAAGACTCGGCGAAAACAAGATCCGCGAGGTCAATGTCCGCATCATCGCCGCCACGAATCGGGATCTGAAAGCCAGCATTCTAGCAGGCACTTTTCGCGAAGATCTCTACTACCGGCTCAACGTCATCAGCGTGACCGTCCCGCCGCTGCGCGAACGCCCAACAGACCTGAGCCACTTCGCGGATGACTACCTTCAGTTTTTCGCCACCCAGCTCGGGCGGAAAGTCGATGCCTTTACGGAAAGTGGCCGCATCGCCCTCATGCGACATCCTTGGCCGGGAAATTTACGCGAACTCCGCAACGCCATCGAGCGTGCGACTATCCTCTGCCGAGGCTCAAAGATCGATGGCGAAGACCTCCCCAGACCCACGCCCGTCTTGGCGTTAGATAAAATTTCCGGTCAGCTCTGCATCGGCGGGGAGCACAGTCTTGACGAGATCGAGCAAGCCCACATGACTCACGTCCTCGAGTGGGCACCCTCACTCAACGATGCCGCCATCGTCCTCGGCATCGACAAGGCGACTCTCTACCGGAAACGGAAACGCTTCAGCATTCACTGATTTCCCCACCCACTTACTCATGCTACGCCTGCGGCTCTTTTACGGACTGCTCACCATCATCCTGTTACTCTGGGCTGTCGGAGCTGCGGCACTTTTACAGATGCGGAATTCAGTAAAACGCTTAGATCAGCAGCTAAGGTTAGACTATCAAGTTCTCGACGCGACCCAAGCCGTCCGCACGCTCACCACCACCATCAACACCACCTATCTACCCGCGCTCGCTACGGCACCATCTTCACAAGTTACTGAGCGCACCCTCTACGATGGCATCCGAAAAACCATTGAGGAAAAGCTCACCATCATTCGCCGCAGCGACGGCATCAATGCCCAATGGCACAGCGTCATCATCCGGCTGGATCAAGTCTTCGTTCGCTACCATGAGATCTATGAAACCTACTTTGCTGGCACTGCCGTCACCCCAGAAGATCGGCATCGGCTCCTAGAATCCGCCAGTAGTCAGACTCAACGCATCATCGACCTAACGGAAAATGTAATGACCCTTGGTGAAAGTGGATTGTTTTCTGGAACCGCCAAACTGAACGAAGACTCAGGCAAAAACATCGTGTTCGTGGGGACACTTGTATTTTTAGGAACCATCATTGCCGTCATCATTTATTTCCATCTCGTTCGTTATTTGGTCGATCCCGTTACCACTCTGGAGCGTTCCATCGACGAGATCCGCCAGGGGAATTTTGAATTCACCCTGCCGCACGCCAGCCAGACCACTGAGTTCACCAAAGTCATCTCCGCCTTCAACGACATGGCGCATGAACTCAAAAACCGGCGGCGGGAAAGCGATGAAAATCTCCTGCGGGCGAACCTTGTCAACAGCGCGATCCTCGAAGCCATCCCATCGCCCGTTTTCGTGTTAGGTGACGACACCTCCATCATCCAGATCAACCCAGCCGCCGAGGAATTTTCCGAAAAACTCGGCGGTCCCGGACGCCTGCCACTCAAGATCCAGCGCCTCCTCGAAGAGTGCCGGGAAACCTCCGCCAGCTTCCTACCTGAAGACCCGCGCGAGGCATTGCTGTTCCGCATCGAAGACCAAGAGTTCTACTACCTCCCGCGCATTTTCCGCTATGATTCGGAAAACTCCATCCACTCCGGCTGGGCCATCCTGCTTCACAACGTCAGCCGCATCCGCTGGCTAGACGACATGAAGACCAATCTTCTATCAACCGTCAGCCACGAAATCAAAACGCCGCTCACAGGAATCAGAATGGTGCTTCACCTTTTGCTAGAAGAACGCTCCGGCCCGCTCGACGAGATGCAACGGCTCATCATCACCTCCGCAAATGAAGACTGCGAGCGACTGCTTGCCACGCTCAACGCCCAACTCGATCTCTCGCGTGCGGAGAACGGAGCCACCCATCTCGAGTGCATCCCCGTCCTCCTCCAAGACAGCGTAAAACGGGCGATGCAACTTCATGCGAATGTCGCCACAAACTCCGAGGTAAACGTCCGGTTGCAAGATGACAGCGACGGCACTCAAGAAATTCTTGCCGATCCCATCCGCCTCGACGAGGTGGTGAACAACCTCGTTTCTAACGCGATCAAACACAGTCCCCGCCGCGGCGAAGTGGTCCTCCGCATTTCCCAACCAGACGCAAATTACCTCCGCGTCTCCGTCACCGACCAAGGGCCTGGCGTGCCGGATGGTAGCCAAAGCCGTATTTTCGAGCGCTTCTACCGCGCACCCGGCCAAGTCGTGGATGGCGTCGGCCTCGGTCTATTTATCTCCCGAGAAATCATCCGCGCCCACGAAGGGCGCATCGGCCTGATGGAAAGAAAAGACGACCTAACTGAATTTTATATTGATGTCCCCATTGCCTAACATGGAAAGCGTTTCCGCTGCTGAAAGACTGAGCATCCTCGTCGTGGACGACGAGCCGACCTTGCGCCTGAGCTTCGCCTACGCCCTATCGAGTGAGAGGACTACCGTAGAAACCGCCGCCACCGGACGCATCGCGCTCGACCGGATCAGAGAGGCGCATTTCGACGTGCTCATTCTCGACCTACGAATGCCTGACCTCGATGGCATCGGCGTGATCAAATCCCTGCGCGGTTCTGGCTGCATGATTCCGATTATCTTATGCAGTGCCGCACTGAGTCCGCACTCAGCGTTAGAAGCCATCCGCCATGGAGTCGTGGATTTTCTTCTCAAGCCCGTGCGTCCCGTGGACTTGCGGCAAGTGGTTGATTTCGTCCTCCAGCCGGAGCCGCGCCCACTTCCTCAGGCGATGAAACAAGCACGAGAATCTGAGTTCGCCAAAGCCATCTTGCTCCTCGAACAACAGGAAACGCCTAGCAGACAGGCAAACAACTGGCTAGAACTTCTCAAAGCCATCCGCGATGCCGGAGCAGAAGATGAGACAAAGTTAGCCGACATCGTACGGCGAAGCCTTCCCATTCTCGCCTTCAATGCGCCGACACTCGCCTAGGACAAGCGCGGATGTTCCCTGAAAACAATCGGGGGAAATACCAATCACCTCATGGGTTTCTCCCGCGTAATGCACGACTGAGGGCAGAAACTATCAGCAGAATGAGGAAAATCACGAAAAGCGTCTGCGCGATGCTGGCAGCAGCACCCGCAAGGCTAGTGAATCCGAGTAGTCCAGCGATGAGAGCAAGGATGAAAAAGGTAAGTGTCCAGTTGAGCATAGTAGTATGAGGTTAGTTACACTTCCCACTTTGCAGTATCTTTGCCAATGAGCGAACGATTGTTGATTTCTTTGGAAACTCCAGCGACTGACAGCCTGTGTTTATCTCGTGAAGCAATCTGCAAGTTAAGTTCTGCGATTCATGATTCTGCATGTTGCACGATTTCCCCATGACCAGAGTGCAAAATGCCTAATCTCCAATCGCCAGAAAACCCCAAGAACCCCGTCCCATAAGGATCTGCGGGCCATCTCAAACTGGAACGCCGCCTGCAAAAGAGGAGCGCTCTACCAATAACCGCATTCCATGTCTTTCCCATCTGATCTGCCCGTTCTCACATCACTCGCTCGCGAAGACATCACGATCTCAGAAGTCTTGGAAACCATGCGAGGTGCTAAAGACGATAAACCGGGCGAACATTGTTTCATCGGAGATGACGGCCACCGATGTTGGATTCGAGATGCTGAACTCGAAAAATTCATCACGAGATACGGTGCGCTCCATCCATCCAGCTATCTCATCACCCACGGCATCCATTGGAAAATCAATTTCTTCAAACACACACTATAACTAACCACCATGTCACACGATTCCATTACCCAACGTGCCGAAGAACTCGGCGAAAACTTCACCTCTCTTCTTCAACCTATCGAGAAAGCAGCAGAAAGCACCTGTTGCTCCATCCGCAAGGAAGCAGAACAAATGATGTCCCATGCGAACCAAAAAATCCGCAGCAATCCACTATCCGCCGTCGTTGGAGGCATCGCGTTCGGCATCGCAATTGGCTACATCATCAAGTCGTGCTGCCAATCTTCACCACGTCATCCATTCGACATGAGAGAACCTTTAGCGGATGCGGGTGATGCACTATCATCATCGCTTCGCTCTGCCTATAAGAACGTTAAATTTTGGTAACCATGAATCCGCCCGTTACCAATTCAATAGAATCTTCCACCGTCGAAGAAGGCGTGAATGCACTGATGGATGACGTAAAACATAAGATTCAAGATTCCTATCAACAATCTAAGAATTCCGTCCAACGATCTCCGGGGAAAGCGATACTCATCGCGCTTGCTTCCGGTTATTGCCTCCACAGGCTTCCTGTGAAATCTCTGCTTGTTGCTCAGGTGCGACTGATTACCGCTTTGGCTCCACCCGTGATTTTCGCCTTCGGTGCTGTAAAACTTTGCGACTACCTCCAGCGTCATGCACGCCGTTAGTCGTACGATGAAAGTCATACCGTGCAGCTTGCACGTCGTCCGCGAAAAATGCACTCATGCTCTCACTCATGAGTTATGATCGAGAGCTTCGCTGTTAAATTTAACACACTCCTATTCAACGACATTCATCAAGTTCCTCGCCCTGCGATCCGCTTGGCATACCGCTTGCGATAAAGAAATTCGACATCTGCCGCTCCTGAAAAATTCCGCCGCGCCAACCGTCAACCACAACCAACAACATTATTTATGAAAACCAATAGACTATCCCACATCGCCCTGCTTGCCACATTCACCACCATCGCCCCGTTCGCCCTCGGTGTTGAAGAGGCGGCTCCAAAATCAACGCCTGCTGAAACCGAAAAACTAACCAAGCCCGGCATCGTCGCGGGATCACTTACCACTACGATTCAAGACAGTGTCACGTTTTCCACGCTCACCAAAGCACTCGTCGCTGCGGGTTTAGACGTCACCCTCGGAAGCAAGGGCGCATATACCATCTTCGCCCCTACTGACGAGGCTTTCGACAAACTCCCCGTCGGCATTCTCGGCAAGCTCATGCTTCCTGAAAATAAGGAGGTTCTCCGCTCTCTCCTGCTCTATCACGTTGTCGCCGGTAATGTGCTAGCCGCCGATCTCAAGGACGGCGAAGTGAAGACGATGAACGGCGAAAAGGTGAAAATCAAAATTGATGGGAAAGACATTCACGTCGATAACGCCAAAGTCTTCAGCGCAGACGTGACAGCTAACAACGGTGTCATGCACTCAGTCGGCACCGTTCTGATGCCGACGACGATGAAAGACTTTTCCAGTCTCACGAAATAATCATTCCCCGTTCTCTCGACATGCCACCCGCAATCCGTTGCGGGTGGTATTTTTTTGAATCGCTGCGCGTCTCGGCATATCAACGAGCACTATCAATGCGGGATCATTTCTTCTTCGCTTGGTTGAGAGCTTGGGAAAACCAGTCGTTGTTTGGCGTGGCATTAGGGCGAAAATCGGGAGTGCGGCCGCCTTGGGGACGGGGATTGTTGCGGTTGTTATTCGGGCCGGCATCACGGTCGTCGCCGGTGGAACGGCGGTTATCGAGATCCACTTTTGACTTCATCGAGAGGGCGATGCGGTTCCGCTTGAGATCCACCTCGACGACGGTGACATGGACTTTTTGGCCGACTTTGACGACTTCTGAAGCATCACGGATGAAATGATCCGCGAGTTGGGAAACGTGGACGAGACCGTCTTGATGGACACCAACATCGACGAAAGCTCCGAAGGCGGTGACGTTGGTGACGATGCCCGGCAGCTTCATGCCGATCTGGAGGTCGGAGGGTTTTTCCACGCCTTCGACAAAGGAGAAGAGCTCGAATTGTTTACGCGGATCGCGGCCGGGTTTGGCCAGCTCGGCGACGATGTCTTTGAGTGTGGGCAGGCCGACTTGGTCATCGACGTATTTGTTCAAGTCGATCTTCCGGCGGGCGGCTTCGTTGCCTAGCAGTTCTTCGACTTTGCATCCGGCATCGGCTGCCATTTTCTCGACGAGTAGGTAGCGTTCCGGGTGGACTGCGGAGGAATCGAGCGGGTGCGCGCCGCCACGGACGCGGAGGAATCCAGCAGCTTGCTCGAAGGCTTTTTCACCGAGGCGCGGGACTTTCTTCAACTGCTCCCGTGAGGTGAAAGCACCGTTTTCATTGCGGAAGGCGACGATGTTTTCGGCCAGTGAAGCGTTCAGGCCGGAGACGTAAGAGAGGAGTTGTTTGGAGGCAGTGTTGAGTTCGACGCCGACAGAGTTCACCGCGCTAACAACCGTGTCGTCGAGGCTGGCCTTGAGCGCACGTTGATCCACATCGTGCTGATATTGGCCGACGCCGATGGCTTTGGCGTCGATTTTTACCAACTCGGCCAGCGGGTCCATCAGACGGCGTCCGATGCTCACTGCACCGCGCACGGTCACGTCCTCGTTAGGAAATTCTTCGCGGGCGACATCGGAAGCGGAGTAAATGGATGCGCCGCTTTCATTCACCATCACGACGGGGATGGTGGATGGGAGTTTGAGCTTCTTGATAAAGGCTTCGGTCTCGCGGGAGGCGGTGCCGTTGCCGATGGCGATGGCCTCGATGTCGTGCTTTTTGATGAGTGTGGTGACTTCGACGGCGGCTTCGTAGGCTTGGTTTTGTGAGCCAGCGGTGGCGTGGAGGACGGTGTGATGGAGCAGCTTGCCGGAGCGGTCGAGGACGACGGTTTTGCAGCCGGTGCGGAAACCTGGATCGATGGCGAGTAGGCGTTTTTCCCCAAGTGGCGAAGCTAGCAGGAGCTCGCGGAAATTGTCAGCAAAGACGGTGATGGCAGTTTCATCGGCGCGTTTTTTGGCTAACAAACGGGCTTCGGTTTCCATGGACGGCATGAGCAGACGCTTGCAGCCGTCTTCGACTGCTTGGGCGACGTGCTTGCCGGATGGACCGCTGGATTTGACCCAGTCTGGCAGAGCGACGGCGGTGACGCGATCTAGCGGGACTTCCACTCGCATCAGGAGAAATCCTTCTTTTTCGCCACGGCGGATGGCAAGCATCCGGTGGGACGGGATGGAGTGAAATGGCTCGCTCCACTCGAAGTAGTCGCGGAATTTCTGGGCGTCGGCTTCCTCTTCTTTGCCATACATGATCTTGGAGGAGACGGTGGCATCAGCTTCGTAAATTTTCCTAACATGGCCACGAAGCGTTGCGTCGTCAGCCACGCGCTCGGCGATGATGTCGCGTGCTCCGGCGAGGGCTTCGACGGTGGTGGGGACTTCCATTTCAGGGTTGAGAAACTTCGCGGCTTCTTCTTCGGGATCGGTGTTTTGATTCTCGAAAATGAAATCGGCTAGCGGCGTGAGTCCGCGTTCGATGGCCTTGGTGGCGCGGGTTTGGCGCTTGGGGCGGTAGGGCGCGAAGATGTCTTCAACGGCGGTGAGAGTGAGTGCAGCTTCGAGTTTTTTCTTCAGCTCTGGAGTGAGCAGAGAGCGTTCTTCGAGGGATTTTATCACGGCAGTCCGGCGGCTATCGAGTTCCGCGAGTTGCAACATCCGGTCGCGGATCGTGGTGATCTGGACTTCATCTAACGAGCCGGTTTGCTCCTTCCGGTAGCGAGAAATGAAGGGAACAGTCCCGCCCTCGGCGATGAGCTTGGCGGTGGCGGAGACGGAGGAAAGTGAGATCCCGGTCTCCCGGGCGATTGCTTCAAGATGGGTCATGCGGGCGGAGGTTTAGGCGAGCCGTGCGAGCCGGG
This sequence comes from Luteolibacter sp., assembly GCA_031414935.1. Classification (GTDB taxonomy): domain Bacteria; phylum Verrucomicrobiota; class Verrucomicrobiia; order Verrucomicrobiales; family Akkermansiaceae; genus Luteolibacter. The sequence continues at coordinate 10,817 of JANOQR010000149.1, forward strand.
CAAGAGTTTGAAGCAGGCGGTTTTGGGACCGCCGCAGGCCCATACTAGATTCTCATCGCAAACGCTTTCGCGCCAAGCGTTGCTTCATGTGAACAATGGTTACCACCTGCATCTCATCATTCTGCGTGCGGTAGATGATTCGATAGAAACCTTCGTGAACCTCGCGCAAACCGGACTCGAGGGCTTCATGCACCGGGTGTCCTCTGGACGGCATGGTGGCTACGCGCTCAACGCGGAAGATCAGTCGCTCGATCTGCAAGTGCGCGTAGTGCTCCGAGTCGCGGGCAATGAAATCCTGAATGGCGCAAAGATCGCGCCGTGCCTGATCCGACCAAGCGATGTTCATAGCAGCCCGAACTCACGGCGGATGGCCGCATGGTCATGCTTGCGGCCTTCCCGTAGATCCTCCAGCCCAGCCTCGATTTTCTGGCGGACGATAATTTGATACATCAGGTCATCCCAACTTGCGGAATCGGGCAGTTCACGGACCAAGCGTGCAGCCGCTTTTTTTACCGAAGGATTTTTCGCAGTCGAAGCCATGCTTGGAATGAGAAACAAAAGAGCGTGGAAAGCAAGCTGCTTTCAGGCACTTGACGGTGACTGAGCAAAAGTGGCTAGGTCTTCTAGGTGTATCATGCGGGCCTCACACTCCCATTTTTCTTACCCTTCAAAATATGAAATCCACTTATCGAATCATCGCCACAATCATGATGGCTACCGTGTTTCTCGCGGGATGTGCGGCGCGGAGATCAAGTGTGCCCACCCACACGACTCCGACGACGGCTCAATGGAAAATAGGAGAATACTCCGTCGTTTTTCGGGCCGGACCAAGGGAGTCCGAGAAATCGTTTTCCTCATACGAAGTATCGAGGAAATTTGAGACGTTGACTTATCCCAGTTCAATCGCGGTTGAGAGTGCTCAATCGCTGAAATCTTTTCAATATAGTCCAAAGTCAACGCCTTCTGAATACATCAAACTCACGTCGAGTAGCTCCGGGAAGACTCTACTTATTGCCGAGGAAATTCCTAATGACTGTGCGCCATGCGTTAATTGGATTCTTGTGAGAGGAGAGGAAGACGAACTGGTCTATGACTATCTCGTGCTGCCTTCAAGAGAGACGAAGAAGTCTGATTTTTTCGGAGAAAGTCCCACGGTGACCAAAGTCACTGAAAATGAAATCAGCTTTAAATACTCGGATGGCGTAAAGCGCACTGTGCCGGTGAAGAGCGTCGTGAAGGCTGAGAAGAGGCCTACTTTTCCCGGTTGATTCCTCACATTCGCAACTTTCGATATCAGCGCAGTAGTGTGTAGTTTTCTAGGCGTTGGTCTGAATTTTCCGTGCCTTGAGAATCCGCCATGCGAGCCATCCTAGTGCTGCGAGGCCGCAAGCTGCTGCGAAATAGAGCCAGAGTGGGATCGGGACTGGAGCGTTGAAACGGATCGTCGCCGGGCCTTGGAGTGCTTGGGTGAGTGGGAAATTCCAGATGAGAGTTTTGCCCCCGTTTTCGATGCGGCTGGCGTTTGATTCTGTCGCGGCCAGCGGAAGATGGATGATGTATTCTAGGCTGCGGCCTTCGAATTGGGCTCGCGGCATGAAGGAAGAGCCGCGCAGTGATCGGCCAGCATTGATGGTTCGCGAAAAATCAACCGTTGTGCCTCTCAGCGCGACTTTTACAATGCCTGTTAGCCCAGTGGCGGCGGGCGGTAGTTCTTTAATTGAGTCGCCTGCGGAAATCTCCCCCAGCTTGAGCGCGGAATCGAAGGCGACGTTCACACGCACGTTTAGGCGATCACCTTTGATCGTGATTTCGTGAGACGAGGACGTGATGGCGGGAGTGTTTTTCAAGAAACCCTCGATCAATTTCGCGATTCCTGCTTCTCCGCCTTGGAGTCTAGCCGCGGCGGCTGGCAAGCTGTAGTTCGCTTCTGCGCGGCCGCTGCCATCGGCGTTTAGCCAGACTTCTTCGCGGCCATCGATGCAGGAGACGGCGGTGAACGCGGCTAAGAAAACTAGCAGTCGAGTGATGATTCGGCGCAGGCTCATGTCACATTTGCTGCTCTGAGCTGCGCATGAGGATGTCGCCGATTTCGACGTGGGCGGGAGCTTCGAGGATGGTCAGGATCGCCCACGCCACATCGCTGGGATCGAGCATTCGCATCGCGGCCTTGGTTTGGGTGAGAGTTTCTTCGCGACCACGGAAGTATTGCTCCAGCAGCGGTGTATCGACGAAACCGGGTGACACGCAGGCCACTTGGATGGGCGATCGAGCAGTCTTCAGTTCGGCTCGGAGCGATTCAGTGATCGCTCGAACGGCAAACTTGGTGGGTGCATAGAAACCTCCGGTCGGCGGCACGCGGTGACCACTCATGGATGAGACGTTGACGATGCGTCCGCCAGTATTAGGAAAGTGTTTGAGCGAGAGCTGGCAGCAGAGAGCGAGGGCCATCACATTGACTCGCCACATTTCCTCCCAGTCTGCGGCGTTCCCATCGGTGATGCGCGAAAGGTAGGCGACGCCAGCGCAGTTCACGAGCGCGTCGATTTTTCCTAGACCCTGGAAAATGCCGGAAATCTGGTCGCGTTGAGTGAGATCGGCAACGATGGGCGAGACGTTTTCGGAGAGCAAAGATGGGCGGCGAGTGGCGCCTAGCACATTTGCGCCGCGAGCCACTAACAGCTCGCAGAGTGCTTGGCCGATGCCGCTGGATGCGCCCGTGACGAGCAGGGTTTTCCCTTGCAGTGATGTCATGTCGGGACCGTGTCACGACTTACCGGTGTGGGCAATCCTTGGAAAAGCGCGGGTAAATCTGGCAAGTCCGACGCAGAGTGCGCGGGCTGCGCGGAGATGATTTTCCCGTCGCGAAAAAGGAAAACGCCGGGCATTTGCATTCCGTCGCCTGCTAGGTGGCCGACACCACAGCCCTTGAAAATGGCGAGCGCACCACGCCACCAGACGTGCGGGCCAAAGAGTTCGAGGAAGCCGCCCTTGCCGAGACCGAAGGCGCGGTAGAGTTCGCAGCGCGGATCTGCGATGCGAAGGACACCGCTGCGCTCGCCGAGGTATTGAGTTTCGCTGCCGTTCTGAAGCATGTGGACGAGGACGAGTTCGGCACCGTGAGTGGCGGCTTCTTTTTGGATAGATTCCAAGCCACGGAGGATCTGGCGGGTGAAGGTGCAGCCGAAGTGGCGGAGGAAAACCAGTGCTAACATTTTTTCCTCTGCCGCTTGGGCGAGGGTTTTACCGTTGGAGAGTTGGTAAGAGTTTGCTGCCTCGTCGATGCTGAATGGCTTGTCACGCGATGGCGGCACTCCAGCGTGTGCGCGTAGTGCGGCCCAAAGGATGCAAGTAAAGGGAAGCCACCAAATGAAGTCGTTTAAGCCCATCATCCAAATAGAGGAAAGCGGGATTTTTTGCTGATAAATTGCGACGCTGAAACCAACGATGGCAAAGGTGAACTTTGCCCAACCGAGGAGGACGATGAGCCAGTGATGGATGGGATTTTTCGCGGCAAGAATGAAGCCGATGCCGAGCACGCCCATGATGATGCCGCCACCTTGCCAGAGCAGCGGATGGTTCGGCGGCGGTAGCCCGATCCAGTCAAACCACTGATGCGGCAAGAAGATCGCCCACGCGGCGAAAGCGAGATGATAGAGGCCAGCCGCGAGCAGAACTTTCCGCATCCAGCTCGGGATCTGGCAGCGACCATTGTTGCACGAAAACGACATGGCAGCATCGTAGCGGGCATTCGACACCGCGCAACCTAGGGATTTGAGCGGAGAGCGGAGAGCGGTTTTGTTAGGCGTTCTTCTGGAGGGCGGCGGCGTAAAATCCATCGTGGCCAGTCGCGGCGGGAGAAATGATAGATTCATCGAGCAAGGTGAAATTTCCATCCGCCAGCAGCTTGTCGATAGCGGCTCGGTTTTCTGAGGGCAGGATGGAGCAGGTGGCGTAAACGAGGCGGCCGCCGGGCTTGAGCATGGCCGTATATTTTCCTAGCAGGTCGGACTGGATGCCGCGAAGTCGATCAATCGCGGCGGGTTTGAGTCGCCATTTGAGATCGGGTTGACGCTTGAGAGTGCCGAGGCCGGAGCAGGGTGCGTCGATGAGTAACCGGTCGGCGACTTCTGCGAAATCGGTGGTGGTAGCGGCGGTGATTTCCTTGGATTTCACGCACTTGTTGGCGTTGGCGCGTTTGGCGCGGCGATCGAGTTCAGCGAGTTTTTTGGAGTCGATGTCCATGCCGAAGACGCGACCTTCGCCTTTCATCAAAGCTGCGAGGTGAAGGGATTTTCCACCCGCGCCGGAACAAGCGTCGATAATGCGCTCGCCGGGTTGTGGATCGAGTAGCGGCGCGATCATCTGCGAGCCGGCGTCTTGGATTTCCACTCGGCCATCGAGGCGGAGGGATTTTGGCAGAGATTTTCCAGCAGCGAGGACGAGAGCATCGGGCAAGCCGGGAACTTCCGTGGCGGTGATGTTGAAACTGGCAAGCCACGCGATGGCTTCCGGGCGAGTGATGCGGAGGGTGTTGACGCGGAGGAAAATGGAAGCGCGTTGGTTCAGAGCGGCGAGTTCGGCATCCCACGCTGCGCCGAGTTCGGCGACGCCGAGTGCGTCTAGCCAATCGGGGATCGACTCACGAACGGCGCGTGGCTGGGAGGCTAGCTCGGCTTCGCGGGCTTTCATTTCTTCGGCGGATTTACCGTTATACGCCCACCACTCCGGGATTTCGTAACCCATGCGAACCCACTGCGCGGCGCAGAGGGCGGTGGTTTCCTCGCTATCGACGAGGAAGCTGAGAGCACGCCGCCAGCGGGCAACTTCGAACACCGTCTCCGCGATGAAACTGCGATCCCGCTTACCCCATTTCGGGTTTTCCTCGAAGGCGGTGGCGAGTTCGTGATCGAGAACCTTGTGCTCGCGGAAGACGGACTTGGCGATGGTCGAAGCGGCCTCGGCAATGATGCGGTGCATTTTCATGGAGGCCATCCTCACCAGTTCCACCCGCGTGACAACCTCTGGCTGAAATTCTTCATGCCATCCTCAATGTCCCGGTGCCGCCACAGCTTCCTGCACCACCGCAGTTTCCATGCGGACGTAACGACGGAACAGTTCTGCATCAAAGTTCTGTGGATCTGTGGTGAGCGCGGTCCTCACTTCGCCAAAGCGGAAGGTGTTCTCCCGGGGCCGAACCAGCTCGTTGAAAGCAATCTGGCAGGTTTTAGGATTTCGAATCCGTGCATTGATCCGCTCCACATCCTTTTTTACTGAGGCTAAGGCAGCCTCAAAGACGCTCTCATTCTGTTGGGGAAAAAGTGCCTTTACCCGATCCGGCATTTTTTCCTCTGCCTGAATATGCAGGAAACACGGTTGCAGACAGTTCACCACCACACCCACATTCACCACCTCACCGGTTTGCGGATAGGGCATGAAACGGAGCAACGCGTAGTTGCAGACAGCTTGGGTGGGATTCATGGGAGTTTCCAGAAAGTGTCGGGATCGGTGAATGGCAATTCCAAGACGGAGATTACCCTCTGCATGTCCAGTTGCACAGGCAAACTCTCGTCGCCATCCACATGCAGCCACTCCAGCGGCAGCTCGGCGAAGATCGCTGGAACCTCGTCCAGCGCGGCTTTCATCAGCGGCTCCATTTGCTCACGGAATCCCTCTGGCCATTGCCTGAGCATCTTGCCGAACACATGAACTCGGAAAAAACGCAAACAGTCGAAATCCGGATCGAACGCCAAATTGAAATCGTAGGCCCACAGCATTTCCCGTCTTGGCTCATCCTTCCACAATGCCCCTTCAGGATCGTCATCGGGTAAGGTCGGGATCGGCTCCACCAACAAGTTAGGATTTCCCCCGAGTTCCGATAAACTTCGATCCTCGTTCTGAATCCACAAATCCATCAGGAGCAGTAGAGCCATCGTCCTCTCTGGCCAACCTTGCGCGGCCGACCAGCACAACTCTTGCCCCCCTTCGATTCGCCCTGACGCGAACACCAGCCCATCGCCGAGATCCTCGATATCTTTCCGTGCGCTAGCTTCGATCAACGAAAGGGGAACCTCTGCCATCTTGAACCACGGCAATCCTAGCGGAGCGTTGGGCAGTGCCAAATTCACCAACCGATTCGCGACCCACTCGCAGCACAGAGAGTTCTTCCCCGCATAGGAGCCTTTCACGTAGTAGGTCATCTCATCGTCTCCTTCGCAGAGAAATGGGCGTGTCATGCCCTGCTCAGAGCGTCCGATTATTTCGGTAATGGTGATGGGGTCGTTCATTTCCTCTTCGTGTTCCAAACGAAACCAAGCTCTTGGAGTTTTTGAAACCGATCTGGCTTCAATGTCCCGCGTTTATGAAATGTGCGCTGGGTGTTCACCCATTTGCCAAGTCGCTTGAATCGAACGTCTTTCTGGGGCACATTGCAGTTTCCATTTTGTCGTTTAAACGCAACGAGGCTCTCAAAATCTTTTTCCCAAGCACCCCGCTTGACGAGCCTCCAGATGAATCCAATTTCATCGAGCCGTTTCGCGCGCTCTATCATAATAGGTAAATTCTGTTCCTTGGCCCTTCGTTGGTTTCGAACCCATGTCGAGAGTTCTTTGAACTCTGGCAGCCTTTGCGAAACATTCGCATGGCCATGATCCTCCTTAAATTTCACGAGCTGCTGAAGCATTTCCTCCCACCGAGTGGCAATGGGATCCCAGTCGAATCCCAACTCATTTAGCCGTTCGATGCGCTCTGTTGAAAGCTGTCCACGGTTGTTTGCTGTTCGTTGGCTTGTAACCCAATCAGCAAGTCTAATATCCGATTTCCAACCTTGCGACACTAGGCAATCTCCATACTCGGCTTTGTATTCACGCAGCTTCTCAAACATCAAATTCCAACGCTGTTCTATTGCATCGACGGAGTTTCCACCAATATAGGAATTCAGATGAGACTCCACGACCCAATCGAATTCTATTGATTCAAGCTGTTGAATCCTGTCCGCAGACAATTTGCCTTGTTTGTAGCGTCGCCTTTGAACTCCAACCCAGTTGGCCAACTGAGGATTATGAACCCAACCTGAAGGAACTCGGCAGCTTCCGTATTCCTCTTTGTATTTCAACAGCTCTGTGTAGCGGGTCTGCCATTGCATTTCGAAATCCACGATCCCCAACAAACTTTTTTCCCGGCTTGCACCGGAGTTTACAGCCCATTCGAACCCGATACTGTCGAGTATTCGGATTCGTTTATGTGACAGCACGCCAGACTTGAACTGTCCGCGTTGAACACTAACCCAGC
>JANOQR010000150.1:0-7594 GCA_031414935.1 Luteolibacter sp.
GCCATCGCCCACAAGCTCATCGAGCACCAACCCCTTTTCCTCACCAAAGGCCCGCGTCACTTGCGCCCGCTCACCATGAGCGACATCGCCGACGAGCTCAATCTCCACGCCACCACCATCTCACGGGCCGTCGCCGGAAAATACGTCTTCACACCCCACGGCCTGATGGAAATGCGCGCCTTCTTCGCCACCGGCTACCAAACCAGCGACGGAGCCGAGGTCTCTAACGCCGGAGTCCGCGAAGCCATCCAACAACTCGTCACCGCCGAAAACCCCGCCAAACCACTCTCCGACGAAGTACTGATGAAAGCCCTCGACCAACAAGGCATCAAAGTCGCCCGTCGCACCGTCGCGAAATACCGAGAGCAACTCAACATCCTGCCGTCCCACCTGCGGAAGACATTTTGAAGCGATCTACACGACATCGCAAAACCACGGAATGTAGCGTCGGTCTGCGACCGTCGCTGGCTGAAACGTGCGGCAGGACAATCGTCTCTCCGAAGGCAGGGTGCGTGCCCTCCTCCGCAGTCTCGAACTCCAGCCCTCAGCGATATTGAAGGCTTCGCGCCGATGACCAGAGACGTGAATCCATGAGAGCAATGACCTCCATCAATGACCCCATTCGCTGTCTGAGGTTGATTCAACGAACGTTTCTAGTTCCTAGCGATTTCGATCACAGCTTGTTCACGCGTTTGGCAGTCATTAAGAGGTTACACCCCGTGGCTTCAGCGGCGTTAAATCGCCTCAGCATCTGAAATGTCGCTCGGCAAGGTTCGGTCATTGGCGATGGGCAAAGAAGTGCATCTTGGACATATCTCATGGCAAAGCCGGCCAACACGTCTGCTGCCTGAATTCCTGGATTGTTATCGGATCTAATGAAATCTAGCCGCGCGCTCTGAGAGAAAGAGTAGTTGACGTGGGCAAGCTTGGGCACGGAATTAGCTGATGCCAGTTTCTCTGCGGCCAGCTTGCCACTCCTAATTATCTGATCGAACTGCGTCTGCTCATCATGGAAGAGCTTGAGCTTACCGATTTGCCCCCCATGGCGGAGGTTGAGCCTGGCATAAATATTGGTGAAACTTGACAGGTTCGGCAGAATCCAGAATGGATTGCCAGCTTTGCTGTCATCCGGAATTGGGAGGCCGTTCCAGTCGTTCGTGCTTTCACCAGACAGTGCCAAAAAGTCACTTTGACTGTCCTCTGTAAAACGCTTGATGCCAGCGACAGCCTGATAGGCTTGCGGGAAAGTGTTCAGCCAAGAAAGCAAATGGTCATAAGTCTGGCCAACCGCAGCCAGCGACCGACCATCACAGGCCTCAATGTAATTTTGAATGATACCGTCCGGCATGTAATCACAAAGGAACTCCGCAAAAACTTTTCGAATGAACATCGTACACGGCTCCAAATCTACTGGTCCCACCGCTGGCAAAATCAGGCAACTGACCATTGTTGCGCAGATGAAAAATCGCTTTTCTACGATCTCTATCATGATGGGGAGATCGCGCTTATTTAGATAGGAAATTAAATCAGCAGCAAAACAGGGCTTGTTTCTAAGGCTTTTTGATTTGAGTTCGGGGCTTTGAACTTTATGGACTTTTTTGAGTCGTTCCAGCTCATAACCTAAAGCCTCCAAATCGTCGATTCCCAGACAAGCAAGGGTAAATATCGGCTGTTTTGCAAAGTCCAGAGCATCACCGGCGTTTATGAGATCGCCTGTGCTTCCGCTCTCGTCCAAATAGTAATGCTCAATAGGTCGCATAGTTAATCCAATATTCCCGTTCGTGAATACCCAGTGAGTTCCTTAAAAGAGCGACGAGCCCACAGTGTTCGTCTGGCGTTCGGGTATCAAGGTTTTGTTGCCGCCAAAGCATCGCAGGCGAGGTCGAAACGTGTGGGACATTCAGTAATGACCAGTCGGGTGTGCCTGCCTCGAAACCAAGCGGGAACTGTTTGTGTCGATCAGGCATGCCTCCGATGATTATTTCAATGAGCCTAGATGGGGTCTGGCTGACCGGATTAACACTTGGATAGTCCGACGACACTTACGGGTGGTTTCCGCCTTGAATGCGTTTGATTTCCTTGTCGAAGTCCGAGAGGTATTCGTGGTCTTGGATTTGGCGGTAGGTTTCGTATTCGCCCGCGGCCTTGAGCTTGGCTTCGATGGCGGTGACTTTTCCGTGGTCCTGGAGGATCGGGTAGTTGGAGAGTTCAAGGAAGGCGTTGAGGAAGGTGGCCCAGTCGGTCATTTTCATAACAATGCCGCGTTCGGCGCGGTTCTCGGCGAGGTCGAGGTAGGCTGAGACGATGCGGTTGAGTTCCTTGATATGGGCCTCGTTGAGGTAGTTCTTCGCGATGGTGACATCGGATTTCAAGATCTTGCCATCGGGCGCGTGTTTCCAGGTGGTGAGGCCCATGAAGATCCTAGTGGCATCGGCGGAAGCGTAGATGAGTTCCGCTGCGGTCTGGCCGGTGATGGCCCAGTGGAGTTTGTTCTGCACGGTGGCGAAAAATTCCCGCGTCAGCGGGGCATCCGCGCTGTAGTCCACGGAGAGGGCGTAAAGATCGGTAATTTTCTGGTAGAACCGGCGCTCACTGGCGCGGATCTCGCGGATGCGTTCGAGCAGTTCGTCGAAGTAGTCTTTGCCGAAGACGCGCTTGCCTTGTTTAAGCCGTTCGTCGTCCATAACGAATCCCTTGATGAGAAATTCTCGCAGAGTGGTGGTGGCCCAGATCCGAAACTGGGTGGCTTGGTAGCTGTTCACGCGGTAGCCGAGGGCGATGATGGCATCGAGGTTGTAGAACCGTGTCCGGTAGTTTTTCCCATCCGAGGCAGTTGTTTCCAAAATGGAAACAACTGAACTTTCCGCCAATTCTCCGGAGTCAAAAATGTTTTTGAGATGCTTGTTCACCGCTGGCACCTTTACACCGAAAAGTTCGGCGAGTGCCTTCTGGGTAAGCCAAGCGGTTTCCTCGCTGAATAGAACGTCCACCTTCACCGCTCCGTCGGGCGCGGTGTAGAGGAGGAATTGGCTGAGATCGCTCATCAAAAAAGAAGTGCAGCTTTGCGGAAGCTAACGGCATCACTTCCACGGCGGCGAGGGCATTTTTCAGGAAATGGAAAAGCGGTGGTTTGGTGAAGAGCCATCGCTGGGGTGGATGCTGGCGATTCTTGTGGAGTGCAGGATTGCGGCGACTTTTTCAGTTAGCGACGGTCACAGACCGACGCTACAACACTATTTCGAATCCGCTGCGATCTCGTCGATGATGCGATTCACGTTGTTTCCGAGTGTCGAAAGCTCGTCGTTGAATGCACGGAATCGTTCATCTCTCAGCCATTGGTTCACTGTTCGGGTGAGGGTTTCTAATCGTATGGCGGCCTGAGCGGGTGTTTCGGGCGGAACGTAAGGCGTCATGAGATTGTGGCTCACAAAGCGACCACTTTGGACGAGCGAATCAAAAAATTTCCTCCGCTCGCGGACATCGACATCGGCACGCAGGATGTAGTTTTCCAACTGCTCTCGTTGCTCAATCTGGCCAAGGTTTGCGTGGGCAAAGAGACTGGCACGCTTCAGTGGAATCGCGGCGAGGAGTTCAGGTTGTTGATTGAGCAGCGAGGTCAGCTCTAGCGCGTGATTTGCTGCGAGACGATCCAGTGCCACACCTGAAGCCCGCGCCAGCGGAGAAGCCGGAGCGGAAATGAGTCGGTCCAACTCTGGCACCGACTCCACCGCGCCGGTATGAACGATGATGTCGAACGCCTCTAACATCCCGGTCGTTGGACTGGTGCGCCACGCGGGATGCTGGAGCATGGCACTGACACGATTTTGCAGAAACTCCCGGCTCGCGGGATCAAGCCACGCCACGTTGCGCATCGAGATGGCCCATTCATCTGCGGAGCCGAAGTCTCCTAACGTCTCTCGCGCGATTGCCAGTGCCTGCGCTCCATCGGTATTTCGGGAAAGAGTGCCCAACTGATCCATCAGATACACTCGCAGCGTCGTGGCCTCAGCCAATACACCAGCCTTGCCGACAATGAAACCTTGGCCGGTGGGCGCATCTTGTTTGCTTCGTAGAAATTCAACAATCGCAGTGATCGCGGCGTCCGTGTTACCCTGTTGATTTCCAAACATTTCATCAAGCCGCGCGAGTATCTGCTCGATCTCCAGCCGCTGTCCTCCGCGCATGACAACGACGGCGCGAGCGAGAAGTTGAGTCATTTCATCCTGCATAGCTCGCGATCCTAACTGTTGACCTCTCGCGGAGTTTTCATCATTTCCAGTTTGTAGATTTCCATCGGTTCGCGGGTCAGGAATCGAGTGCCTCGCCTGTGCGGAATGGCTGCCCTCACGATCCCGTGTGACCCACCAAGCGACTCCAAGCAGGATGAAAACTGCGAGAATTAAGAAGTGGCGGACTTTCATCGGTTAGAGAACCAGACTTCAATACAACTCCGTCGAGATGAGTATTTCCGCGTCGGCGTCGATGGCGCGCACTCCAGCTCCACGATTGAAAACGAACGCACTTGGACCACTTACATTCACGGCGCACACGAACCAACTGCCGTTGAATTTTGCAAAGACCGGACCACCGCTCATCCCACTCTCGATACCGCAGGATCGGTTCTCGAAGAAGCTCCCTTTGATTCGGTAAAACGATTTGGACGGCGAGCTACGAAGCAACTGCTCACCGCTGTGAATGTCCGCGCCGTAACCCAGCAGCATGTTGTAGCTCTTGCCGGTTAGTAATTTTGTACTGTTCGCCCATGCCGCGTGAAATCCATCCGCTGGTTGTGAGAAACAAACCACGCCGCCCATGTCGCGGGAAAATCCCAAGTTCGTCTCACTTTTTCCGCTGTCCACCAGTCCGGCGTATCCGCCGAGAACGAACAAGCTGCTAGCCGTGCTTCTGGATTCCCGTGCGCCGAAATTATAGCCACGTTCGAAAACCACATTCGTGCTCCAGCCACTGAACTCGGAGTAGAGATTGTGGCCCGCCGTGAGTAGTGAGTAGGGCTTTATCACCGTGGCACTGCCGATGTATTCCCCGCCATCTGAGTCAAAAGTCAGGAGTCCGACATACTTGTAAGGATCTCCCAACCTGAGCTGGGCGACGGATTTCGGCGACGCTTGAGCCGCTGCTGGATCGGCCAGCAACGCTTGGCAGACAAAAAAGACGGAGAGCAAAACTCGCTTTGGGTGAGTGGTCATCAGGGTGATAAATAGTTAGGATGAGTGATTGGGAAACCCGGATGTTATTCGGATGTTTCACAGACGCAGACTATCGCGGAAAACTAATTTGAACAGACGATTTCACCGCTCCAGTCGCAACGACAAAGACCTGTAACTCCTCGGGTCTAAATTTCAAACGCGAGGGATTGCCAGTTTGACGAACTGCAACCCTTTGCTCACCTTCGCGGCCATGTCCTTTTCGGCTCAACTCGCCATCAAAGCACCGCTCGATCCCGGCTTCTTGCCCGCCGTGCTCTTCAATCGCAACTACCGCGAAGCTGTCCACGCCTCGGGTAAATCCGTGCCGCTCGTCCTCGGGCTGGAGCGCGAATGCGGGCTGGTATCTCGTTTTGAAACACATGTCTATCCGACAGCGGATGCGGAGACTTTGTTGTATGTCGAACGCATCGTGAAATTTCTCCTCTGGTCACGCGGCGGCTGGAAACTTCACGTCGGCGGCCCGAAAAGCATCGGTGAATTCATCCGCAAAACTTACTCCGCACGCGGTGCTCGCAAGTTTGACTGCCAGATGATGGAGCTCGCCTACGGCAAAAAATTTCAAGTCATCCTCACCGCCGCCGAGCAAGTTCCCGCTGCTAGAGACATGCAAGTCGCGGCCGGCGGCCATCTCAAAGGCTGCCGCATCGGCTTCGATCTCGGGGCCAGCGATTACAAAGTTTCCGCCGTGATCGATGGCGAGGCGATCTTCACCGAGGAAACTCCGTGGGACCCGAAAACTCAGGCGAATCCCGAGTATCACTACCACCACATTTCCGCCGCCCTGCATCGCGCCGCCGCGCACTTGCCACGTGTCGATGCTATCGGCGGCAGTTCTGCGGGCATCATCGTGGACAACGAAATCCGCGTCGCCTCTTTGCTGCGGGCGATTCCTAAGAAACTTTTTCCACAAGCCGCCGCCGTCTTTAAGCGCATCCAAAAAGAATGGAACGTCCCCATCGTGATGATGAATGACGGCGATGTCACCGCCTTAGCCGGAGCGATGTCGCTGGGCAAAAGCGGGATGCTAGGCGTGGCGATGGGATCAAGCGAAGCCGCAGGATTCATGGATAAAAAAGGCCGCATCCTCGGCTGGCTAAACGAACTCGCTTTTGCTCCCGTCGATTACAATCCGCAGGCTCCCGCTGACGAATGGTCCGGCGACAGTGGCGTGGGCGCACTCTATTTTTCCCAGCAGGCGGTGAACAAACTGCTGCCTGCCGCGAAGATCAAACTGCCTGCAAGCATGGGACTGCCGGAGCGTCTAATCGAAGTCCAAAAACTCATGGCCGCAGGTGACGAACGCGCTGCTAGAATTTACGAAACCATCGGCGTCTATCTCGGCTACACCATCCCGCACTACGCGGATTTTTACGACTACGCCCACATGCTGATCCTCGGGCGCGTGACGACCGGAAAGGGTGGCGACATCGTCCTAGCCAAAGCTCGTGAAGTGCTAACAAAAGAATTTCCAGAACACGCCAGCGCAATCTCCATGCACGTCCCCGATGAAAAAACCCGCCGCGTCGGCCAAGCCGTGGCTGCTGCGAGTCTGCCGAAACTCAGGAAATAATCGCGACGATCCGCATCGGCTGTCATCTCCATCGAAACGCGAAATTCATTTCGCGCAAAAGATCGCAGCCTCGGATTGCGAAATAAATTTCGCGGTCCGTTTCCCGTCCTTCGCTCATTTTCCCACAGGCAAGTGCTTCGCAAGGGCAGCAATAGTCTCGGTTGCATGGGCGGCGGAGAGGCTGATGCGGAGGCGGGCGGTGCCTCGTGGGACAGTGGGGAAACGGATGGCGGGGACGAGAAATCCAGCTTGTTCGAGAGTGGCTGAGGCGGCGAGTGCGGCTTCGTTAGAACCAAGGATGCGCGGGATGATCGGAGTGCGGTGAGGCGAGAGTTGGGCGATGTTTTGCTGGAGTTTCTCGCGTAAATGACGGCCTTCGTTAGAGCGGATGATGCTCAGGGCGGTGATGGCCGCGTGGGCAAGTGCGGGCGGCGGGGCGGTGGAATAGATGAAGCTGCGGGCGCGGTTCGTCAGGAGGGCGATCCAGTCCTGAGAGGCGGCGAGGTAGCCGCCGGAGAGTCCTGCAGCTTTGCTGAGAGTGCCCATTTGGAAAGTGATGCGGTGCTGGAGGCTTTCCTGCTCCGCGAGGCCCATGCCGTTTTCCCCGAGGACGCCGAAACCGTGGGCTTCATCGAGAAGGAGGAGGGCATCGTGAGATTCGGCGAGTTCGACGATTTCGCGCAGTGGGCAGAGATCGCCGTCCATGCTGAAGACGGATTCGGTGGCGATGAGGATGCGGGCGTCCGGGGATTTTGCGCGGGTGGAAATGAGGAGGCGTTCGAGTTTTCCGAGATCG
>JANOQR010000151.1:0-9943 GCA_031414935.1 Luteolibacter sp.
ATGATGCGGCCTGCGAGTGAGATGTCGCGGGTTTCTACCGTGATGCCGGAGTGCTTAGTGAACGCCTGGACGATGGGCAGGAACGAGTAGGTGGCGAGGGCGGGAGCTTCGTCGGTCTTGGTGTAAATGATGGTGGGAACGGCAGGCATGATGGATGGCAGGTAAGAGATGCGGCCAGCCGTGTAGGGCATCGACTGGCGAGGGTCAAAAGCATTTGCTGGGCTAAATTTTGGGGATTTTACGGCGGGCACTCGAGGGCTTGTGAATAACTTGGTGAAAAAGTGAAAATTCCCTGATAACGCGGGATTTGAGGCCGGAAAGTTCCGATGTTTTCAATGGCGATTTTTGTGACTCAGTGAAATCTCGCTTCGTGAGTTATCGTCACTGAGGAGTTCGAGCTAAACGGGCGATGGTTTTGTAAGTGATTGGTAATGAGTCGAAAGAAAAAATTCAGGACGAGATATCGTAACGATCTACAACTTATTCACAGCAGAGAATAGCATCATCGAGAGCGAGGTTTTCTAGCTTCCTGAATCCCGTGAGGAGCTGGAAACTGTTTCAGGTTTCCGATGTGAACAACTTGGGAAAACAACGGCGGTTTGGATCATTTTCCCCATGAATTCAGGGGCGAGGGAAGATTTGTGAATTTGTTCGTGCGCTTTTTGCCGAGGCAGGCTGAACGACAGAATTTCCGGCGGTGGGCGAGGGGAATCGTGTCACGATTTTGAGGAATTCTTTGCGCTTTACGCTGGGCGGCGATCCCTTCAGACAGGTGCGCCGTCGCGCGGAATTGTGCGGCGATCATTTCAATTCCACTCAAACATCCTAACATGGACATTCAAATCGCCACCCTTTGTGACTTCGCTGCTGACTACAATGGCAAGCTGGTCATTTCCGGAACTTTCGACACTCTTGCGGCTCGCGCCGTGCCTGTGGTTCACCCATCGTGCGCCCTCGCCATGCGGTTTTGCTTCACGCCGGAAGACGCAGGCCGCCACAAGCTTTCGATCAATATCATCAACGAAGATGGTGAGTCGCTTGATCCGAACAACATGCCGATCGAGCCCGAGTTCGAGGTGCAGCTTCCGAAAAATGTGCCGTTCCTGACGCGCAACATCGTGATGAATCTCCAAGGTCTTCGTTTCGAGGAAGCTGGGATTTACTCCATCGACATCGGTTGCGACGGAGAAATTCTCGCGCGCCTTCCGCTTCGCATCGTTTTGGTGACTCAAGGTCAAAACGGCGAAACTCAGATGGCGTAATTGATCGGCGTGGTGTAACACATGCGCCATGCCATCGACTGCATCATTTTCATGTGCCCTCGTGACCGGAGCTTCGGTCGGATTGGGCGAGGAGTTCGCATTTCAAATCGCGCCACGAGTCGGGAAACTCGTTCTCGTGGCGCGTCGCGAGTCGCTCCTTCAAGAAGTCGCGGATCGGATTCGAGTAAAATATCCGCTCGTCGCAGTGGCGGTGTTTGAGGTGGATCTCAGGCAAGTAGGCGAGCGTGAGAGATTGGTTGAGCTGCTAGCAGCGCGAGGATTGCAGCCGGATTTGTTGGTGAACAACGCGGGGCTGGGGGATTACGGCGAGTTTGCAACGGCGGATTGGGATCGGTTGCAGGCGATGTTGCAGGTGAACATCGAGGCACTCACCCATTTGACGCGGATGTTAGTGCCGGAAATGATTCGGCGCGGTGGAGCGATTATCAATGTGAGTTCGCTGGCGAGTGTGTTGCCGATTCCTGACTTCGCGGTGTATGCGGCGACGAAGGCGTATGTGACGAGTTTTTCCGAGGCATTGCGGATTGAGCTGCGAGAGCATCGGATTCCGGTGGTGGCGGTGTGTCCGGGGCCGGTGAGGACGGAGTTTGGAAAAGTTTCACAACGTTCGCCTGACTCGCCACGGATGCCTGCGAAGAAGTCGTTTTATGTTCCGAAGGAGCAAGTCGTGGCCGAGGCTCTTGCGGGATTGGATCGGAATGCGGCGCGAGTTTATCCCGGCTTGAAAGTCGCAGCGGCGGCACTGATTCTGTCAGCACTGCCAATGGTGGCGATTCGCTTTGTGATGGGTTTTAGGCCGCGGCGGTAAGTTTAGTTTAGTTTAGCACTCATGGGTCAAGCTACCCGAGAAGACTCATCCACTCAGGTAACTGAGTGAAGTGGCCGCAGTTTTCACAAATCTTGATGCGCGGGAGTGTAGAAAGCAGAACTGGCCTTCGTGTTTTGGGCGAGTCATTGATACTTTCTGACTGCTTGAAATTTCGTGTCTTTCGCGGTTTCCGTTTTCTCAGTGGATTTATCAGATCGGAGCTGCGATTTCGGGCACAAAAAAAGCCCGGCTCGTCGCGAGGACGGGCCGGGCTTTTTGGCAAGAATTACTTGGATGAGGTCATCGGTGCTGGAGCAGGAGCCGATGTAGCGGATGGGCAGCACGAAGCGGCAAGAGCGGAAACAGCGGCAGCGGCGATGAGGAATTTAACGGTTTTCATGTTTTGTTTGTCGGTTGTTGGTTGGTTTTGCCGTCAGCGTTTGGCGCGGACAGGCGCACAAGAGCTAGCAGTTTGGAAAGATGAATCAA
Organism: Luteolibacter sp.; assembly: GCA_031414935.1. Lineage (GTDB taxonomy): Bacteria > Verrucomicrobiota > Verrucomicrobiia > Verrucomicrobiales > Akkermansiaceae > Luteolibacter. The sequence continues at coordinate 2,581 of JANOQR010000151.1, forward strand.
GTGCGTATTGCGCTGGATTTGAACAGGGCGATCAAACTAGGAATTTTTCAACCGCGAATGGACGCGAAGGAAGAGTTTTTTGAATGAAATTCCTGATTCCGAGAAACGCGGTTCTTAAAATTCGCGTCGATTCGCGGTTAAAATCACACCGAATTTCCGTGGTTGCCGCTTGATCGCCGAGCCGAGCGATATCGCAGCTTACCCTTGCCCTTTCGCGGAAAGCCGGGTAGTCGAAATCGGCATCGTCGCATGACGCCCATCTGATACCTAAACTCCACTCCCCATCATGAAAAAACCAATTCGCATCGGTCTCATCGGTTACGGCTTTATGGGCCGCACGCACTCGAACGCTTACTCACAGCTCACGCACTTTTTCGATACGGAGCACGTTCCCGTCCGCCAAGCGGTCTGCGGTCGCGACAAGGAAAAGGTCGCTGCTTTCGCTGAGAAATGGGGCTATGCCTCGTATGAAACGGATTGGCGCGAAATGGTGAAACGCGAGGACATCGACGCCATCGACATTTGCACGCCGAATGATTCCCACGCGGAAATCGCGCTGGAGTGCATCAAGAACGGCAAGATGATCCTTTGCGAAAAACCGCTCGCGCTCAATGGCGAGCAAGGTGAAGCGATGGTCGCCGCTGTGGAGAAATCTGGCCTGCCGAACCTCGTCTGGTATAATTACCGTTTCCTTCCTGCGGTCACTTTGGCGAAAAACATCGTCGATGCCGGAGAGTTGGGCCGCATTTTCCACTATCGGGCAAATTTCCTCCAAGACTGGACGATCTCGGAAGAACTCCCGCAAGGTGGTGCTGGCCTTTGGCGTTTGGATGCCGCTGCGGCGGGATCGGGCGTGACGGGAGATTTGCTCGCTCACTGCATCGACACGGCGCGTTGGATCAATGGCGACATCGTTTCCGTGAGTGCGATGACCGAGACGTTCATCAAAGAGCGCGTCCACACCGCCACGGGTGAGAAGCATCCGGTCACGATCGATGACGCGTGCGCCTTCATCGCTCGCTTCGAGAACGGCTCGCTCGCGATCTTCGAGTCCACGCGCTACGCCCGCGGGCACAAGGCGCTTTATACCTTTGAAATCAACGGTGAGAAAAAGTCGCTCGCATGGGATCTCCACGATCTGAACTACCTCTCGTATTTCGACCATGGCGTCCCCGGCGACCGTCGCGGCTGGACGAACATCCACGCGACGGATGGCGATCATCCTTACTCAGGAAACTGGTGGGTGCCCGGCCTTTGCCTTGGCTACGAGCACTCGTTCACTCACGAGCTGGCGGAGTTTTTCAAATCGCTCGATGACCCGAGTGCGGAAAAACGCTTCCCGGATTTCCGCCACGCACTCGGCACGCAGTATGTCTGTGACGCGGTGCTTGAGTCTGCGAAAACGAAGCAGTGGGTGGATGTGAAAATGTCCTAACCGACTCTCGCCGCTCTCATCCGCGTGGATGAAATTTTTTGTGGACCGACTTCAGCCGTTGTCGGTCCACATGCGTATAAACCTGCGTCGTCGAGATGTCCGCGTGGCCGAGTAGCTCCTGAATGACCCGTAAATCTGCGCCGCCTTCGAGCAAGTGAGTCGCGAACGAATGCCGCAGTAAGTGCGGGTAAATGTTTTGGTCGATGCCCGCCATTTTTGCCCGCTCTTTCACGATCTGCCGCACCCGATCCGGCGACAACGCCCCGCCACGGATGCTGATGAAAACGTGAGAAGAAGTTTTCTTCGTCACCAGACTCGGACGCTCGTGAGCGAGGTAGGAGGAAATCGCCTCACGGGCTTTGGTTCCCACGCGGACGATCCGGGTTTTCCCGCCTTTTCCAGTGATGCGGATGAATCCTTCGTCGAAGTCCATCATCTCAAAGCGCAGTTTGCAGAGTTCTGATAAGCGCAGCCCGGAGGAGTAAAACAAATCCAGAATTGCCAAGTCGCGACGCCCTAATGGCTGGGCAGGGTCGATGGATTCCAGAAGTGTGGCCAACTCGGATGCGTGCAATGTTTCCGGTAAGGTCATGTCAGGCTTCGGAGCGAGCAACGGTTCCGCAGGGTCCATTTCCAAGTGCTCCTTCGCTGCCAGCCAGCGGAAAAAAATCTTGAGATGGACTGTGGTGATTCGCAACGAGGCAGCATTGAGTTTCTCCGCTTTCCGTTGGGAAAGAAACGCTGCGAGCTCATCCGTGCCGACATCACGCAGGGGCATTTCCTTTTTCAAAAGCCAACCCGCCAGCGCATCCAGCGTCTGTCTCACAGAAAGCTGATAAGCGTCAGACAGCCCGCGCTCCGTCGCCAGAAATCGGATGAATCGCTCGGTGTTTGCTTCCATCGGTGGCTGAGAAGATCAACGCGGAAGCCGACGAGGTAAAGCAACGAGAGTTTTCGGGTTGAGCGAATGCTGAATTTGTTTAGGGTAATCACATGAAACAAATCACTGTTCGACAAGTTCGTGATCGCTGCATCGAAGAGGCGAAATTGCGTTCTCAGCAACGCGGCGTGGCGATGAACACGGTGTTGGTCGAGGCGTTAGAAAAAGGTCTGGGCCTGAATGCGGATCAAAAAACCAATGGCTTGGAGCGCTTCGCAAGTGACTCGGATTTCGGTCCAGAATGGGATGCAAGGCTTGAAGAATTGCGCCAGGTGAATCCCGAGGATTGGAAATGAAGATCCTTCTCGACACCAACGCTTATTCGGATTGGCGGCGGAGCGGACGTTGGAATGAGACGATCACCACGGCGAGTGAAGTCCTCGTTCCGGTGATCGTCTTAGGTGAACTCCGCTACGGATTTCATGGGGCGAAGAGAGGAGCTGAAAACGAAGTCAAACTTCGGCAATTCCTGCTAGATCCTGTGGTGCGAGTGATCGTGGTCGGGGAAGCGACCAGCCGCAGTTACGCGGTGCTCAAGCATTTTCTCAGACGAGTAGGAAATCAGATCCCGGAAAATGATATCTGGATCGCAGCTCTCGCCGTGGAGCATCTGGTGCCTGTGGTGACCGCTGACGCTCACTTTGATGCTCTTCCACAGGTGTCGAGAATCGTCGAATAGCGGGGTCAGTGTGGAGGCGGATTGCGGGTGCTTCATTTCCCGGATTCGTTGTTGAGTTGCTGGCTTCATCGGGGTTCTCTCCGCCATGAAATTTTATGCGCGCTTTGTTCCTGCCATTTTCGTTGTGATTTCATGGTCCTGCGAGCGAGCTTTTGCCGAGGTTGATCCGCTCGTGGAGGCGGCGGTGCAGGCGGTTTATCCCGCGTTAGTTCGCATCCATGTCGTGGCTGAAGAAGGCGGCGCTGGGCGGATGCAGAAGGGGCGGGGGAGTGGTTCGGGGACGATCATTTCGCCGGATGGCTACATTTTGACGAACCACCACGTCGCAGGTCGGGCGACTCGGATCACGGTGCGCTTGGCGGATCGACAAGAAGTGAAAGCGACACTCGTCGGTACCGATCCGCTGGCAGATTTGGCGGTGTTAAAGATTGATCCGAAAAATTTACGCAATCCTGAGGTGCCGTTGCCTGTCGCGAAATTCGGCGATAGCGACGCGCTCGAAGTCGGCGACAAAGTGCTGGCGATGGGCAGTCCGGCTGGGCTTTCGCAGTCGGTGACGCAGGGCATCGTGGCGAATACCGAGATGATCGCGCCGGGCGGCTCGATGCGGCTGGATGGTGAGAGCGTGGGGGAACTGGTGCGTTGGATCGGCCATGATGCGGTGATTTTTTTCGGGAATTCGGGCGGGCCGCTGGTGAATCTCAAGGGCGAGATCGTGGGGGTGAACGAAGTCGGAATCGGCAGCCTCGGCGGGGCGATTCCGTCGAACTTAGCGCGCAAGATTTCTGACGAACTGATCGCAAAAGGCTATGTCGAGCGGAGTTGGATCGGGCTGGTGTCGCAACCTTTGCTTAAGACGATGGATGCGAAGTCTGGGATTCTCGTCGGCGGCGTGATCAGCGGCTCGCCAGCGGAAAAAGCAGGGCTGAAAGCGGGAGATCTCGTGACGCGCTGCAATGGGAAGGACATACCAGCATCGCGTGCTGCGGAAGATCTTCCGGTGTTCAATCGGATGCTGCTAGAAGCACCCGTGGGTTCGGAAATTTCTCTGGAAGGCACTCGCGAGGGTCAGCCGATGACGTGGAAAGTGATCGGCACCAAGCGCGAGCCAGCGGAGCCACGCGAGAAGGAATTGCTGTCTTGGGGGATCACCGCCCGCGATCTCACGGAAATGAATGCGAAGGAACTTCTGCGTGCCGACAACAAGGCTGTTCTCGTCCAAAGCATCCGTCCCGGCGGCGCGGCGGCTGCTTCCAAGCCTGCCATTTCTCCGGGAAATTTGATCCTCGCAGTTTCCGGTAAGCCGACTCCAAACCTCGCCGAACTCATCCGCGTGAGCAATGAAATTACCGAGGGAAAAACCGAGCCTGTTCCTGTGTTGGTGTCCTATGAGAACGATGGCCGCAGTTATCTCACCGTTGTAAAAATCGGCCCTGAGCCAGATCCCGACAAACCTGGACTGGTCAAGAAAGCGTGGATCGGCATCGACACCCAAGTGATTTCCGCAGACCTCGCGGAGGCGTTAGGTGTGACGGGTTCCAAGGGCGTGCGTGTCACCCAAGTCCATCCCGGTGCGAATGCGGACAAGGCTGGGCTGAAGACGGGAGATTTACTTTTGAAACTCGACGGCACCGTGATCCCGACCTCGCGCCCGGAGGAGTCCGACGTTTTCGCATCGCTCATCCGCCAATACCGCGTCGGCACGGAAGTGACGCTGTCCGTCCGGCGTGGGGCGGAAAGCCTAGAAATCAAGGTGCCGTTGATCGCCAGCCCGGAAGGAACTTCGGAGTTAGATTCCTACGAATGTGAGACGCTAGAATTTAACTCCCGCGATATCGGCCAAGCTGACCGAGTCTCCGACAAGCTGCCTGACGATCTCAAAGGGATTTTAGTGACCGCCGTCACGCCGGCAGGTTGGGCTGCGCTGGGTGGATTGGCATCAGGCGACATCGTGATTTCCATGGATGGCAAGGCGGTGGAATCCATCGAAACCATGAAACCCATCCTTGCCGAGCTAGAGAAAAACCGTCGGAGTCCCGTTGTCTTGTTCGTCCGACGTGGAATCTCAACGCGCTACATCGAACTCGAGCCGACGTGGTGAAGAGGTTGAGGGTTGATTGAAAGATGGAGAGGCCACCTCGCTTTCGATCTGCTACTCGTTTTTCAACCGTCTCTCTTCTGCTCTTCCTCTTTTTCTCAATCATCAGCTCTCAACCATCAACAACACCATGAAATCCCGCCTACTGCTCATCGCTGCTCTCGCTGTCACACCATTCACTCAAGCTGCGGAGGGACCGCTGAAGGAGAAGGCTTTGGCATTATTTGAGGCTCACAAAAATTCGGTTCTGTTTCTCAGCGCGGTGGTGGAACTCGAAGTGACAGCCGGTGAGAATCCGCCGAAAAAGGAAGAACGTAAACTTGAGATGGTCGGGACTGTGATCGGTGCAGATGGGTTGATCGTGGTGCCGCTTTCCACGCTGGACGTAGCATCCGCGTTGGACGGGAGGACCGTAAATGGTCCCCAAGGTCCAATGAAACTTTCCGCTAAAGGCAATACCAAGGAAGTTAAAATTCTGATGCCGGATGGTTCAGAAGTTGAAGCGAAAGTCGCCTTCAAGGACACCGATCTGGATCTCGCCTTCGTCCGTCCTGAGAAACCCGAGGGCGTGAAACTCACCCCAGTGGACACCGCGAACAACGCGCCGATGAACTTGCTCGACGACGTGATTGTTCTCAGCCGTCTCGGGAAAGATCTCAATCGCGAGCCAGTGGTAGTGACTAACGAGATCATTTCTCTCGTCACGAAGCCACGCATGTTTGGGAAGATCGGTGCTCAGGCTCTGGGGCTGCCGGTGTTTAACAAGGACGGGAAATTCGTGGGTTTTGGCATCAACCGCTTTGGACCAAAAGGCGACTCAGACAACCAAGCTCCGATGCCGCAGAACGTGATTCTTTCTGCCGTGGATTTGCTAGAGTCCGCTGCTCAGGCGAAGTGAAGTAAATATCTCGTCGGTAAATTTAAGGACTTCGTCCGGCGACATTCCGTTTTCTCGAAGCACCGCGATGGCTTGGGACTCGCTGCGTTTGGCGAGTCGCTTGCCATTTTCATCGAGCATTAGCGGGTGGTGATCATAGAGCGGCTCAGGTAAATCGAGCAGTTTCTGGAGTAAGCGGTGGACGTGAGTGGATGACAGCAAATCCTCGCCGCGAGTGACGTGGGTGATTTTCTGGAACGCATCATCCACCACCACCGCGAGGTGATAGGCGGTGCCGATGTCTTTGCGGGCGAGCACCACGTCGCCTAGCAGGTCAGGTTTTACGGAAATTTCTCCAAAGCTCAGATCGTGGAAGGTGAGGGGACCGACGGTTTCGGAAGCGAGCTTGGAATCCAGTCGCCATGCGAAAAGTGCGCCTGACTGGATTTTTTCCTGTCGCTCGATGACGGAAAGTCTGCGGCAAGTTCCGGGATAAATCGGTGCTTCCGGTCCTTGCGGCGCAGCACCCATGCGCGCCCATTCTTCCTGAATTTCACGGCGAGTGCAGAAGCAGGGATAAACGAGATTTCTCTCGCGAAGGAATGCAAAAGCGGTTTCGTAGGCGGAAATACGGGTGGTTTGCCGGAGCGCAGGGCCGTCCCACACGAGGCCGAGCCATTTCAAATCTTCCTCGATGTGTTGGTAAAATTCCTCCCGCACTCGTGGGCCGTCGATGTCTTCATGGCGCAGCAGGAAAACTCCGTCTGCGGATCGCGCGATGGAATGCGCCACTCGCGCGGCCAAGATGTGACCGAGATGCAGCCGTCCCGTGGGGCTCGGAGCAAAGCGGGTAACTGTCATGCCGAATTTCTGACAGGCGTGAAATCACGGCGCAAGCGGGACATTCGGCTCGGGTGAAGCCGAAAATCGTGGGAAACCGAGAGAGTCACCACGCTGCGGACTGCTCCGACATGTCCTGCCTGTTACTCACAAGTCGTCGAAATTTATTCTGCACATTGCAGTCACATTGCTTTGCTTAGGCGGATGCCTAAGCATCCGATCCATCCAGAAACTCAAACGCCGAGCACCTTGTGGGCGGAAAACGAGTTCGCCACATTGGCGATTAAAGATCTGCGGCGTGTGAAATGTTGGCGGAAAATGGTGACTGATTTCCATGCCTTACCCGGCGCATCCATCCCTCAAGCCAGCGTGCGGTGGTGGTGCTGATTTGTTAGTTTGCTCGCGGCACAACCGCAAACTAACCGCTGATGAGTCAGCAGAGCAAGAAAGCTGGCAACACGTGGAGAGCCTTCCCGTGGCGGCGCGGATCAAAG
>JANOQR010000152.1:0-18163 GCA_031414935.1 Luteolibacter sp.
TTCCTCAGCCTCCGAGCAAACCGAAGAAAACAACGGATACAACACCTTCTTCATGGCCAAAGACCACTGGCTAGTGGACAACCGCAAAGCCGTCCTCACCACCGAGAAGCACGGTAATGACAACGATATTGTGTCGGGGAAGAAGGCACTCCTGTTACCTGTGGACATCGACGATAACACCTTCGCGACCGGGGTTGACGACATCTCAATAACATCAAACGACCCAAATTTACGAGGTTATCAGGATGATTTTTGGATCATGGCACCATGCGGCGGAGAGGAATACAATGGCATGAGGTTTAAAATCCCACTTGATCCTGTTGCTAACCTTAAAATCGAAACCAGCGATGCTACACCCAATCCTATCAATTCCTCTCTGGGAACTGCCAACTCAGGCCCGGTGGTGACATGGAAAGGTGTTGGCAGCTCTACTCTCGATCATCAACCAGTCTGGAAAGTCGGCGCGGCAGACGAGGAAGTTGAATTACCTATTCAGGTAAAAAACATGAAATACCGCACCGTGACAATAGCAGTCTTTCCCGTGCGCGATCCGCAGAGTAACAGAGCAATCGTACCGCTACCTGTCGAAAGTGTACTGCAAACGAAGATGGATGAAACTTTCGGCGTACAACTAAACGCATGGATCAGTTTGGATTACAGACCTCAGCAAAACTATGATTACGATCCTGATGGTGATGGCTATGCAATTCTATTAGAAAACCCGACTCTTTCGCAAATGTCTTCGCAATCGTCATTCAATGCACCAAATGCCGATATTCGAGTTTTCGTGATCGACAATGTCTATCTAAGAAACAGACAGGAAAACGTACCAGGAACCATAGATGACGAGGTCTATGGCTATGCACCGGACGCCTTTGCAATCACCGTTAACGCGGGAAATCCAACCGAAGGCATTCGCTCCGATCAAAGTATTGTTGACACAATCGCTCACGAGATCGGGCATATCTTTGTTGGCGCGGGACATCCCGGTGACTACAATATTGAATTGGGTATGAACTTGGGACCAGGCACAGCTGGCCCTGCTCCGCTTCCAGGAACAGACACTTCAGTTCGCCTAATGAGTAGTGAAACAAGAGTTCCTGGCGCACGGCTCTTGGTAAAGACGGAGTGGGACTTAGCCGAAGAGTGGATGAGTTCGAGACCCGGAGGAGATAACTGATGAAAACTATTATATTTTTTTATGTATCTGGCATCGTGTGCGCCATTTCGAACACGACTGAATGGACTGAGGGGAATCGGCGCAAAGAAGCAGATCAGGTTGCTCTCTGGGAGTCAAAACTCGTCGAGACTCAAGACGAACCGCCCAACGTACGGTTAAGAGAGCTATCGTTAGGCTTGCGAAATATGGGACATCGCCGAGGCTTTGAAGGACATAGCCCAGCTGTAGAGGAAGCTTATCTAAAGATCCAACAAGAGCTTCTATCAATTCCTGGCCACGCGAAATACTACGCAGACGAACTAGAACGTCTTCGTCTTGATCCAAAAAGTAACTACGAGCGTATCCGTCCGACGTATTTAGCCGCAACTTTAAGGTATCTTCCCAGCCCCGAGACGATTCAGGTATTAGGTGATCATCTCAGTGACATGCGGGACACTCCAATTGACGAGAATCCTAAATACCATGAAGCGGTAAGTTCTGGGAAATTGAGGCCGATTGATTGGGCTCCCACCCCCCAGAACGCTTGGCTGGCGACATACGCGCTATCAAATATCGGTTTGCAAGATCCACCATTTGAGCCGGTGGCAAACTACAGCTTCATTCGTTACGCTCCATCGACGGAGTCGCTCCAAAAGTTTCGCGTCTGGTGGGAGGAGGTCAAATCCGGCAAGCGCACGTTTTCCTTCAAGGGCCAAAACGTGGAGTACCGATTCAAACCGGACGGCACATGGGAAACCATTTCGTTGGTCATTCCACCAGATAACGGGACCAAGGATGAGGAGACTCCGGAGCAGCCGAGTGATTCAGAGAAAACAAAGATAGATGACGTAACTAAGTTGAAAGAGCCGATAGTCCAATCGAGAGAATCAAAGAGAATGAGTCCGGTAGAGTCAGAGACACTGACTGAAAAAACGGTGGATTTCCAATGGATTTTAGTTTCGGCATTGTTGGTTATGGCGATGGTCTGTGGAATTTGGATCAAGCGGCGAGCTTCTTGACATATGGACAGACTCTAGGATGGGGCGGACGATCAAATACAACGCTAAAAGTGACGGCGATATTTGAATGGGGTGATTCATACATACAAAATGGCAGCCTGTGGAAATAGATTATCACTTTTAGTAAAGTGTTTCTTGATTGGCTAGAAATTAACCGACAAAAACCTGATCAGCTGATAGGAGGAAGATGGAGCGGGCCGGATGGTTGGCGTCGTCGGTGTAGGGACAGGCACGGTCGGCGGCGTGCTGGAGGACAGAGCGCAAGGCGTTGATGCGCTTGATGAGGGCATTTCGGGTGACGCGTCCGTTTTCGGCGTTTTCCTTGGTGTCTGCTTGGAGGTCTTTGGCCTCGCGGTAAGCGATGAGGTTGTCTTCGACATTCAGAATTTCATCCGGGCCGATGCCGGGGAGATTGTCGGTTTTGGCAAGGGCGATGAGGGTGTCTGCGTTTTGAAGAAGGGCGGCGCGGTTGGCACTGAGGCGCTGGCCGAGGAGATGGGGAGTGGGTCGAAGTTGGTGGTGGGATTGCCGTCAGTTTCTAGGAGTTTTTCTTTTGTCTGGCGGCAGCTTGGATTGCTCTGAGTCTTTTGTGTCTTGCTTCGTAGTGATTGCAGGAGGTCGCGTGGCGATTTCAGACGCTCGCGGGGTGCTTGCACGGCTGAGCGAAGCTGTTGCAGAGTGGTGAGGCGGGGTTTCTGAGACGGAGGCGGTAGATGCAGGGTGGGACGGGGCTTTTGCGGAGTGGGTCGCAGCATTTGCAGTGGGGGACGGGGCTGTTGCGATGCTGGAAGAAGCCGTTGCACGGGGATGCGAGGCGAATGCAGCGGCGTGAGGCGGTGTTGCAACCGGGGCAGAAGCAGTGAAAACAGATTTCTAAATCTGTAGTCAGACTCTTCTCCAACTTTCTAAAAGACGCCCCCTGTCCCCGATTTGGGGACTATGCTTCGTAGCGTGGACGGAGTGATACTCTGTGTGCGTTATGCTGGTATCTCCTTCACCTTCCCGTCTTTTTGGCCGCTACTTCATGCAGGTGATCCTCGGAATCATCGCATGGGGAGTTTCCCCTGCATTTTCTTCCCCCCTCGGGCTGCTTGCTATTTCGGATCAAGGTGCCGCCATCGATAAAGCCCCGGTTGAGATGCCGGGCTGCTCGATTCCAGCGTGGGTTTCTCTGGAAAAATCCAAGCCTGTTCCCTTCAGACTGAAATCTCCCGAGCCTCTGCCGCCAGACGGGAATGTCTATTTGTCAGTGTCTTACGTGGATCAGGGATACGGCAAACTGGGCGTGCAGTTGCTTTCGCCGGGTGCGAAGCCGACGAAGCCGAGCCGCGCTCTGGGTCTGTCGCGAACGAACAGCAAGTCGGTCATCACGGCACGCATGAAATTCACCGGCGTCCCGTCAAAAGCTCCGCACAAGTGGTCCGTCAGGATCGCCATGGAAGGCGCGACCGATGAGCCACTCGCGATCACGGATGTTTCATTTCAAGAGACGCCGTTTGACGATCCAGCCTTCAAGCTCGTCATTTCCGATCCATGGAAAAGCCGCTATCAAGGCCCGTCGGTGAAACCCAAGGACAACGCCACGCTCAAGGGAAAAGTCATGGCTGGATACCAGGGATGGTTCCGCACGCCGAACGATCTGGAGGGGAGGGGATGGGTGCATTGGGGGAACATTCCAGCGGGAAATTTCTCCATCGACATGTGGCCGGACACCTCGCAATACCCGGCTTCGGCTTTGGAAAAAGCGGGCGAAGTGAAATTAAAAAGCGGCAAGCAGGCACGCCTGTTTTCGTCCACTTGGCCCGCCGTGGTCGATACGCATTTCCGCTGGATGCGGGAGCACGACATCGACGGGGCTTTTCTCCAGCGTTTTGTCTCGAAGCGTTTCCACTCGATCAGCGGCGGGCCGGAGTGGGTGCTTGCCAATACTCGCGCCTCCGCCAACCGCGAAGGACGGATCTGGGCGATCGAATACGACATCAGCGGTTGCCCGGAATCTGAGCTGTTGGCGACGATGCAAACCGACTGGAAGTGGCTGGTGGACGAGTTCCGTCTTTTCGAAGATCCCAACTACGCCCGCGAAGGCACGAAACCCGTGGTTTTCATCTGGGGCCTGCCGTTTCCCAACAGGAATATTTCCGCAAAAACCGCCGATGCCGTGGTCGAGTTTTTCAAAAACGACCCGAAGTATGGCGGCAACCATGTGATCGGCGGAATCCCGTCCTCGTGGCGGAAAATGGATGCCGCGTGGCAGGATCATTTCAAGAAATACGAAACCATTCTCACATGGATGCCCAAGTCCCCCAGCGACGATCTCAAGGATTTTACCAAGATGGGAATCCACTATTACCCCCATGTGAAACCGGGTTTCTCGTGGGCGAATCTGAAGCATCTGCCCACAGGCGATGACGAAGTGGGATACACTCCCCGCGAAGGTGGACAATTCTACTGGAACCAACTCACCGATGTCGCCCAAGCAGGCGGCGACCGCTTGTTTGTCGGGATGTTCGACGAGTATGACGAAGCGACTGCGATCATGCCGATGAGTGACGATTCGCCGCCCACGCCGCAGAGAACGGGAGTAGGCGCGACCTTTTACAACGGGGCAAACGCCGGGGAAACGGGCGAGTTAGTGCTTTTGCCGAGGGCGGAACTCGCCTTCGGAGCATCGCCCGCAGAGGAAATTCAGAGCGAAAATTTCTTCGTCAGGATGGGCGGGCGCGTCACTTTTCCAGAGGCGGGTTCTTTCACGTTCTCCGTGCAAAGTGCGCCCGGTGATGGCGTCGAGCTGTTCCTCAATGGTGAGAGCGTTCTCCGCTCCGCGACTCTCAAGGATGCGCCAGTATCGGCGCGGACTGCGGTGAAAGTGGCGAAGGGTGACTCGATGGCCTATCGCCTCGATTGCCGCCATCGCACCGGCAAAGGCACCCTAAAACTTCTGTGGGAAACCCCGGCCATGACGCGGCAGGCGGTTCCTGCCACGGCTCTGCAAGACGCTTGGGGCAGATTCATCACCAACGAAGGGAAATCTCCTCTCTGGTGGCTGGAACTCACTCGGAAAGGGAAAGAGATGATTAACGGCAAACGAAATCCATCCGCCTCAATGCCGGATCTCGCCGTCAAAACCGAACAAAGCGCGGCCCAACCCAAGTCATCAGACGGCCAAACCAAAACCCAGTAGTACGCGGTGGCGCACTGTCTCTCCGCAAACTCCAGCGCGTCCACACGCGCTCCTGCTTAGGCTCACTCACCTAACGAAAAGAGCCTAAAGCATCCCAAACGACACTCCATTTCCAAAAACCAACCCAATGACAAAAGCCCCAGCCCGCACGGAAAACCGCTTCGCCTTCATGATCGTCACCGCCCTGTTCTTCATGTGGGGCTTCATCTCGTGCATGAACGATCTGCTGATCCCGAAATTCAAAACGGACTTCAATCTAACTCAATTTCAGGCGAACTTGGTGCAGTTCGCGTTCTTCGGCGCTTACTTCCTCGTCTCGCTCGCCTACTTCCTGATTTCTGCCGCCAAAGGAGATCCCATCAACAAGATCGGCTACAAAAACGGCCTCGTGCTCGGACTCGTCATCGCGGGCATCGGCTGTCTGCTTTTCTATCCGGCGGCGGAAACGAAGCAGTATGCCTTGTTCCTGGGCGCACTCCTCGTGCTCGGTTCGGGCATCACCATCATTCAAATCGCGGCCAATCCCTACGTGACCATCCTCGGGCCAGAGGAAACCGCGCCATCCCGCTTGAACCTTTCTCAAGGGCTGAACTCGCTGGGCTACGTCATCACCCCGCTCATCGGCGGGATCATGCTTTTTGGCTCGAAGGAAATTTACACCAGCGCGGGCGGAGTGGATGCCGTGAAGGTTCCTTACGTCGGTCTCGGCATCGCCTTCATCGTGCTGGCCCTGATTTTTAAAATGATCTCACTGCCAAACTTTCGCCAAGAAGGCGTGGTAGAAGCCGGAGTGAAAGTCTTCCGCCACAAGCACTTTGTCTGGGGTTGGTTCGCAATCTTTTTCTACGTGGGCAGCGAGGTCACCATCGGCAGCATTCTGATCGACTACCTCAGAGACGCCAGCGTGATGAACATGCCTAAGGAAACTTCCGCGAAATTTCTCTCGTTCTACTGGGGCGGCACGATGATCGGTCGCCTGATGGGGGCCATCTCACTCAGCAACATTCAGCAATCGCGAAAATACCTCTTCATGGTGCTGGCTGCCGTCGGTGCGACCGTCGTGATTTTCGGCAACGCCACCTTTAAGGAAAACCTAACTCACGGACATCACATCGATCCGATGACGATTCTGCCCTACGTCGGGATGGTGGTGATGAGCTTTGGCTTCTTCGTGCTGGGTCGCTCGAATCCAGGGAAAACGGTCGGTTTGTTCGCCCTAGTCGCGATGGCACTCACCGCATTTTCCATGGGCACGAAAGGGGAGTTTGCGCTTTGGTCCATCATCGGCATCGGCCTCTTCAACTCGATCATGTGGTCGAATATCTTCAGCCTTTCGATCCGTGGCCTCGGCAAAGACACGAGTCAGGGTAGCTCGTTGTTAGTGATGATGATCGTCGGTGGCGCGATCATGCCGCTCATTCAGGGTGCGCTGATGGATGCCTTCGGCGTGCGGACTTCGCTGTCCATCGTCTTGGTCGGTTATGCTTACCTCGTGTATTTCGGCTTCTATGGGGCCAGGCCAAAAGAGCTTGCCGATGAGGCGGGAATTCCCGTGAGTGCAGGCCATTGATGATTGGAAAACTCGACGCATGGTGACTTCGATGGAAATTGATACCGACCCACGGATCGTGATGACGCTCGATGCGGGCGGCACAAATTTCCGCTTCTCGGCCACGCGCGGCGGTCAGCCCGTCACTGAAACCGTCAGTCTTCCTTCTAACGGCGACGATCTTACGCAGTGTTTAGCTAACCTCGTCGCTGGTTTCAGCCGGGTGAAATCGCTCTGCCCGGCGGCACCCTCAGCGATCAGTTTCGCATTTCCCGGCCCGGCAGACTATCCGCGTGGCATCATCGGCGATCTGGGGAACCTCCCAAGTTTCCGAGGCGGCATCGCGCTCGGTCCGATGCTGGAGGAAAAATTCGGCATCCCTGTTTTCATCAACAACGACGGGGATCTGTTCGTCTATGGCGAGGCGATCGGTGGATTTCTGCCCCATGTGAACCGCCTGCTAGAACAAGCGGGCAGCTCGAAACGTTACCAAAATTTATTCGGAGTCACCATGGGCACCGGCTTCGGCGGCGGAATCGTCCGCAACGGCGAGCTGTTCGTCGGGGACAACTCGATGGCAGGCGAAGTCTGGCTGCTACGCAACAAACTGGACCCCGCCATGAACGCGGAGGAGGGCAGTTGCATCCGTGCCGTGCGCCGCAGTTATGCGCGAAACGCTGGAGTTCCCATCGCGGACGTGCCGGAACCCAAAGAGCTTTTTGAAATCGCCAACGGCACCCGCCCCGGCAACCAAGCGGCAGCCATCGAGAGCTTCCGCCGACTCGGTGAAGTGGCGGGTGATGCGATGGGCAATGCGCTCACCCTGATCGACGGCCTCGCCGTCATCGGCGGCGGAGTTTCCGGCGCGTGGCCGCTGTTTCTGCCATCGCTAGTCGGCGAGCTAAACGGCAGCTACACTGGACCGGATGGGAACAGTTTTCGCCGACTCGCCTCCGCCGCATTCAACCTCGAAGATCCCGCGCAACTCGACGTTTTCCTCAAAGGCCAAACGCGGACGATTCAGATCCCAGGCAGCACCCGCACGCTGGAATACGACCCGCTCCAACGCCTCGGAGTCGGCATGTCCCGCCTCGGCACGAGTGAAGCAGTCGCTCTCGGTGCCTATGCCTTTGCCGTGAGAAAACTTGGTTGACTCAGCGGTGGGTGGGTTAGGTGAGTGGTTAGTTTTGTCCCCGTTTTGGGGACTGGTCGAAATCTGGTGTCCCTCTTAGCTTGAAAGCTGTGTAATACGAACCACTAGCAAATTTCCGCTCCGCGCTGTGACTCGGGCAGAGCCACTGGGTAAATCGCCCAGCTAAAACCCAAAACCCATGAATCGAACATCCATTTTATTTCCCGCATTGCTTCTAAGCTGCGTTTTATCCGCACATGCGGAGTTAATCCAGCACCTGGACGCGACGATCCCGGCCAGCGTGACAAAAGACGGAACCGGAAAGGTCACTCAGTGGACGGATCAATCCGGGAAAGGAAATCACGCCGTGGCAGGAGTAGGCATCGTGCGCTATCCCAGCCCCAGCTTGTCGCCGACTAACAAAGCCGGACTCGATTTCGGGACCACCCGCAACTCGTTGACGTTGTTCAGCTCTACGGCGTCCGATGTGTGGATGAACCAATCTTCCAGCAACCCAAATGGGGCGAGAGGATTCTGTGCTCTGTTCGCTCTTAAATTCGACGGGCTGGCGAACACCTGCGATCTGTTTGGCAACATGTCCACCATCAACGGCAACGGCATGTGCGTGCGGTTCAGCACTGATGGTGAGTATCTCATCTACTGGGATGACAACAGTTTCGCCAGAGGCGGCAAGGTGGCGGTGGGTGATACTGTGGTTTTGGGACTCAATTTTGAGTCATCTACTGGACGATGGACTTTATGGGACTCCAACCAGCGTGTCATCCAAACGGGCGTCAAAACGGTGAAGGATTTTTCAAATAATAATCCATTCACGCTTGGATCAATGGTCTTTGATACCAACTTTTTCACCGGCATGGTCGGCGAGGTGAAAATTTTCGATGAGTCACTGAGTGCCGCAAATTTTCAAATTGAGCGGGATAGCTTGGCCCTGAAATGGGTGGGAGCGCCGCCTGCGATTCTGCCAGTCGCGCCCGGCCCGGGGTTCCCCAATGTGACTCAGGTTCACAATCGGCTCCCGCTTTGCGACGTCCATCCCAACTCTGGCACCAACGTCCGCACGGTGAATCTGGATTTCGTCAACGGCCACCTGCTTCTGGATTCACGCTCTACACCTACCGGACTCGAAGGCAATGCGATCCAAGTCTGGGACATCTCCAACCCCACCAGTCCAGTGGAGCGACTCTCGGCGCGCAAGGGCGTGAATGAACACATGCACACCTACTCGTGGTTGCTACCGGACTACCGGGTCTCTGCCGGGGGAAGGCAGACCTACAACGTCCGGGACCCACTGAAAATCGTCCGGCAGATGCCACCGAGTGGCACCACCAAAGATTTTGGAAGCCGCAGCATGTCCGTCTTCCCCTACCAATACGGCGGCGGTTCATCCGTTAAGATTTTTGATACCCGGACGGGACAGGTGATTTCCGAGGTTTCTCATGGCTTCGATGGATCTCCAACCCCCATCGGAAACTTGTTGATCGTGGCCGGGATCCGCGCCGGACAAAGGGGATTCGCCACTTTCGACATTGGCGACCCAGCGAACCCGAAGTTGCTCGATTCCATCAGCCCGACCGATCCCGTCTGGGAGGATGACGATCCAGCTTACGAGTATTTCTTCTGGAAGCACTTCCTCGTGTTGCCCAGTGAATTCGGTTCGGGAGCTCGCAGAGACAACTGTGCTTTCGTGAACTTCCAGAATCCTGCCAATTTGGTTCACGTCCTTCACATGCCGGCAGTGGGCCAAGGAGACACATCCACGGGCCTGTGGGGCCGGACTCGTTACGCTCAGTTCCAAGACAACAAGATGTTTGTAGGCTCCGCGACCTATGACATGTCGCCACTTTTGAACCCGACGCCCGCAAGGCCTACTTTTCTTGCCTCCTATCCACATGCTGGGGAATACATCCTTCCACTGGGTAACCTTTTCGTCGCAGCTCCCAATTTGGAACAGATGCCAGTGAATGATTTCCCATCCACAGAGTCGTCCCAATTCAAGTTACGTATTTTCGCCCACCAAGCAGCACCAGACACCACTGGCCCGACGGTGGCCTATCACAACCCGCCTCGCGATGCGCAAGACCAGCATGTCAAATCCCGGGTGGGCGTGGTGATTCACGAAACTCTTAATTACTCGACCATCAACAGCTCCACCTTCCGGGTCTTCCCCGTCGCGGGTGGGCCTGACGTGGCTGGCACTCTAAATCACCACGACAAAGACATTCTTACTTTCACCCCGAATACCGAACTGGAACCAGCAACCACCTATCGAGTTCAGTTAGTCGCGGGCGGCATCAAGGACGTTTCGGGAAATGGGATCACGGGATATTCCTATGATTTCACGACCGCCAGCGCGTTCACCGGCCCGCCGATTGTGGTGACGAATCTCACTTCGACTCCTTATCCCGCTCCGGTAAATGGCAATGCCACTCTATCCGTGGCTGCCAGCGGAGGCACCCCTCCGTTTGAATACAGTTGGGACTTTGGGGACGGCACACAATCTTCGTTCAGCAGCTCCGCATCAATCGCTCACACTTATGCCGTCAAGGGTCATTACACGGCTAAAGTCACCGTGCGTGACAGCGGCATTCCAGCCCCGCAAACCGTTGTCCGCACGATGAAAGTCACCGTAGTGACTCCTCCACCCGCTGGTCCTGTTTCCACCAAAGGCAGTCAAATGGTGGTCGATTCCGCTAACCGACGCGTTTGGACGGTCAATCCTGACACGGACACCGTCACCTCCATCCACGCCGATACTCTCGTTAAAATGAGCGAATTTCCCGTCGGTAAAGACCCACGCAGCATCGCCCAAGACGCCAGTGGCAATCTCTGGATCACCTGCATCGACGCCGATCTTCTGGAGGTCCGCACCACGACCGGAAGTCTGGTGAAATCGCTCCCATTCCGCCACGGAGCACGGCCACACGACATCGTCTTCAATCCCACCAAGACCCACGCCTACGTCACGCTCTCCGGCAGTGGCAGGCTGGCCCGAATCAGCACCTCCGTCACTCCCATGGTCGTGGATGCCGAGCTGGCTGTCGGGGCCATGCCGACAGCCCTCGCATTCAACGCGGCCAACAACAAGCTGCTCGTGAATCGTTTCATTTCCCCAGACTCACAAGGCGAGGTGCGGGTTATCGAAAATACCGGCGGCGCCATGAGCCTCGCACCCATCATTTCCCTTCCTTTGGATACCACCTCATCCGAGGCAGGCACCTCCGCACGGGGTCTGCCCAATTATCTAGCCGATGTGGCGGTCGATCCCTTGGGTCAATTTGCCTACGTCACCGCCAAGAAAGACAACATCCTGCGCGGCACCTCTACCGCACGAGATGGGCTGGCACTGACCCACGAAACCACCGTGCGGCCGATGGTCGCAAAAATCAATCTGGGAGGTAACGCCGAAGATTTATCAGCCCGTCTCGACATCGACGATTCCTCGCAACCCACGGCGATGGTCTTTTCACCGCTGGGCGATTACCTGTTCATCGCACTCCAAGGAAACAATCACGTCCGAGTCATGGACTCCTTCACGGGTAAATTGATTGATGCCACCCTGCAAACGGGCTTGGCCCCCCAAGGTCTATGTTTTGATGCGGCAAGCAACCGCTTGTTCGTCAATAGTCTCACCGAGCGCAGCGTCACCGTTTACGATCTGACTGATGCCCTGCGCCATGGCAATTTCCCGCAGAACCCCGCCGCGACCACTGCCACCGTAGCGACCGAGACTTTCCCCGCCAACGTGCTCCGCGGTAAGCAGGTCTTTTACAATGCTTCCGACGACCGCATGGGCTTGGACAACTACATGAGTTGTGCGACCTGCCACCAAGACGGCGATCATGATGGCCGGGTCTGGGATTTCACCAACCGTGACGAAGGTCTGCGCAATACCACCAACCTCCGTGGCCGCGCAGGAATGGGGCACGGCAATGTCCACTGGAGCGGCAACTTTGACGAAATCCAAGACTTCGACAACGATATGAAGATCCACAATAGAGGCACTGGATTCATCGCAGCGGGAGCAAATCCCCCCATGGGAGCACCTAACGCTGGCCGCGATGCTGACTTGGATGCACTCGCCGCTTACGTCACCTCGCTGGGAAAAGAAACTGTCGAAAGAAGTCCCCTCCGCCAGAGCAATGGTCGGCTCACCATTGAGGCGAGAAATGGGAAGCGATACTTTGCCGGAACACGGACACCTGGGTCAGGAAACGTGCTGAAATGTTTCACCTGCCACGGGCCAAGTCCGAGTTTGACTAACAGCCTTATTTTTACCGCAGCACCTCCCACAGTTCCTACCGGCTCGTTGCACAACATCGGAACGATCCTCTCCACCTCAGGACAAAGACTTAAGACTCCACTGACAGGCATCGACACGCCTACATTGCTCGGCTTGCACGCATCCGCGCCCTATCTGCATGACGGACGTGCGGCAGATGTGACAGCCGTTTTCAATCACTTCGATGCGGCAGCAAGTTTGATGCAGCCAGGCTCCGCACACGACCTTTCTTCGTCTGGCTATGGCTTAAACGCTGCGGAAAAAAGTAACTTGATTGCCTATCTCAATCAAATCGACGGGCGCGGCGATGATGACTTCGTCGGTCCCCCAGTGCCGGGTGGAATGGTCGCAACTGCGGGTAACGGATCAGTGACCATCGACTGGGCGAACAGTTCAGCGGCTGACATCATGGACTATAATATTTCCCGCCGGGTGCTGAATACCACGGCGGTTACCAACATCGCTTACGGAATTCCAGTGAGCATTTATGTGGACAACACCGTCGTCAACGGCACCTCCTACCAATACCGACTGACAGCGGTGGATGTGAACGACAACGAATCCGCATTCAGTTCTTGGATTACCGCCACTCCCAGCGGGGCTATTGTTCCTCCTGCCACCACGCCGATTGAGGACTGGCGTTTCACTCACTTTGGATCAAATGCGAACAGCGGTGACGGTGCCGATCTTTACGACTTCGACAAAGACGGGCTGGCAAACTTAGTGGAATACGCCTTCGGTCTGGATCCCAAACTCGGAAGCTCCAACCAACTCCCACAGGCTCAGATGATCGCGGGTGACATGATGACGAGCTTCGCACCACCCGAGGGTGTGACTGGCATCACTTACGGCTGTGAGTGGAGTGAGACGCTGCTTCCAGACAGTTGGACCCCAGTCACCGACACCGGCAGCGGCGGTCAGCACACATTCCGAATGCCGATGGATAGCGGGAGGAAATTCATGCGCCTGAAGGTGACAAATCCGTAGATCGGCTTTTCACAACTGCGTTCCTTACTTGGGTTTTAATACCAAATTTCGGAAATGCGGCGGCTCTCTAACTGGAGCGCGGAATTGATTCCGCGCAAAATCTCCACTCGGTGGCGGAATAAATTCTTTGTCGCAACGCGACATCGGATGGTAAACGTGGACTTCAATTCACGGTTTACGGCGGAAGGAAACCGTGTCGCATCGCGACACTGGAACCGATGCAAAAGAGAGTTCCGATCCTGTGAGATTTCATTGTCACGACGTGGCAAGAATCCGCTCAAAACGAGACCGTGGGCTGAAGCCCACAGTTACCATACGCCGCCGCGATGCGACCAAGAGAATGCATAACTCTACTGTTCGTTGACTTCAAGCAAGTCGGTAGGTTCGTTTTTGGCGAATGCCATCACTCCACAGGGATGAAAACCAACTTGCCAGCCTTCGTGTCGGGAACGATTAGCTCCTTTTTCTTTTCATCGAAAATCAAGTCTGCGGCGGAGGTGAGGGTCGCGAGCAGTTGTTTCTCGCCGCTCTCGGCTTTGATACGCCAGACACGGCCAGTGATGACTTCGGAGAGGAAAAGGTTGCCCTTGTCGTCGTGCGCGATCCCATCGCCACTGCGGTGATCGCTGCTGATGGTGCGCCAGTTTCCATCCTTTCGTTCCAGCAGATTTCCCCGGAAAAACTCGGTAAGAAGGATCTTCCCATCATCCAGTGCATCCACACCGTTAGGATTTGGCATTTCCGGCGCGTGATCGACTGCGACTGATACTTTTCCGTCCAGAGTGATCCGGTAAATGCGGCCCAACTGCGCGATCTTCTGAGCTTCCTCGCTATCGAGCGGCCAGAACTCGCCTCCAGGATTCATCATTCCGCTGCGGTCTCCCATCTCGACGACGAGAATGCTTTTACCGCCTGGCTCGATGGCGACGTCATTCAAAAAAATGGGTGGCTTTGGAAATGCGGCAGGGCCGGCGAGAACGACTTTTTTTCCCTCGGCGTCGATGGCCCACACGGTGTCGAAATCAGACGTGATGAGGCGGTTGTCGATGAAGACGATTCCTTTTGGATCGTCGAGTCCTTGGGTGAGAGTGGTGATTTTATCGCCTTCGATGCAGACGATGCTGCCATCACCATCGCCCTTTACCCGGGTTTCTCCCATCAAGGTGACGAAGAGTTTCCCGCCGAATCCATACACCGAGCTTTCTGGCTTGAGGCCGACATCGAGACTGCGGAATGCGGGTTCCCCGGTCACGGGCGAGCTCCACAGACAGGAAATGGCGGATGCAATGAGGAGGGAGGGCGAGATGCTGCGGATTTTCATGGGGCGGATCGTGGGTAAGGAGTTGCGAAAGAAACAGTGCGCTCGTGCGTCGCGTCGGGGCTAGGTTTTTTACGTATTTCTGGATCATTTAACCACCGCCGCCGCGCCGCAGGGTGACGATTTGTAGGAAGCCGCCAGTCGAGCCATCGGAGGACTGGAAAAACGAGTTGCCACTCTTGAGGACGATCATTTGGAGCTGTTCGGTTGGTTGGAGCTGGATGAGGTTGTTTTCCTGCATTTTCCACTTCTCACCGAGCTTGTAGGCGAGTTCGTAAATGAGTTGCTCGTTTTGTGCCGGGACGAGGAAGGTTTCGCGGGGCTTGAGTTCTTTGCCTTGCTTGCCGTTGAAGCGCATGAGGATGGGAAATGGGCTGAGATTGTGGAGGCGCAGTTGGCCCATCGGGAGCTTGCTGGGGTCGTCGTCGATGACGTAGCTAGTGAAGGTGCCACCATCGGCTGGAGCCAGAAGAACGGTGGCCCGGCGGCAACCGGTGCTGGGCAATGCGGCGAGCGCGACGAGGGTGGGGTCTTTTTCGCGGCGTTTCTGAAGTTCTAGGGCGATGCCGCTTTTTTGCTTCGCTGGACCGTCTTTGTTGGGTTCCGCTTCTTCGGCAAGCAGAGGCATCAGCTCGTGCTCCTTGTCTTCTTTGGAAATTTCCGCTTCGGAGGATTTATCGCTGCCACTCGTCTTGTGAATCTCGAGGATCGCTGGCCCGTTGTAAGTGACAGGTTCCGAGTAGCGGAAACTGAGCGCGGAGATCACGGCCTGTTTTTTTTCGGACTTCAGCGATAAGCCCGTGATCTTGTCGCCCCACGCGACGAGGTCGATTTTCATCGAGACGGTGGCTTCTTGCGCCCTCAGCGGGGTGAGCAAAGGCAGGAAGACGAGGAAGGTGCGGCAGAATTTAGATTTCCTGAGGGGAAAGCCAGCGGAACGAAGCGATTTGATATTTGCGGCCATGGGTTTTGTTGAGTTGAGAAAGTTGAGCACCCCGGGCGGTGGGAGTGTTGGTGGGATCGATGTAGGATGGAGTGCGCTGGACGACGGCTTCGCACCAAGCCTTGGCGATGGTTTTGCCGCTGGCGTCGATTGCTTCGCCATACGCACGGACTCGGAACGTGTCGGAACGGGCTGTGATGGAAGCCCCGATCACCTGAAAAACGTCGGCCTGAGTCAACCAGCCGGGAATACCCGTGGAGCGGAATCCTTGCTCCGGGATGGAGGTGGCATCCTTCAGCATTTCCTGATCGGCGACGATGCTGGCCACGGTGCCGAAATTATTGTCCAGAGACGTGTATGCCCAATCTGGATGGCTGGAGTCGGCGTCAGCAGGGCGGTTTTGTGTGTCGCTGCCCTCGTAATCCGCACTGGGACCATTGTTTTTCCAGCGGAGAGTGACGGCGTCTTCGCTCGGGCTGATCTCGCTGAAGCCGTTCTTGAGGCCTTTGAACGAAATATTCGCTCCGCTTTCGTCGATGGCGGATTGCAAAGCTCCACTGCGGCTGAGAGCTGGCTGGGTGTTGATCGTTGCGAGGGCGCGATTGGCGAAATGAGAGATCGAGACGAATGGACCACGCAGGCGTACTTGTTTGGAAATTTCTAGGGCGATTACATCGAGTTGGCTGTCGGTGAGGCGGCGGTAGCCGGTGAAAGAGTCCGCTTCTTCCCCGGTGGGCTGGTCAGCAGAGGGGCTCGTTTGCTCTAGGCCGCGTGGGAAGGCCGCGTCGGTCTGGGTGACCGCACCGGCTGTGTGGTTGAAGTGCTTGGCACTGGCGAGGAAGGCTTTCCAGGCATTCTTGTCCGTGGAATTTACATTGAAGGCCCCATCAACCATGAGTCGGGATGCGGCAATGAGGGGGTCTTTGATATCGGTGGTAGAGTTACCTGCTTCCAGTGTGAGCAGCGTAGGATTCTCCGGCACGGGTGTCCCGGTGCGCGGGATGGTGGAGAAAAAGTAGGTATCTAGGAGCGAGGTATTCAGAAGGTGGGAAATGTCATAATAGGTCGTTGTGGTGTTGGTGGTCCCGGCACCAGTGCCTGTCAGTTCATAACTGACGCGGGACTGCGCCGTCAGGTTCCGTTTGACGAAAGGTGAGGCGTATGAGTTTCCCACCGCGTTGCCGGGTTGATGGCCGACGGAGGCGTGTTGGTCGTCGCCCGTGAGGTCGGCATGTTGCATCTGGGCCAGTGTTGAAAACTGTGAGGGCACGCTGAAGAGGATCGCTTTTCCTCCGCCTATCACTTGGGAGCGTCCCCAGCGGAGAATGGCGAGATTTTTTCTGAATGCAGCGCCAGTTTTGCCACCGGGCTGATCTGCGGGCAAAAGCGATGGGCTATTGGCGACTTCTGAAAAATAGGGTGGGGGATTGTAGCTAGCGATCGGCTTGCGAACCCGGGTGGCTTGGAGGTTGAAGTCTGCGAACGTCCGAAGCGTCGAACCGCGCTGACCCATCTCGGCAGTAGCGGGCAGATGATCTCGCTTGTATTCGCCGCCGGGTTGGCTGATCTGGAAGCTGTAAAGCGCGAGTGGGACGGGCTGGGTGATTTGAGAGGCATCCGCAATAGAAAAGATGCGCTGAGTCGCTCTAAAATAGCCGTTGTCGAATTCGAACCGCTCGATTCGGCGAAGCAAGCCTGCTCCACCGAGCCTGAGTTCGACTGCGGCAATGGTGGTTTGATTGTTTTCACGGACGTCCAGTTCGATGCGTTTATTCTTCAGAGCGGAAACCACGTATTCCGTGGCGTTGTTCAACTCGACACAGTTATTGAAGTCATCCGGATTGCTTGATCCGAAGGCACTGAGATCGACCACGATCCGGCTCATGCTACCGACTGGCCGTTTGACAGGCCCCGCCATGGTGTAGGCGCGAACCTCTCCGGGGGCAAGGGACGCAGGACTGATTCTAAATACCGTTTTATTGAAAACAGCGGCTTCTCTGGTAGAGATGAAAGGGGGTTTTGTAGTCAGGTTTCCCCAGATCCGGGACGGGCTGGCACTTCCTGGGCTCTGATTGACGAGTTCGACTTCGAGATCGTCTTTCCATCTCAACGGGTAAGAGTAGGGATTCGCGATGGCGATGGCGATTTTTCCGCACGGGAATACAGTGAATTTTTCTGCGGCGAGGTTAGTGACCTTCATCCTCACGCCCATGAGGACTCGGAAGTCGGTGATTACAGGAGCAATCGCGGGGGTGAAGTCTGACGAGGCGCCTTTGACGACGAGCGAGCCATTTTCGAGCTGTTTGGAACGGTCGTAGAAATCTTTCATGATGTCCCATGTCGGAGCTTTCATCAGGGAGGCGACGGTATTCCCTCCGTTGACTTGCTTGGGAATGATATTGCTCCCTGTGACCGGATAATTGGGAACTGCGGGCAAGGGATTGGTGCTGGGTAGGTTGCCGGATAGAAGCGTGGTGAGGTCGATTTTCATTCCGCCGCTCAGGGAGTCGGTTTGCAGCCCCTTGCTGTCGGTGGTCGCAGCGTGGTAGACGCCTTGCAGTGGGCTGGCTCCGTT
>JANOQR010000153.1:0-9320 GCA_031414935.1 Luteolibacter sp.
GGCTGCCTCGAAATGGATCGGCGTGTCGTTTTCCCGGGAAAGAGCGAACAGCTCGACCCCGCGCTCGGCTAGTAGGGCTTTGTTTCCCGTGACGACGGGTTTTTTCGCACGCAGAGCGGCGGCTACGATTTCAAAAGCATCCGTCGTCCCGCCGATGAGTTCGACGACGATGTCCACGGCTGGATCGGCGACGAGAGCTTTCCAATCTGTGGTGAAGATGTCGGAAGACACCTCGCCCGTCGTCGCACGCGCCTTAGTGAGATCACGAACCAAGATTTTCGCGACGCGCAACGTCACACCGCCGCCGGTGCGATCAGCGATAAGTTCGCCATTGCGCTGAAGGGTGTTCCAGACGCCGGAGCCAACAGTTCCGAATCCGGCCAAGCCGATGCCAAGAGAGGTGCAAGAGTTCACGCGGCGGACTCTGAAGGCGATTTCCGTACTCTCCAAGCCGGAAGCGGTGAAAATTTCCTCCCTAGCAGATTTGCTACGGATAAGAGCCTTGGAATGCGTGCAGCTTGCTGGCACCGGGCTAGCCAAGTCTTCGCTTGTCGCAGGCGGCAAACGCTTCACCCAAGCATGAACAGAGAACTCTGGCCCTAGGCATCGAGACCTTCTACATTCCGCGCCTCCGGCACAGTTCGTTTAATTTCCACTCCCCAGCGTAATTCGAACAACAAACTTCACCAGAAACTTGCTTTTAACTGTCTGGGTTTTTGATCTGACTTCAATCAGAAGCGGAATGAATTTCGCGGTCCGATGGAGAGGCTACACTCGGTTAGAATTGAGTGCTAAGGGAGAAGTTGAATTGGCCTCCTTTGTCGGCTTCTTGGTCAGGTGTCGCAACAGGAATGGCGTAGTCGAGGGCGAGAGGTAGCGGGCTGATCGGGAGTTTCAAACGGATGCCGACACCGATGTCACTGTAAAGGTCGCCGGGGCTGGCGTCCCAACTGTCGGCATTCACGAATCCGTTGTCGGTGAAGACGGCGGCGCGGACGGTTTCGATGATCGGGATGGTGTACTCTAACGAAACATAGCCGAGCGAGTTCCCCCCATAGACTTCGTTGGTGAAACCGGTATCGCGTGGTCCGATGTCGCGGAACTCGAAGCCACGGAGCGTGCGGCCACCACCGAGGAACATACGCTCGAAGATAGGGATTTCCTCGCCATCGACACTATTCACGAATGCGAGTTCGCCGTTGACGGAGAGGATAGTGTCCCATTTCAAATTCCAATACTTCGCACCGCGCGTGGAGAAGGAAAAGGTGTTGTCATCACCGCCGATGACGCCGCCTGCGAGGGTGATTCCCACGTCGATTTTTTCACCACTGCGAGGCAGGAGTAGGCTGTCGCGGCTATCGTAAACGTAGTTGAGAGAAAGCGCACTACGGAGGTAGTTCCCACCGATTTGGGCATCGGAAAGCTCGGATTGATTTCCTTTACCGCCGTAGTCGAGCGCGCTGACAGATGAGTCGATTTCGATTTCCTCCAGACGATACTCGGCGCGGATGGAACCTTTGGGGCCGAAAGGTTTTCTCAAGGAAACCGCCGCACCAAGGTTAGTCTGGTCGTAGAAATCACTGAAGTAGCTGGACTCTTTGTAGAACAGCTCAGTGCCGAGAGCTAACTGCTGATCGAGGAACCATGGCTCGGTGACGGAGACGCTGAACTCAGATTGCTCCGAACCAGCGCGGAGGTTCATCGCGAAGCGTTGCCCGCCGCCAGTGAAATTCCATGGGTTGGTGATGTCGAAGTTCGACTGCTCAAGTGTTAGGAAGCCGACGATGCTGTCGATGGAGCTGAAGCCGATGCCGACACCGACGGAGCCAGTGGCCTTTTCCTCAACGAGGATATCCACATCACGGTAGCCGGAGCCGCCGGGCGAACCGGTTGCTTCGACGTTGCTGAAGTATTGCAGGTTATCGAGACGCGCCTTGGTGGTTTCGAGTTCCACGGAGTTAAACATGTCACCGGGCTGAAGCGGGATTTCCCGGCGAATGACTTTGTCCTTCGTCTTGGTGTTGCCAGCGATGTTCACACGACCGACGCGGAATTTCGCGCCCTCGGTGACACGGTAGGTGATGTTCACTCGATTTGGTCCAGCATCGCGAATGTCAGGCGTGACGAGCGCATCGGCATAACCACGCGAGCCATAAAAACTGCGAATCGTCGTGATGTCGGCGCGCATTTTCTTCGAAGAATAGGCGTCATTGCCATTCAGAGTAAGAGATGGATAAAGTTCTTCGGGCTTAAAAATGGTCATCTTGCCGAAGCCGACTCCAGCGACGGTGTATTTGTCCCCCTCGACGATGGGGATGAAGAGGTCCACGCGACCATCTTCCAGCGGCACACGGCGGATGCCGGGGCTGCTGACGCGGAGGTAGCCTTTACTGCGGTAGTAATCGAGAATCTTGTCTAAATCCTTGTCGAGCTGGCTGGAATCAAAACGCCCGGACTTCGTGAGCCACGAGAACCAGCCTTTTTCCTTCGTCTCCATTTCCTTGCGTAGCTCAGGATCGCTCATCGCCTGGATGCCCTCGAAATGGATTTTGCGGATCTCGTTTTTCGATCCCTCATCAATCACGAAAACGAGATCAGAGTGGCCCGGCTGTGACGATGCTTGAGTGCGGTGACTGACCGTGACATCGGGGTAACCGTAGCCCTGATAGTATTTCTCAAGGTTGCGGCGAGCTTCGAGAATCTCTTCATCGCTCAACGTGCCGCCCGCCTTCAGCTTGGTTTCCTTCGCGAGCTTTTGGTCTGAAAATATCGTGTTTCCCACGAAACCAACGCCGTCTAACTGCGGGCGAGTCGTCACCTCTGCGATGAGAACCACGCCGCCACCTTGCGGTTCGGCGAGGAAGCGCACATCATCGACGAGGCCGGACTCGTAGAGTGACTTAATGTCGTTGTCCAAGTTCTCCGAGCGATACTGGCTGCCGCTCTTGGAAGTCATGAGATTCCTCAACCGCGCTTCATCCACCGTCTTCGGGCCGTTGAAACGGATCACCACGTTGCTGATGTTCTTCCCCTCGAAATCCTGTGCATGGAGGCTGCCCGCTAGGGCGAAAACCGACAAGGAAGTGAGAGCGGCGAATTGACCCAAGCCGCGCGGCATGAGGAGTGAAGGAGAATTTGGGAAACGCATTCTAGGGATGGGGTTGCGCAATAAAGCCCGCCCGCCCCCCGCTTCGTCAAGGTCAATAGCGGAGCAGTGTTTAACTTTTCCTTACAATTTTCCCCACCTCCCGAAAGCCTTGCCCCCCGCCCACGTCGCCGACAGTTCATCCGATGCAGCGGGGCTTCTATGACCGTCGCGCTTCGATCCACTCCAATGCCCTTGCTGCAAGGTCTCCCATTCAACCCGCAGGTGCCGTCAACCTACCGAGTAACTTGAACTGTTATGCGGCGGCAGGTTGAAGCCCCCCTGAAACGTTAGACTACGTGCGAAGACACCAAGTCGCCGTGACGGTGATGTGCTACCGTTTTCACAAATCATCACGCGCACTGATTAAGATACCTCACCCCACCGCACGAATGGCCGCCGGATAAAGGCGATGCTCTACCACCTGAATCCGTGCGTGCAACGACTCCGCCGTGTCGCCTGCTAGGATCGGCACGCTTTCCTGGAGGATGATCGGTCCGGTATCCATGCCCTCGTCCACGAAATGCACCGTGCATCCCGCTTGTTTTTCACCAGCCTCCATAGCCTGTCGCCACGATTCCAAGCCCGGATACGCCGGTAAAAGCGACGGATGGATATTTAAAATCCGATCAGGAAACGCATCCAAAAGCGGACGTTTCACCAGCCGCAAAAATCCCGCGAGACAGACCAGTTCCACCCCCGCCGCCTTCAGTCGCGATGCGGTCTCCGCCTGACATTCATCGGGAAATTTCGTCTTAAATCCGCCGCAGTCGATGATGCCTGTCGCGATCCCATTTCGCCGCGCACGCTCCAGAATGAACGCCTCGGGATTGTCGGATAAAACTAGGGCAATTCGCGCGTCCAGACTCCCCTTCCCGATCGCATCGAGAATTGCCTGCATGTTAGAACCAGATCCAGAACCGAGAATGCCGAGCACCATGCGCTTGGTTTAGGCCACCGAAACAAGCTGCCAAGTTCCAAGTTTCTGAAACTCGAAGCCCGCCTCGGAATTCGATGAGCGTGAGGTTTTTTCTACTGAGTGATTTCACTGAAAAACAACCCGCGTGATTTTAAACCGCCCAGAAGGTAGGCTTTGCAAGCGGCCCGCTGCGTGATACCCAAGCGGCTCATGACTGAACCGAAAAAGCAAAAATCCGGCGGCGGATGTTTTTCCAAACTGCTCTTGCTCATCTTGCTGGCGATGATGGGTGGCCTGCTGACGGCGGTCTTCTTCGTCACTCAGGCGCAGAATCTCACCGACCTCGGTGGCTATGGTCCTGCGGCCAAAACGGCGTCAGTTAGGGATCTCAAGTCAGTGCTGCAAAACGCCATCGACCGCGGTAACTTTGACGTGCCTGTCACCGAGGCAGAAATCAACCAGTGGCTGGCGACGAAGCTGGAGGTGAAACAAGGCGGCTATCTAGCGGAACAGTTCAAGCTCGAACGCTTCTGGGTCCGGCTGGAAGCAGGCCATGCGGAGCTCATCATGGAGCGAAGCGTGTTAGGAAAACCCTTCACTACTTCGATGTTTTTCAAAGTGGAAAAAGAACTCAGCGGCACCGAACTCGTCACCACTTTCAATCCAAGCGGTGGGCCGTATCTCGCGGACTATCCGAAGTTGCAGAAAGGCGGGCGACTCGGCAGTTTGGTGGTTCCACAGGGTTTCCTGCATTTGTTAATGCCCTCCTACTCGAAGGTTGCCGCGCTGTTCACGGAAGAGACGGAGATCGCTTTTCATAAAATGCGGAAAGTGACCTTCGAGAAGGGCCGCATCGTATTCGATCCTCGTGAGCCAGAGGGCGATAAAGGGATGCCACAAACATTCTAACTGCCATGACCATCCGCTCGCTGGTTCTCGGAATACTCGTCGCGGTGCTAGCCGTGGGCGAGGAAATCCCGCATGCCGCGCAAGTCATCGAGCCACCCGCCGCGCCGCAGGGCGTGGGGCCGGAGCGCGTGGTGAGTCCGTCCAGGCAGTTTCGCGTGAGCGGTGGGCAAGCAGAAGATCGCGGCACGCTGGTGTTACTCGCAGAGGAGGCGAAATTTGAACTACTCCGCCTAACCGAAGAGCCAAAAGCCAGCGCAGACATGAGCGAGCCTGCGAAGGATTGGTGGAAGGTGCCGGTCACGATCACGCTGCACGGTAAACAAGGCGATCCCCTGCCGCGCAGGACGGTGGTGACGAGTCTTTTCTGGAGCGAGGCGGGCTACGAAATCCGGCTCGATGTCCATCTCAGCCGGGGCGTCGAACATGCGCGATTCAAGTTCGCGATCACCTCTGCACTCGTTCACGAACGCTGCCTCAGAGCACGTCCGGCGAAGCAGAGCGACGTGCCATTTCTGGTGCCACCGTGGCTAGTCGATGGCCTCCGCGAGGCGACGGCATGGCGGCTGAACCAGAGTGATAGACGGCTCTACGAGGCACTTTTCAAATCCGGCGGCTTCTTCAAACTGGACGATCTTTTCTCCATCGACGAGCAAGAGTTAGAGGAAATGGACGGAGCAACGCGGGCTGCGTTTCACGTCTCCTCGGGAGCATTGGTCATGGCACTGCTCGAACAGCCACAGGGGAAAAATGCGTTTAGAAATTTCCTAAGCGATGTCGCCGATTTCCAAGGCGAGATGCCCACGCTGCTTCGCAAACATTTCCCGGAGCTGAATCTATCTGAAACGAGTTTATCGAAATGGTGGCAGCTCCAACTCGCCGTCATCGGGGCGCAAAACCTCGTTACCGATGTGCTCACCGTCGGTAAAACGGAAGCCGCACTTAGCGAGGCACTGCGGCTAGATTTCCGCGATGCGGAGGGCATCACGCGGCAAAAAGAGCTCACCGCCTGGCCCGAACTCGCCGCCCTGCCCGAGGCGGAACGCAGCAACGCTGTGCGTCTCGCCCAAGACTCGTTGGTGCGGCTGAGTTATCGTTGTTTTCCATCTTACCGCGCGATTTTAGCCGAATACCAAATCATCCTCAGCAACCTCGCGAAGAACCAAACGAAAGACATCGCGGCCAGCCTAACCGCCCTCGACGAACGCCGCACCGTGATGACCGCAAAAGCCATCCGCGCTCGTGACTACCTGCACTACTTCGAGATCAGTCGCGCTCGCGAAATCAGCGGCGTTTTCGACGACTACATGCGACTCAAGGAAAGCCTCAAAGCCAACCCGCATCGCCGCACCGACGACCTTTCAAAATATCTCGACCGCCTCGACGCGATCTTTAGCCGTGGCCTACCTGACACCGCGCCGATGGAAGAGCCGCTCATGCCCGACCTGCCGCCACTACCGGAGCCATGAGTTAAAAATGCGGATATCACGCGCAAGCGAGCCGCCGCTCGAACATGAAATCTTCGGGAATCATCCCGATGTGATCCACGACGAGATCGGGTTGGTAAGCGAAGCGTGTTAGGTCTTCACGACGGGTGCCTCCACTCAACACCAGCACGCTGCGATAGCCCATTTGCACGGCTCCGAGAATGTCCGTTTCCATCGTGTCGCCAACCATCACCGTTTCATCCGTGCGTAGGCCCATTTCCTTCCGCGCAGCACGCATCATGATGGGGCTAGGCTTTCCAACAGAAAATGCCTGAACGCCGGTCGCACGCTCGATCATCGCCACAATCGCGCCGCAGCCGGGGCGGATTCCGTTTTCCGTCGGGCAGTTAGGATCGAGGTTCGTGGCGATAAGACGTGCGCCTTTTTCCACTAGCCTCACGCCGCGCTCGATCATCTCATACGTGAGGGTGCGCCCTTCGCCGACGACGACGAAATCAGCATCGTCGTCCACCACGGTATAGCCGTTGCGATGCAGCGCGGCGGCGAGTCCGTGCTCGCCGATCACATACGCGGTGCCGCCGGGTTTTTGGGTAGCGAGAAAACGAGCGGTCGCCATCGCACAGGTGAAGACTTCGTCCTCGTTCGCGTCGATCCCGAGGCGGCGGAGCTTGAGTGCCACGTCGCGCCGCGCTCGTTGTGAATTATTCGTGAGATAGCGGAAGGGAATCCGCAAAGCCCGCAGTTTATTAACGAAGTCAGCAGCACCGGGGATGAGTTCGGAACCCCGGTAAATCACTCCGTCCATATCGAGAAGAAAGCCAATGTTTGCCATACCCATGGATGAGCTTTGGCAATGCCAAGTTCCTCGCCTAGCCGGGAAATGGGATGAAGGCATCTCATCACCGCAGGCCAGCCAGATGATTAAGATCGTGAAATAATAACGAAATGCGGGTTGCTAAATACGTCTTTCCCACGCGGCCGAGTGCTTGCGCCAGCGCAGAATCGTAGTTTGAATCCGCCGCTGTGAACCTCATCGACCAACTCGGAGTCGCCCTCGGCCTTTCTGCCTTAGCCGGGCTGAATCTCTATCTTACCGTCCTCGTCGCGGGTTGTGCGGTGCGTTTCCACTGGATCGAGCTGTCGGGTTCTTATCAGGAAATGGCGGTGCTCGGGCATCCGTGGGTGCTGGGCGTGGCGGGCGTTTTGTTCCTGATCGAGTTCTTCGCGGACAAGATGCCGTGGGTGGATTCCATGTGGGATTTGGGTCACACAGTGATTCGTCCGGCGGGTGCGATTTTCCTCACACTGGCGGTGCTGGGGAAAATGGATCCCGTCGCCGTGACGGTGGCGACTTTGTTAGCAGGCGGTGCCGCGCTCTCCACACATGGCACGAAATCCGGCGTCCGCGCGTTTTTAAATCTCTCGCCAGAACCGATCTCAAACTCGGTAGCCAGCGTGACGGAAGACGGGTTGGTGTTAGGCGGACTTGGCTTGATCGCCCTTGCGCCCGGCGTCGCATTATTCGTCTTCATTGGCGTCGTGATTCTTTGCACGGCAGCGGCGATTTGGCTGTGGCGGCGAGTTTTTTCGATGCGTCGTCGGCGTGTAGCCATCGCGTAAAACCTATTTTCCAAGGGATTTCAGCAGCTTTTCCGTATTTTAAAGAAATTTTCAAAATAGGGCTTGTCAGGTCGGGTTCGATTCCTAGAGTCACCCCCCCCACAGCGAGGGCTGCCGACGTTTTAATCGAGGCTGCTCAAATTACAGGGAAAATTTATCGGGTCCAGCTCCGGAAAAAAGCTACTACAAGGTCGCCTTGTCGTCGCTCCGGTTTGTCCCCAGATCTCGGGAAAATCAGAACCACCGCAAGGAAATCATGCCGACTATCAATCAGCTCGTTCGCAAGGGACGCCTCACTCCGGCCGAAAAGTCGAAGTCACCCGCTCTCGTGAATTGCCCCCAGCGCCGCGGCGTTTGTCTCCAAGTGATGACACGCACGCCGAAAAAGCCGAACTCCGCTCTTCGGAAAGTCGCCAAGGTGCGTCTTACGAATGGATTCGAAGTCATCGCCTACATCGGCGGTGAAGGCCACAACCTCCAAGAACACTCCATCGTCCTCGTTCGCGGTGGACGGGTGAAGGACCTTCCAGGTGTGCGTTATCACATCGTCCGTGGTTCACTCGATACCCTCGGTGTCGATAAGCGCCGTCAATCCCGTTCCAAGTATGGTGCGAAGCGTCCTAAACCCGGTGCCGTCGCCGCTCCTGCCAAAAAAGGCGGGAAGAAGTAATTTCAAATCTAACCAACTAACCATCCCAACGCCATGCCACGCCGCAAGCGCATCTTCACCAAGCCCGACCGTCGCGATCCTCGCTACGACAGCGCTCTCGTTGGTCACCTGATTACCAAGGTGATGGAATCTGGAAAACGTTCGCTCGCCCAGCGCATCGTTTACGCCGCAATTGATCGCGCCAATGAAGGCGTCGATACTGTCGATCCTCTCGAAGTCATCACTCGCGCAGTCGAAAACACCAAGCCTCGCGTGGAAGTGAAATCCCGCCGCGTCGGTGGTGCGACTTACCAAGTGCCGCTCGAAGTAGCTCCGGATCGTTCCGAGTCGCTCTCCATGCGTTGGCTCGTCAACTATGCTCGCAACCGCAAAGGCACGCCGATGCACGTCGCTCTCGCCAACGAGATCAAAGACGCTGCGAACAACCAAGGCAGTGCCGTCCGCAAACGCGACGACGTGCACAAGATGGCTCAAGCCAACCGCGCCTTCGCCCACTTCCGGTTCTAATTTATCGACAGCGCTCCAGCAATTTCCGTCCGTGAACCCGAACAGTCCAAACCGCCAATACGTGCTCGAGCGCACCCGAAATATCGGGATCGCCGCGCACATTGA
>JANOQR010000154.1:0-19127 GCA_031414935.1 Luteolibacter sp.
GTCCGGGTTTTTAATTTGTTGGCCGTCGTCGAGGATGGTGGTGAGCCACTTGATGCCATTGAGTTCCTCGCCGCAGACGCGGAGTTGGGCGTAGTTGAGGACGAGGATGTCGATGTTGTTCTGGATGTGCGGAACGTCGATATCGTCGCGATTTTTGAGGATCTTGACCTTGAGCTGAGGAGTGAATTTCCCGGCCTCGCTGAACCAAACGTCCAACACGGACTTGGGACAAACGACGAGTGCGGGCTTTTTCATGCCGCCCGTTTTCTTGTGCTCCTCAAAGAGCCACAGCAGGTAGGTGAGCGACTGGATGGTTTTTCCGAGACCCATGTCGTCGGCGAGGATGCCGCCGAAATTGTTGACGGAGAGGTAGGCGAGGAATTTGAAACCATCCACCTGATAGGGCCGCAGGGTGGCGTTGAGGCCGTCCGGGAGGTCGGGGTTGACTTCGAGCTGGATGTCGCCAGCGCGGTTCTTGATACGCTCCCAGGCTTTCGGGTCGAAAACTTCGGCTGCTTTCGGGTCGGCAAGCTGGAGAGCGTGCATCCGGTGAGTCTCGCCAGAGAGGTCGAAGGGATCGAGTCCGAGACGGGTGACTGCCTCGCGTTGATCGGCGTCGAGCTTAATTTCGAGACGCATCCATGAGCCGTCTTCCATACGGACGTAGCCACCGCGGGCGGCGACG
The DNA here is from genome assembly GCA_031414935.1 of Luteolibacter sp. Lineage (GTDB taxonomy): Bacteria > Verrucomicrobiota > Verrucomicrobiia > Verrucomicrobiales > Akkermansiaceae > Luteolibacter. The sequence goes on from JANOQR010000154.1 coordinate 686, forward strand.
AGTTGGCGGATTTGGGCTTTGGAGAGATTGACGCCTTGGACGTCGATAACGATGCGGAGGTCGAACCAGTCGATGTCTTGGCCGACGACCTCAAAGCGGACAGCGGCGGTGACGGGATCGGCGAGGATGGACTTGAGGCGGAGGTCGATGTCGAGGTCGATGCTCTCCGGCATGGCCTTGATCCATTCGGCGAATTTCTCGGGAAATTGCTTGGTGATGCGGGATTTGAACGAGAGCAATTTCTCGTCATAGGTGAGGCCCATTTCGTCGAGGATGGCAGGGACCGGATAGAGATCTTCGCGGGCGAAACGCAGGAGCTGCTTGCCTTTGACGGGTTGTTGCTCGGCGAGTTCCCAGCCTTCTTTGGTGAGGCGTTCGGTGCGGCGGCCTTTAGTTTCGATGGCGTTCACGTCGATGACGAGGTGCTCGGTTTCGGCGGCGGTGAGACCGGCTACGAGACTCATGGTGAACTTGGGCTTCAGTTCGAGATCGGTGACGCGTTTTTTGAGCGACTCGGGCAGAGTTGCACCAATTTTGCGGAGGAACTCGACGCCTTCGAGCGAGTCGATGACGCGGGTAGGAATCAGGTAGCGCGGCATCACGTCGGTTTCCTCCAGCCAGCGTGGTGGGCCGGGGAAAACGGTTTCGTCGGACTGATAGAGTTCCTTGCGGCCCGGCAGGAGACGGACCGAGTGCGAGACGTTTTCGCCCGTGGCGGTGACGAGTTGGAGGGCGAAACTTTTCGAGTCGTAGGGATCGTCTTCGCAAACCCAGGAAAGTCTCTCATCGACGACTTTGAATTCCTTTTCGTCGAGGTTGACGATGTAGCCTTTGAGCGCGGGCTGGCGGAAGACGCGGTTCATGAAACGGCAGGATTCTTCTTGGTCGAAGTCGAGCGTAGTGTCGCCGAATTTCCGGTAAAATGCGAGGTAGTGCTCCCAGAGCGTCTGGCTGGAGGCGTCCATCAGCAACGCGGCTTCGTGGTGGAGAGTGACGTAGTGCTCGATCTCGTTTTTCTCGCGAAGCTGGGTCCAGATGCCTGCTTTTTCTTCTCTGACTTCGATGCGGGCCTCGTTAATGGTGGCGACGAGGCGGAAGGCGACGTTGAGCGGGGCGTCCTGCGGCGGGCGCTCGTTGACTTGCTCGATGCGCTCATACCAAGACGCGACTTCGCGCTCTTGTTCCCAGTCCGCCATTTTTTTCTGAACGTGACCGAGATCGGTAATCACGCTCATGAACTCGGGATAGGGGAGCTTTTTCTTGTAGAAAGCGTAGGCGATGTAGTTCCAAAACTCGAGGATGTCACCGGGTGGCATCGGCCACAGTTCGAGCGGCTCGTAAGTGGTGATTTCCCAACGCGGCGTGATGCGGACCATGTCGTGGTCGTGGAGTTCGCCCTCGATGACGTAGCGGCGGTAGCGTTTCTCGATCTTGGTGACGAAGTCGGCTTCCTTGTCATCGAGCTCGCGGCCAAGTTTTTCTTCGATGATGTCGAGCACCGGGGTGTCGTCGAATTCGTTAGGCGACTCGGGAAGGTCTTCGCCCCGGTGCATCCGCTCCATCATGGTGGCGTATTGGCAAGCACCGGCGACGAGTTCGTCTTCAGCAGTGCAGGAGCCAAACCAGCGATTTCCCTGAAGGCGGAGGCTGGTGCGGAAGGTGCCGGACTCGTCTTCGACGCGGCCTTGGATGAAAAGATGATTGCCGAAAATCTGGGTGACGGCTCCGTCCTTTTGCAGCATTTCACCGCGTTTTCTGGCATCCTCTGGGAAACTATTGAGGAAATTGAGGGTCGCTCGATCTGGATTCATCGCGTCTGGAGTGTGGAAATATACCGGGGCCGTCGCGCAGAGCAGATTGCCATGTCACGTATCGCCGGGACGCGAGTTTAAGTCACGAAATCGAAACCACGCAATCAAAACCTTGAACCCGCAAATTTTTCAGTATTTCCGCAGGGCTTGGACGCAAATTCCCAAGCCGCCGATGATGAACAGACTCGGAAACCAGATCGAATAACCGGGTGCGAGAGAGTCGGGTTTCAGCACGGCGATCTCGGGTGTTAGGGGATTCACACGGCAGGAAGTGACCATGCCTTCGCGGTAGGCAGCGGTGCGTTTTTCCGCCAGCACGCGCTTCGAGGACCATGGGTTTTCGCGCAGCGTCAGGCGCTCGCCGGTGAAGGATTGGCCCTGCCACTCGTAGGCGTAGCGGAGTTTCTGGCGGAACTCGATGGCGGAAAATGGGTCGTGGCGCTTTTCCTCGATTTCTGAAACGAGGATCACGCAGCTCACCTCGGGCCACTGGCGCATTTCGCGGGCGCGGAGGAAACTGCGGGCCATCACGCTGACGAAAATCCCGCCGATGATGGCCACGATGAGGCCGAGGGCGACGAGGAACCAACGTCCAGAGCGGGAGTTTTGCGAAGTTTTCTGCGGCTGGGCGGGAGTCGTCACGGCGGAAATCTTGGTGGCGATGGATGTCACGCGCCAACTGAAATTCTGGGCGGATCATTAAGATTTTTTAGCCGCAAAAAGGCGCAAAAGGGGTGGAAAAAAGAAGAGGGTTGGTGGGGATTTTTTTGCGTCATTTTTTTGCCTTTTTGCAGGAAAAAATCTTCAAATAGCGGGATGCAGGATTCGTGCTTGGCAGTGGCAGGAAGTCGCGGAACGATCCCGTAAATGGCAGGCGTAATCCACGAATACGAGGGACTCCGGGTGACGGTGGACGATGTGATTTACATGCCCAGCCTCGACGCGCCGCCGGAGAAACCGCATCCGTTCGTGTATTTTATTTCGATCTATAATGACTCTGCGGTGCCCGTGACTTTACGCGGGCGAAAGTGGGTGGTGCGTGAAGACAGTGGCGAAATCGCCGTGGTGGAAGGCGACGGGATCGTCGGCCAGACGCCGTTGATCGAGCCGGGTGGGCATTTTTCGTATAACAGCTACCACGTCGTCGCGTGCGGCGCGAAGGTGTCCGGCGCGTTCTTCGGCGAGACGGTGGCGGGCGAGTGGGTGTTCACGCGGATTCCGGAGTTCCGGCTGGAAGTGCCGAAGTGGGTGTGAGGAGAAGTTGAGAGTTGAGAGTTGATGGGAAGAGAAGAGGGGAACATCGAACGCCCAGCGCCCAAGATCGAACATCGAACATCGAAATGAAGAAAAAGCATCTCTGGCGTTTCTTCATTCTCTTCACTTCGACGTTCGATGTTTAGCGTTCGATGTTCGATGTTCCCAAGACGCCGTCCATGCGGATGTCGTGTGCTTCTGAAAAGGTGTCGGAGACGAGTTGCGCGGGGAAACAGATGCCGAGTTTGACGGTGTCTGGGCGGGCTTGGGCTAGCAGACGGTCGTAAAATCCACGCCCGCGCCCGAGACGGCCACCGTGGTGATCGAAGGCGAGGCCGGGGCAGAGGATGGCGTCGATTTCATGCAGCGGGACTGCGGGTGAGTCGTCGCTGGGTTCGGGAATGCCGAATGCGCCGGGAGTGAGATCGTCGCCGGGGTGGAAGGTGAGAGTTTCGCCTCGGACTCGCGGATAGAGCCAGCGGATGGCGGGCTGGCGGCGGATGACGCTTGAGAGATCGACCTCGCCCGGCAGCGGGGAATAGACGGCGATGGTGCGGAGGTCAGAGTGAGTTAGAAGCCAATTTTCAAAGGCTTTGCAGGGCGCGGATGAGTCGCAGGGGTGCTCGCGCAGCATCTGCCGCATCGTTTTGCGGAGCTGGGATTTCAGGAGTGTGAGGTCGGGAATTGCCACTTGCTAACCCTAGGAGTTCTCACATCCTTACGCCCGATGAAGCGAGTTTGGCAAGCAGTGGCGATGATCTGCACGGCGGTATCGGTGCTGAGTGCCGAGGAAAATGGCAGGTCGTTCGCTTGGTCCGCGCCGAGAGTGGTGCAGAGCATTTTCACCCAAGATCTCGGGATGTTGGACTCGGAGCGCGATGACTACGCGACGAACTTGGCTGGCATCGCGGCGAATGCGGTGGTGAAGGCCGGGGCGTCGGCCAGTGCTCTGGCAGATGCGCGGCGGATGTTGGCATTGTCACTCCAGCTTTCACCGCGCAACAAACGCGCGGTGGTGGTGAATTTTCAACTCTCCAAAGGCGTGCTGCCAGAACCCGTGGAGGGAACTTACAGCCCGCAAGCGTTTGCGCGGCTGATTCTCATTCGTGGGCAGTTGTTAGCGAAACAACCGGGCGAGCAAAACCTCAAGCTGGCCCGCTATTTCATCCAACTCGCCGCCGAACTGGACCCGAAAAATGAGGACGCCGTCTATGCCAGCGAGATGCAGCGGTTAGACCACGGTGCGGTGGATTGGGCCGTGGTCGCGGCTGACGCGGGGAAGAAGGAGTGAGGCGATTCCTTACGCGAACGAGTCATGTGAAAGAGCCGTGGGATTATCTTAAATCTCCCGCTTGCCAGAGGCGGTGATCTCCTTACGCTTGGCGAAGAATCTCACATGAAAATTTGGCTCGACGGAAATTTGGTAGATGAATCTGAAGCAAAGGTGTCGGTTTTCGACCACGGTTTGCTTTACGGAGACGGCGTTTTTGAAGGCATTCGGATCTACAATGGCCGGATTTTTCGCTTGGAGGAGCACATCCATCGCTTGTTCGATTCCGCGAAGGCGATCATCTTGAAACTGCCGTGGACTGAGGCGGAGGTTTGTAAATTTACCTGCGAAACGGTGGCGGCAAATGGCTTGAAAGACGGCTACATCCGGCTCGTCGTCACGCGCGGGGCTGGGGAGTTAGGGTTGAATCCATACCTCTGCCCGACGCCGTCGATGTTTATCATCGCCTCCACCATCAAGCTCTACCCGGACGAGACGTATCGTGACGGACTCGCGATCATCACTTGCGCCACCCGCCGTCCGGCACCCGCCGCGCTGATGCCGCAGGTGAAATCGCTGAACTATCTAAACAACATCATGGCCAAAGTGGAGGCGATCCAGGCGAACGCCCTCGAAGCCGTGATGCTCAACGAGCAAGGCTACGTGGCAGAATGCACGGGCGATAATTTGTTCCTGCTGAAAAATGGCGTGCTGCTGACTCCGCTGATTTCGGATGGTGCGCTGGACGGAATCACCCGCGCGGTGATTATCGAAATCGCGGAAAAGTTAGGCGTGCCGTTCAAGGAATGCTCGCTCACGCGTTACGATGTTTTCACGGCGGACGAGTGTTTCCTCACTGGCACGGCGGCGGAAGTGATCCCGGTGGTCGCTTTAGATCGCCGCGTCATCGGAACTGGGAAACCGGGTCCGTTCACGGCGCGTTTCCTAGCAGCTTTTCATGAACTCGCGATGAGCACTGGCACTCCCTATGCTTGAGTGGAAAAAATAAACTAAGATGATGAAGTGTGATTTCTGCGATAAAAAGAGCACCGTGTTCCTCACGCAACTCGTCGAGGGACAAATGACCAAGGTGTGCCTCTGCGACGAGTGCGCGAAGGATCGCGGAGTCACCGATCCCACGGGATTTTCGCTGGCGGATCTTTTGCTAGGCGGTCTGCCAGGCGGTCCGGGCGTGGGGACCGTCACGACGTCTCAGACATCTAGCAAGTCTTCAGGAAACGGCAGGAAATGCGCGACTTGCGGATTTACGCTGGATGATTTGCGGCGAGTAAGACGCTTCGGATGCAGCGAGTGCTATGCGACTTTTGGCGACGAGGTTTCGCAAATGGTCCGCGGCATGCACAAAGGCACGACTCACATCGGCAAGGTGCCTGAGGGCTTGATGGCGATGCAGTATCGCCACCAGCGGATTGAAGAACTCCGCTCGCGCCTCGACCAAGCCATCTCCTCTGAAAGTTACGAAGAAGCCGCTGGCATCCGTGATGAAATCCGCAACCTCGACGAAGTGAAATTATGATGCGTTTCACCACTCTCATCAAGCACCCGGCCGACTGGATGACGGGCGGAACCGGCGAACATGGTGCGGTTCTAACATCGCGCATCCGCTTGGCGCGAAACCTCCGCAACCATCCATTTCCCGGCTGGGCGAAGCGCGATCAACGCGCCGCTGCTCTCGACCTCATGCGTCCCGCTGTGGAATCGCTGGCGGCGATGAAGGATGCGTTTTCTAATGAATTGGGCGATCTCTCCTCGGTCCAGAAACAGGTGCTCGTCGAGCGTCATTTGATTTCTCGCGAACACGCAGCACGCGGCGATGGCTCGGCGGCGGTGATCGAGCGGCGGCAAACTTTCAGCCTGATGCTTAACGAGGAAGATCACTTGCGGATGCAGGCGATTCGTCCGGGACTTCAGCTCACTTCTGCGTATGCCGCGCTCTCAGCGTTAGACACCGAGTTGGAGGAATCACTGGAATTTGCCTTCGATCCGACGCTCGGCTACCTCACCACTTGCCCGACGAATCTCGGCACTGGCTTGCGTGCGTCTGCGATGTTGCATCTACCAGGATTGGTCCTCAGCGACCAGATCGGCCAAGTCCTTCAAGCCGTGAACAAGATCGGTCTCGCGGTCCGTGGCTTGTATGGCGAAGGCACCGAGTCGCTGGGAAATCTTTATCAAATTTCAAACCAATCCACCCTCGGCGAGAGCGAGGAAACCATCATCCGCCGTCTGGAGCGCGTGATTTCCCAGGTTTCTAACCACGAGCAAAACGCCCGCGAGAAATTGCTCGAAGACGATCCGCAGATGGTGGCCGACAAGATCGGTCGTGCCTACGGCGTCCTGCGTTACTCGCACATCATCGACTCGAAAGAAGCCCTCAATCACCTCTCGCTGCTGCGTCTCGGCGGCACACTCGGTTTTTTTCCATCAGACACCGTGATGCTCTGCGACAGCCTGCTGATGGACATCCAGCCCGCGCACCTCCAGCTTCATTCAGGCCGCAAACTTTCTCCCGAAGAGCGAGATTCCATCCGCGCAGAAATCGTGCGCTCCCGTTTGCAATCTCTCGCTTCCCCTCATAATCGTATTTCAGCACCCGACGAAAAACCCCTCTCCGAACCTTCTAATCCCAGCGACGCATGAACAACTTCACCCCACGCGCTCAACAAGTCCTCGCCCTCGCCCGCAAAGAAGCGGACCGATTCAACCACTCCTACGTCGGCACCGAGCACTTGCTCCTCGGCCTCATCAAGCTCGGTCAAGGCGTCGCCGTGAACGTGCTCGAACGCATGGGTCTCGAACTCGAAGCCGTCCGCATGGAAGTCGAAAAAGAAGTCGGCTCCGGTCCGCCGCAGAAATCCGTCGGCAACATTCCCTACACGCCGCGCGTGAAAAAAGTGCTCGCCCTCGCGAACAAAGAGGCCAAAGCCCTCAACCATTCCTACGTCGGCACCGAGCATCTCCTGCTTGGCCTGCTCCGCGAAGGTGAAGGCGTCGCTGCCCGTGTGCTCAAGCGTCTCGACGTGGACATCCAGCGCACCCGTAACGAAATCCTCGCAGAGATTGATCCGAATTTTTCACCGGACGATCAAGATGACGATGATGACGACGACGATGACGATCTCGAAGAAGGCGACGGCCCATTCGAGGACGAATCCAAAGCCCAGCCTGCGAATGCCGAGAGCGAGGGGAAATCAAAAACTCCCGCGTTGAAAGCCTTTGGCCGCGACCTCACGAAAGTCGCCCGCGAAGGTGGTCTCGATCCCGTCATCGGGCGCGAAAACGAAATCGAGCGCGTGATCCAGATCCTCTGCCGCCGCACGAAAAACAATCCTGTCCTCATCGGCGAAGCGGGCGTCGGCAAAACTGCCATCGTCGAAGGCCTCGCCCAAGAAATCGCGACCGGCAACGTCCCAGAAATTCTCCGGGATAAAAAAGTCATCACGCTCGACCTCGCGCTGATGGTCGCAGGCACGAAATATCGCGGCCAATTCGAGGAGCGCATCAAGGCCGTCATGGACGAGATTCGCAAAGTGAAGAACGTCATTCTTTTCATCGACGAGCTTCACACCATCGTCGGCGCTGGTTCGGCGGAAGGCGCAATGGATGCCTCTAACATCATTAAGCCCGCTCTCAGCCGCGCCGAGCTGCAATGCGTGGGAGCCACCACGCTCAACGAATACCGCAAGTACATCGAAAAGGACTCCGCGCTCGAACGCCGTTTCCAGCAGGTGAAAGTGGAGGAGCCATCCGTCGATGACGCCATCAAGATCCTCCAAGGGCTTCAGGAAAAATACGAGTCTCACCACAAGGCGCACTTCACCCCGGACGCCATTGAGGCAGCGGTGAAACTAACTTCACGCTATCTCACCGCCCGTTTCCTGCCGGACAAAGCCATCGACGTTCTCGATGAGGCAGGTGCCCGCGCCCGCATCGGCACGCTGACTCGCCCGCCTGCGATCAAGGAACTCGAAGCCGCCATCGAGCAAGTGAACCGCGACAAGGTGGCAGCCATCGCCGAGCAGAATTTCGAAAAAGCCGCCGCCCTCCGCGACGACGAGAAACAGGCGAAGAAAAACCTCGATGAGACGCTGAAAAACTGGCGCGCCACCTCCGAGGAAAAAGTTGTGGAAGTCACCGACGACGACATCATGGCCGTAGTTTCCAAGTGGACTGGCGTGCCGCTCCGCCGCATGGAAGAAAAAGAAGCCGAGAAACTCCTGAAAATGGAGGAAGAACTCAAAGGCCGCGTCATCGGTCAAAACGAGGCCGTCATCGCCATTTCCAAAGCCCTCCGCCGTTCCCGCGCCGACCTCAAAGACCCACGCCGCCCCATCGGCTCCTTCCTTTTCCTCGGCCCCACCGGCGTCGGAAAAACCTACCTTGCTAGAAATCTCGCCGAATTCATGTTTGGCGACGCCGACTCGCTGATCCAGATCGACATGTCGGAATACATGGAGAAATTCACCGCCAGCCGCCTCATCGGCTCGCCTCCGGGTTACGTCGGTTACGAAGAAGGCGGCCAACTCTCCGAAGCTGTCCGCCGCCGCCCGTATTCCGTTGTCCTTTTCGACGAGATCGAAAAAGCCCACCCGGATGTGATGAACTTGCTCCTTCAGATTTTAGAAGAAGGCACCATCACCGACTCGTTAGGCCGCAAGATCGACTTTAGAAACACGATCATCATCATGACTTCGAACGTCGGAGCCTCCACCATCAAGCGCCAGACCTCGCTCGGCTTCGGCGCGATGGCTGAGGACGAAGCCGACCACGACGGCATGAAGGACAAGATTCTCGAAGAGTCGAAACGCTACTTCAAGCCCGAGTTCCTCAACCGTCTCGATGGACTCATCGTTTTCCACATGCTGGAAAAAACCGATCTCAACCAAATCGTCGATCTCGAAGTCGCCAAACTCGTGAAGCGCCTGAAGGACAAAAACATCGCTCTTACCCTCACCAGCGACGCCCGCGATTTGCTCTCCGCAAAAGGCTTCGATCCCGCCTACGGTGCCCGCCCAATGCGGCGCGCCGTCGAGCGTTACCTCGAAGACCCACTCGCCGAGTCGCTCCTCCGCGGCGACGTGAAATCTGGCGACTCCGTCAACGTGGTCAAAAAACCCGATGCTGAGGAACTCGACTTCCTCTCCACCCGCCCAGAGTCGCAGGAGGAAGTGAGCAGCGCGGGAGTGTGAGTTTGCTTGTTCGCATCTGGCCTTCGATCTGCAGCAAGGAGATTTCTCAACACATCCCGCTCCTTGCCCACGACTCACCAGGCTAATGACTCAATCAAGGTCCAACGCTAGCCCTCATGGAATGCTTTCTCAGCTGGCATTGCTGAACGACTTGGAATTTTTTCCAGTCATTTAATTGGAAGTCATTCTACCCGACCACGCCATGAGTCATTTGTTCCGAGCAGGCTCTCGGAATTCAGTTCCATGGGCAGGGTGGTAGTTTTTGTAGGTCGCTGCAGTCCGCTGTATTTCACAGAGACCTTTCGTCAGGCTTGGCGACTGCGTGCTTGTCCCTCTGAAGTTGAGGGATAGTATCAAGACGTCTTGAGATCATTTAAAATCAAACACTCACACGATGAAAAACCTGTCCCTCCCATCCATCCTCAGCCTCGCCGCTGTCTTGACCGGAAATTGCTTTGCTCTCACGCCGATTGAGGAAAATTTCGAAGCTACGAAACTCGATACGAGCCGTTGGTTTCAGTATATGCCAGCGAAAGGTCGTCTCATTCACGACAAAGGACGACTGAACTTCGTCACCAAAGGCGCGCCGACTGACGATGATTTTGCCTCCATCGAATTACTGACCAGTCAGCCAAGTTTCAACGAGGATTGGGCGATGTCGCTCGATCTGACGAATCTCGGCAAGCTACGCAAAGAAGGTGGATGTGGCTTCATGATTTTTCATGGGCAGGATCGCGACGACTATCTCTACGTGAATTTTTTCGGTGCTGCGGGGATAGACACTGGCTTGTTTGATGATCTTGATTTCGTGCAAGCGGGTAAGCTATCCACGAAGACGGCTGTGCCAAAAGGAGCGATCCGCGTGCGCTTTAGCAAAGCCAGCAAGCTGCTGACCTTCGATGTTTCATTGACCCAGAAAAAGGAGGGCTACGACTGGGTGGAGGTCGGAACTTTCGCCCCAAATGGAGGGAAGAAAGGCAACGTGAAAGCGGCATGGAACATGAATGCAGCGAGCACTTTCGGATTGCAGCTCTTTGGCTTCGCCGAAAAGAAGAAGGTCATCGCAGGTAAGATCATGATCGACAATTTCAGTGTAACGGCTGGGCAGTGAGTTAGGGGAAATCACTTTACCGAGTCCTCGGCGGTGCGTCGCAGGTATTCGCTAGATTTCTTGTCGGCGATGATGCGTTTGGCCCATGTCTTGGGAATGGCTGATAGGGCATCGAGGTGAGTGAGTGCATTGATGGCATTGAGACCGGCTTCCTCATTCGTGGCGTCTTCGAGTTCAGCCACGAGTGCGGTCACCGCTCGGTCGCGATGGTCGAGCGTGGCCAAGGCATGAGCTGCGGCGACGCGGACGGCGGAGTTCGGATCGTTGAGGAGTTTTACCAATGAATCAGTCGCGGGAACTGCATCTTTGCCGAGGATGAGACAACCTTGCGCCGCCCAGTAGCGGGATACGGGATCGGTGGAAGCCAGCTCTTTTTGTAAACGTGCGATCTGATGGGGATCTCGTGATGATGCGGTAAAGGCGAGATCGACGAGTGCTGGCAAGTCTGCAGAACGTGCTAACCAATAAGATGCGATGGGATTGCCAGCGGACAGCTCGGCATACATCGCTTCAGGAATCAAACTGCTGTCGCGAGTGGCGATCATCGTATCGCGAAGCCGGGAGCGCATCGTTTCCAGGCGCGAGCGATGCACGGGGTCCGCTGCGAGGTTGTTGATTTCCCATGGGTCGTTCTGGGTATCGAATAACTCTTCGACGGGTTGGGGGGCTTCCCAAATTTCTTTGTGACGACCGGACAACTTTCCGCTTTGCCATGCTTTTTTCCATGCGTTCCACGCGGACTGGCCGAACTGATAGTAGCTGTATGGCGCAGCGGGTAGATGCGGGCTGAAGCGGCGAATGTATTTCCAGCGTCCGTTTGTTAGTCCCCGGCGCATTCCTTGCAGTTCATCGAAGCGATCCGCGTAGAGAAACGCCATCGCATCGGGTGGTGGCTCGCTGCGTTTCACTCCGAGGAAGGCGCGACCTTGCATTTGAGCCGGCTTTTCGAGATCCACTAACGAAAGCAAGGTAGGTGCGAGATCGACGAAGGAAACGACTTCGTTCACAGGTTTTCCCGCAGGAAATGGGCAGAGCGCACGCCATTTTTCTGGGATACGAATCAACATCGGAACGCGGGCGCCGGTGTCTTCGAGGTAACGTTTACCGCGTGGCAGAATACCTCCATGGTCGCCGAAGTAGAAGACGATGGTATTGTCTGCGAGTCCCGATTGATCGAGTTCATCTAGTAGCCGACCGACCTGTGTATCGAGCGCAGTGATAGTATCGTGGTAAATGGCGATGTCCGAACGAATCTCAGGAAGGTCCGGCAGATAAGGCGGGACGTTGATCGCGGCGGGATCGACACGCGGAGTCGCAGGGATGATTCCGCGTTTCCGATTGGCCTCGATGTTCTGTGGAAACAGCGAGCTTTCGTGTGAGACGGTGAGATTGAAAACGGCGAAGAACGGCTTGTGATCGGGGCGATTCTGATAGGTCGCGCGGCCAGAACAGTCGTCCCAGATTGCGGGGTCATTGCCTTTGAAATTGTAGTCGGTTTTCGAGTTGTTCGTGCAGTGGTATCCCTGTTCGCGCAGATAGGAAACGTAGGATTTATAGGCGGAGGGAATCGCGTGGCGGCTTCGCATGTGTTGGGTGCCTTGAGTCACGGCGTGAGCACCGTTGAGGATCGTCGAACGTGCGACTGCACAAACGGGTCCGTTCGCGAAAGCGGATGTGAAACGCAGTCCTTGCGAGGCGAGCGCGTCCAGTCGTGGCGTGCGTGCCTCGCCGTTTCCGTAGCAACCCAGCCAGTGGGAAGCATTATCTTCCGAGGTGATCCAAAGAATGTTAGGCCGATCATTTCCCCAAGCGTGATGGGTGGCGAAGAACAAGAAAGTGAGGAAAATTCGAGGAGTCATCGGTGGAATCATCATTTGGGGGAGAGCGCGTAAGACAAGGTCGCATTGTAAAAATTTTCGAACCACGGACAGCATCCCGTGGCGCGATTAAGGATGACTTGAGTTTATCGGATGCGTGGCTTTTGCTGCACCTCCATGAGCGAAAATTCCTGTCCGTTGTGTGAAATGACCGATGTCCTGAGCCACTCGGATCGGCAGGAATGCGTGACTTGCGGTCATGAGTGGTTGAATGAAACCGAGGCGGATATGCCCGCTGATGATCGGGTGGTGAAAGACGCTTACGGCAATGTTCTCGCAAACGGGGACATCGTCGCGATGATTAAAGATCTGAAATTAAAGGGCACTTCTAACGTTCTCAAGGTAGGGACAAAGTCGAAGCCCATCCGTCTAGTCGATGGCGATCACGAGATCGACTGCAAGATGGACGGGCACTCCATCGCACTGAAAGCGATGTTCGTAAAGAAAGTGCTCTAACCCATCATGGATCGCTGGTTACTAGAACGCCGACGGTTAGAATCCGAACTGGGGGAGAGAATCACGCTGGATGCTCTCACCGGGCCGGCCGGACTCGTGGATCGTGAACCATTTCACGATGATGCTGACGGACTTGCAGGTTGGTTGATCGCTCAGAGAAAAGTCGGGCATCGTCACTCCGCAGATGATGTTCTGACGGCGTGGTATGCGCTTCAAGTTTCGCCACCCGTGACGGAGCATCTCGATCTCGGGACTGGCATCGGCACGGTGGGGCTTCTGACTCTGTGGGGCATGGGGCCAGAGGCGAGACTGACTTGCGTGGAGGCGCAGGAAATCAGTTTCAGGTTGTTACAATCTAACATCACGGCGAATGATCTTCGCGAGCGAGTGGATTTTTTTCACGGGGATCTTCGCGAATTGGCTCTGGATCGGAAATTTCCACTCATCACGGGAAGTCCGCCGTATTTCCCGGCTGGCTCGGGGGTGATTCCGCAAGATTCGCAAAAAGCTCACGCCCGTTTCGAGTTGCGCGGCGATGTAAGCGACTACGCGAAGGCGGCGGTTAGGCATCTCGCGGCTGGCGGATTTTTCGTGTTGTGTTTTCCGACACCGCAGAAACAGCGGGCGCTTGATGGCATCGGTGCTGCCGGATTGAAAGTGGTGTCGTTGCGTGATGTGATACCACGGGAAACGTTGTCACCGCTGTTCACGCTCTTCGCGTGCAAGCACTCCACGGAGCATCAGGCGGAGATGATCGAAGAAGCACCGCTCACGATTCGCCACGCAAGCGGGCGGCTAACAGCGGAAATGGCGAGCGTGCGGCGGGTGTTTGGCTTCTCCGATGGTGAAGCGCACGGCGGGCATTGATTTTCTAACTAATTCTTCTGCACCGTCATTTCTCTGGCACGATCCAGATGTTGCGGAAGACGACCGGGTCTTTGTGATCTTGGAGAAAAACTGGGCCGTCTGGAGAATCGAGCGGATGGGTGATGGGCGCAGAAGTGGTGAAGTCTTTGTTGAGTTCTAAATTTTCATGTACGAGCACGCCGTTGAGTTTCACGGTGATCCTCGGCCAAGTGATTCGTTTGCCAGCAGCGTCGAATTTCGCGGCGGTGAAATCCACATCGTAAGTCTGCCAAGCGAGAGGTGGCAGGCACATGTTAAGGCTTGGTTTGGAAATCGAGTAAATGCCGCCGCAGTGGTTGTCCCTGCTTTCGAGGCCGAATGAGTCGAGCACTTGAGTTTCCCAACGTCCGCTGTGATAGACGCCGCTATTACCACGCTTTTGGCCACGGGCGGCGGGCATGTAGGGCGTGCGGAACTCGACGTGGAGCGTGTAACTCGCAAAGCGTTGTGTGGAAGTGCAGCCCGTCGAGAGCAAGTAACCGTTCTCCATTTTCCCGTTGTCCCATTGATCGGTGGAACTGCCATCGAAGAGAATCACCGCGCCTGCGGGTGGCTTCGCGCCGAGGGTGGGGCTAAAGCGTTCAACGTGTGGGATGGTAGATTTTTTACCGCTCTCATCGGTTAAAGAAATAATGCTGTCTTCAATCGTGGCAGAGATTTTTTTATCAACTCCAGTGAACGTGATTTGATCGCCGTCGTGTGATCCTTTGAGAACGCTGCGAGTTTTCTCTGGTGTCCAGCCCATGCCCGGCAAGCCGCCTTGCAGGAGATAGGCGTCGAACTGACCGCCGCCTAGCGCGACGATCTGCACGCCAGTTTCGCAGCCCATGTATTCCCCTTGGATCGCGAAATCAGGATCTTCTTTGCGTGCGATGTCGGGGTCGGTCCATACTTTGGGATTCGCTTCTTCGGCAGTAAGCGTGACAAGCGAGAGTGCGGCGATGCAATAGAGCGGCGTGAAAATTTTCATGAGTTAGGAAGGTGAGTGTCTCAAATCAAAGTTGCTCTCCGTATTCCCAGCCTTGCCTAACGGGCTCTTTAACGAAGGCGTTGAGTTCCGGGTGATTGGTGATTTTTCCAGCTTTTGCATCCCACTCGATGCGGGTGTTGAAACGCTGGGCGAGCACACCGAGAAGGATGATCTCGGTGAGTCTAGCGGAGTAGGTGAAATTTGATCCCGGCTCTGGACCGGTTTGTTTGATGGCACTTATCCACTCGCGGAAAGGTCCGCCCGCGACGCGAGGGATGGTTTTAGTAGGCGGATTTGCCTGCCATTCTTTGCGGAGTTCGGCGGGTAAAATGAGTGGTGCGCCCGCGTGCGTGCCACAGCCGATCATGCCTTTGGTGCCGACCATCCAGCATGCTCGTCCGAGATGCGCGGCATGATCTGCGCCGAATTTGTCGATACGTCCGACTTTCGTCCAGTCTTGGGGACCATCGAACCAGTTGAGGAAGACAGGTCCACGTTTTGCGTTAGCGGGGAAGTGATACTTGAGCTGACTACCAGCCGGGATGAGCCCATCAAGCGAAGTTTTACGATCTAGGCACTCGACTACCGTTGGAGGATCGAGATCTAACGCCCAGACCGGAGTGTCGAAAGTGTGGCAACCCCAATCACCCAGCATCCCCAAGCCGAAGTCGTAAAATGCCCGCCATTTGTAGGGCAGGTATTCGCGGTAGAAATCACGTTTTGCGGCGGGTCCGAGCCATAGATCCCACGCGAGACCTTCAGGCACTTCTGAAGATGGTGGTGGCATCGTCGCAGGATTCGCGAAATGACGGCCACCCATGTCTGGTCCTTCGTTGCGGGCGAAAACTTCGCTGACATCGCCGATAAGACCTGCTTGATAGGCTTCCACCGATTGGCGGATGCCATCGCCCGCGTGACCTTGGTTGCCCATTTGAGTGACCACTTTGTAGCGTTCCTTGGCTTTCACCAAAGTCCTCGCCTGCCAGATGTTGTGGGTCAGCGGCTTCTGGGTATAGACGTGAATCCCACGCTCCATTGCTGCAAGCGTGGCGGGGAAATGCGTGTGATCGGGAGTGGAAATGACGACGGCGTCGATGTCCTTGTGCATCTTGTCTAACATCAAGCGGTAGTCGTCGAAGAAGGGCTGGCTCGTTTTCCAATTCTTCATGTTCTCCGCCGAGTGGTCGCGATCCACATCGCAGAACGCGACGAGGTTTTCTTCGCTGCATCCTTGTTCGTAGGGCTGTCTCGCGATCCAACCGCCGGAGCCGATGAAGGCGATGTTGAGCTTGCTGTTAGCGGACGGGCCGGGCTTGCCGATGGAGAAAGACGGGAAAACGCTGCTTGCGGCTAAGGTGCTGGTCGCGGTGGTGAGGAAGGTTCTGCGATTCATGGAGTGGTGGTGTTGAGGTTGTTAGGGGGTGGGGCGGTATGCCTTCGGACTGCGGGGACGTGTCCCCGCTTTCCCACTGGCCGACATGTCGGCCAGTGGGAAAGCTCCGATATGTCCTGCCCATTACCCACAAAGGTGGAAGAGTCTCAGACTTCGAGATGCCAGAAAACGCATCAATCTTCAGCCCCGTTGGGGCGTAAGACGATAGCCCAGGGCATCGCCCTGGGTCTAATTGACAGGCAAAACCTAGCCCTGAAGGGGGCGAAACATGAGTGCCGCCGCCTTTGTTCCGCCCTGTCAGGGCTTGAATAGCTAATACCACCGATTCCCAGGGCGACGCCCTGGGCTGTCGTCTTGCGCCCCTCTTGGGGCTGAAGATGATACTTGTGGGTAATGGGCAGGACATGTCGGAGTAGTCCATGTGAAAATTCATGGGCGAATGATACCGTCATTTACGCGAAATCTTACGATCTCTCCAAGCTCTGGCGTTTCCTTGAGCCAATCGAGATGGGTGGTGGTGATCCATTTTTGCGAGCACGGCGGGAGGTGATTCATCAGCGCATTGCGGCGGCTGGGATCAAGTTCGCCGAAAATGTCGTCCATCAAGTAAATGGGAAATTTACCACCGCGCTGCTCTAGCAGTTTTCCTTGCGCGAGCTTGAGCGCGAGGGCGAGCGTGCGTTGTTGGCCTTCGCTAGCAAATTCTGCGGCAGGCATTCCGTGAAGGCGGAGATCGAGTTCGTCACGATGCGGGCCGACGACGGCTTGGCGCAGGCGTGTTTCACGATCACGGGCTTGGAGCATGGACTCGCGGAGGTCCGGGCCGCTGGCGGGGAGATAGTTCAACGTGAGCGGCTCGTCTTTACCGCTAACAGTGCGTTGTGCTTCTGCGGCCAGTGGTGCGAGTTCGGCGACGAGACGGGTGCGAGATTCGATCAAGACGCTGCCGTGTTCGTGAAGAATTTCCTCGTAGGCGAGAATCTCTGGATCGCGGGGACGGCCTTCTTTTAAAAGCAGATTCTTCGCACGCAAGGCACGCCGATAGCGCGACCATGACTGGCGATAGTTCGGATCTAACTGTGCGCCGAGGAAATCGAGATAGCGGCGGCGAATCTCGCCGGGGCCGCGGATGAGATCGAGATCTTCATTGCCCATCCAGACGACGAGGCCGCCGTCTTCGAGGTAGCGGGCTTGGCTGGAGCGGGCTTCGTCGTCGGCTTTGAGAAAAAGTCCCTCGCGGGAATGTCGGACTTGGCGCTCGCTGCCCCATGGATCACCCGCCAGGCCGAAGCCTTTGCTGCCGAATTTCCCCAACGTGGTCATGCGCGAAGTGCGCGGCGAATGGAGGCGGACGAGGACGCAGAGTGCTTCGAGGATGGAGGTTTTCCCCTGCGCGTTGTCGCCCGTGAGAATGGCACCTTCGGCAGGCACTTCGAGATTCAAGCTGCCGAAACAGCGAAAGTCTATCAGTCTCAATGAACGAATCACGGCAGGTTCATGGTTTCTCTAGCAGCGTGGTAGCGAGCTTGTTGTAGGTTTCCCGATCCATCAGGAATGGGTTCGCAGCGGCAGTGGACCGTCCGTAGTAAAAAGCGGGATTTGCGACGTTGCTGCCGGGAGCGAGGATAATTTCGTGAGTGATAAATCCGGTGAGGTCGTCGGTGTTGTCTTTGGATTTCTCGATGATTCTGAGAGTCAGCGAGGGATTCGCAATCGCTTCCAAAGCGGATGGATCATCGGTTGGCAGCCAGCGGGAAACCTTGAGTCCTTCCAACGTATCGAGCAGGTAGTTTGCGCGTTGAGGGTTGAGATCCGCAGTGAGGTCCGTGCTATCTCGGGAGGCGGTCCATTCGTCGCTGTCGGAAATGTAGCGCAGCAAGAGAGGCGACTCGGCTCCTTGTTTGCGTTCGATTCCTATCAGATTAAATCGATCAATCGACCACAGCCGCGAGTGCCGCCACTCGTGGGGACGGCGAGGGATGCTATCGACGAGGGATCGCTCCACGCGCATCACCGTCGGCGTGCCAGTGCGGTTGACGAAGTAGCCGCCTTTGCTGTCGATCCCGAAGGCGAGCTCGATGACTTGCGACTCGATCTCGCCCGTGAAGCGCAATTTCAAGATCGGGCGATCCAGTCCCCACGGAGTGAAATCGGTGGCGGCGTCGGTTTCAAATCCGATCGCGG
>JANOQR010000155.1:0-11639 GCA_031414935.1 Luteolibacter sp.
AGCACGCGCGGATTTGACCGACGGCCCTTGTTCACCTTGCGGATGAAGTGCCGGAGCATCGCCTCAGTGACCTCGAAGTCGGCGATGACGCCATCTTTCAGCGGGCGGATGGCGACGATGTTGCCCGGCGTTCGGCCAAGCATTCGTTTCGCATCGTCCCCGACGGCCAGCACTTCATTCGTGCCAGCCTTGACTGCGACGACCGACGGCTCGCGCAAAACGATGCCGTGGTCCTTGACGTTGATGAGGGTATTCGCAGTGCCTAAGTCGATGCCGATGTCATTGGAAAATAGGTTGCCAAAAAGCTTTTTGAACATGGAAAGTGTTTAAAATAAGAGAGTAAGTGGGAAAAATTTCGGGATCTGCCATCATGCCATTTTTGTGAGAAATCCGGCGGTTTGGCGATAAGAGGGAGAAACTCCGCATTCGCCGCACGCAGGTCAAGCGGGAATCCGTGTTCCTCGCTGGACTCGCCGCTGTTCCACGCGGTGGCCCCCGGCGGGCGGCACGATGCGGGAAAACGTCAGTAGGTGACAAGTGGACTCCAGCTCAGGCGAGGACGGCGCGTGGGGTCGTTCGGCTCATTCGTAGTGAGTCCACATTCGGACAACCTTGATCGTGTGTTCGGCGTCATAAACCTGATACACCAAACGGTGTTGGATGTTGATGCGGCGGGAATAGGCTCCGGCCAAATCTCCGACGAGCTTTTCATATGGCGGGGGATTCTGAAATGGATCCTTCGCGACGATTTCGAGAAGACGTTGCGCCTGCGGCTTGAGGTTTGAGGACGCCAGATTCTTCGCGTCCTTCTGGGCTTGCTTCGTGTAAACGATGGACCAACTCACCAGCCGGGCTCGGTAGAGGATTTGTCGAGCGGCTCTGCCATACCTTTACGGATCGAGTCGCGCATCCCGGGTATCGAGACGAGATGGAGTGTCTCCTGAATGCTGCGCCAATCCTCCTCAGACACGAGGACAGCATTGGAACGCTTGCCGGTAATTTGGATGGGTTCGTGAGAATCGGCGGCCTGATCGAGGAGTTGATAGAGCTTGGAACGGGCTTGGGTGACTGGAAGAGAGATCATGCCCGAAACGTGCGGGAAAGCGTGCGGAGTGTCAATGGGTGGGAATGACGCCTAACGACAAAAGCTCAGCGACTGCGGAGCAGATTACTGAAGCGCATGGTTAGGCGTTTGTTGGAGTGAGTTTGACATGCGGATACTCCAGAATCTTACCGTCCACGGTAACGAGAGGCGCATCGAGAATGCGAGCCGTGGCGACGATGATTTGGTCTGCGGGATCGCGGTGAAACTCGCCCGGAAGCTGAGTGGACTCGACGCAGATGCGGGGTGAAAGCTCGATGAGTCGGACACCCGGATACGCGAGCGCCTGCTGAAGCCAATCGAACACAGGGCACGGCAAAGTGAGTCGCCCGTGCTCGACGAGCTTCGCTACCTCCCAGCACGAAATGGCACTTACCGCGAGGCCAGTCTGTTCAGAGGAATCAAGCAGCGCACGGGTGGACGCCGAAAGGGTCGGATCGCCGTGAATCCACCAAACCCAGATGTGCGTATCGAGAATTATCATCTGGCAGCCTCCCAGTCAGCATCTGCCACAGGTTCGGTGGGCGACAGAAGCGTGACCGGGGTGCCCCGAAGCGGGTAGCGAGAACCGGATACCGCGACAGCCGAGAAAGGAAGGACGATGACCTCGACAGATTCGCCGCGACGAAAAGGAATGTCACGTAAAGTGATGACGCCGTCCTCAGACAATGTAGTTTCAGCGCGGTGTGCTTGCATTGCGAGATAGTAAAGAGGTTTAGACTCCGAGGCAAGCGTGCCAAATGGTTAATTGAGTTCGAGAGTGCGGCACGCTGGCTGCGAGGGAGGAGCAAGAGAGATAAAAAACGTGAAACTAAACTACGTTCGAAGGAGAAGACCATCAACCTGAATTATATTTTCATAAATGCGCAATTTGCAGCAACGCGAAATATTGATTCATAGAAATTGAACCAAAACATAAGAGAAACCCACAAGCGAAATTATTGAGACGACGATCACCATTGTGACGTTAGACGTAGCTGCGGCCGAGCAGTCCTGCATTAATCGCGCAAGTCGATCACGCTCATCGTTCGCTAGCGGTTGTCCAATAGGTAAAGTATCAAGGAAAGCAAAAACACCTTTCCTTTCAGAGGCCGTTGTCCAAGAGAGATTGGAGGACACGAATTGAGTCGCTGTTTCGGTAGTTAAGTCTTCTGGAATTTGAAATAAATTCTCACGCACCATTTTTTTGAAGCGACGTTCCTTCGGGATATCGCACAAGCCCACCAGGACGCCTAACAATAAAAAAATTGAAAATATCCCTACCGGATATACGACCCATGAACGTTGGCGTTCAACTCGGAGTGGCGCGTCTGGCTGTGTTACGACTTTTAGCTTAGATAGTCCTACGATCCTTGCGTTCGCAGTGAAGTTCATAGGTGATGTTTGTCCTATCAATACAACATATTGAACATTGTCACCGGGATTAAGGAGCGGGAAAGTGACACTCACAGTCGTCGGATCTGAGCCACGCGTAATTGATGCTGAAAGATTTGAGGGAAACGTGCTTTCGATACGTGCGTCCAGAACCGGATGGGAATTCGGGAAGTGAACGGTAGGTGGGGCGACCAAATCGGAATCTCT
Organism: Luteolibacter sp.; assembly: GCA_031414935.1. Classification (GTDB taxonomy): domain Bacteria; phylum Verrucomicrobiota; class Verrucomicrobiia; order Verrucomicrobiales; family Akkermansiaceae; genus Luteolibacter. The sequence goes on from JANOQR010000155.1 coordinate 2,684, forward strand.
GATTGGCAGCGAACCAGTGTTGGCTAACTGAAACCGGACACTCGCAAGTTCCTTGATTGGCTTTCCGTCGTATTCGACGTGGAGTTTTTCAAATGAATCATTCCGTTGGATAATAGTCGTCCGACCTGTTTGTTTGAGTTCCAATGAAGCACTGCTTCTAAATAAATCCCAAATAATTGGCACAACAACACCGACTATCGCGAGCAGAAGCCCAACCATAACCGGCCATTGCTTAGAGTTAGGTTTTTCCATATTCGATTAAAGAGAGTAGTGCAGGGCTAATTAACTAATGATCCAAATTAAGCAACAACGGCAGCATGTGACTAGGAATTTCTCAAAGATCGTCGCCTGTCTGTTTTTTGCTTCAGTGATTGGTTAGTCTGTATCTGTGGGGGGCTTTCCCGATAAAAAAGAGTGTGGTGACGGAGCTTTCTTATTTTTCGACGGACGGTATAGCGTCACCAGCGAGTTCTGTGTTTCACACGCTGAAGTGAACTTCACGGAACATTGAAGTCTCAACACCATCAACTCGTCGCCAGCAACGGCCCGCATACGGCATGGCGAGTGAGAAACTCGTCTGCCATCGCGCCGTAGGCTTGCGCTCCGAGGCCGTTGGGGTCGTGCTCGAAGATGGTTTTGCCATGACTCGGAGCCTCGCCGATGCGGATGGTCCGGGGAATCATGGTCCGATACATCTGCTCCGGGAAAAACTTGGAAACTTCATCGACGACCTGCCGCGAGAGTAGAGTCCGGCCATCATACATTGTCATCACGATGCCTTCGAGCTTGATGTTAGGGTTCGCATCCGAGCCACGGATTTGGTCGATGACGTGGACGATTTTCGCCAGCCCTTCGAGTCCGAACCACTCGCATTGCAGTGGGATCAGAATTTCATCCGCCGCTGCGAGGGCGGAGGTCATTAGCACGCCGAGCGATGGCGGGGTGTCGAGGATGCAAAACTCGAAAAGGTCGTTCGGTTTCAGAGCTTGGAGGATATTTCTCAAGCGCGTGAGATGATCGTCGCTGCGGGCCAGCTCGATCTCGACGCCAGCGAGGTCCATTTCCGAGGGGACCAGTGAGAGATTTTCCCGCCCGGTGGGCAAAATTTGTTGGTGGACGGTGGCTTCACCCATCAGCACCGGATACATGCTGCTGCCATCTGGCGGCTCGATGCCTAGGCCGCTGGTGCAGTTTGCTTGCGGGTCGAGATCCACCAAGAGCACCCGCTGGCCGCGCAAAGCGAGGGCGGCGGAGAGATTCAGGGCGGTGGTGGTTTTACCGACGCCACCCTTTTGATTGGCGATTGCTACGACTTTCATGCGGTGAAAACGAAACTCTCCCGGCTCGTCGGGCCGCTGGCAATCAAAACCGCAGAACTCACCGAAATCACCGCGGCAAGGCGGATACATTCGGGATGGTTGCGTGAGCAAGCTGGCACGAATGAAATAAAGTTGAACCGCCAAGACGCCAAGATCGCCAAGGAAATTCCAAATTGGCTCTCGTAAACCCCACGTTCGCCCCCTGCATCTCGATTTTCCCTTTCTTAAACTTGGCGCACTTGGCGTCTTGGCGGTGAAAAAACTCTTCCTTCACGATTTAGCCATAGTTTCTCCCGAATGGAGTCGCCCCGATCACCGCCGTCTGCGAAGGAAAAGCAAGCTGCCGAGCACGGCCAGCCACGCTGCACTCGGCTCAGGAATGGCCATGATCCCGGTGTTTTCAAAAATCCACGCACTGTACTGCCGGAGATCCACCGCACCGCTCAGGCCACCGTATTTCGAGTTGCTCGTCGCCTGACTCACCGCGCCGGAGTAGCTGTTGATTCCGATCAGATAGCGTTGGCCGTTGATCGTCGTGAAAACTCCGCCGCCGCTGTCGCCGGGAGCGACTGCGCCTTCTAGCCGAGTCGCAACCGGGTCGGACTGCTGGCGGTTACTCGTGCCCGTGGGGTTGTCAAAATCCGAGACAAACGAAGTCGTCGTCAGGCCATACTGATCGCCGTAAAACTCGATTTTATTCGTGAAGGCCCGCAGCTCGATGTCCACCTGAGCACCCGTGAGTCCAGTCCCGGTGAAGCCATGTCCCACATACGTCGCCTCGCGCCCGAGGATCGCGGCGGCATTAGGAAACCGAAACATTTCCGCCGCACCGACGCCCGTCACCGCCGCCCCTAGCCGGAGCAGCCCGATGTCGTTAGACAGCGATGGCCCAGCCGTCGAGTAACTCGGATGCAAGATCGTTCTCTCGATGATGTAATCCACGCCGCCCACGTTGTAAGTCGCGCCTGTTTTACCGATGCTCACATGCCCCGCCGTCAGCACCCAGCGGTCTGAAATCAAAACCCCGGAGCCGGAAAATCCCGAGCCTGTCACCTTCCCGACGGATGGATACAACGCCGCCTCGTCCCGATAGAGCTGTGCATCCACCGTGTGCAAAATCGTCGAAGCCCGCAGCCCAGAACCCGCGATCAGACTTCCGGCGAGAACGGCAAATAGAAATTTCATACCGCCCAATCAATCCGCTGGGGGAAATCTAGCAACGTAATTTCAGTGACAAGCGTGTTGCTGATTGCGCACGGCCTGCGAAAAAATCCTCGTCATCGCGGCGTCGATAGGCCGACATTTCCGGCGTGATCCATCCTACTGCTATTGTTTCACCACTGGCCACGCTCGGGCGGAATGTTCGGGTCGGGCCGTTTTGTGTCGTCGGGGCGAATGTCGCGCTGGGCGATGACTGCGTGCTGCACTCGCATGTCGTCATCGAGGGGCACTCGAAGTTCGGCTGCGGAAATGAGTTTTTCCCCTTCGCCGCGGTGGGTGGGAAAACTCAGGATCTAAAATACACGGGCGATCCGACTTTCCTCGAGGTGGGCGATCACAATGTTTTCCGCGAGAATTGCACCGTGCATCGCAGCACCCACGCGGACTCGGTGACGCGGATCGGCTCGCACAATCTGGTGCTTTGCTACTCCCACATCGCGCATGACTGCGTGCTGGGCGATCACATCATTCTCTCGAACTCCGTCGCGCTGGCGGGGCATGTGGAAGTGGGCGATCACGCGATTATTTCCGGCGTGGCCGCGATCCATCAGTTTTGCCGTGTGGGCCAACACGCGCTGGTGGGCGGCTTATCGCGAGTCGTGCAAGACGTGCCGCCGTTCATGATCGTGGAGGGAAATCCAGCCACGACGCGCGGTTTCAATGTGGTGGGTCTGCAACGTCGCGGCTTCACCGAGGACGATATTCGCTCGATCAAGACGGCTTATAAAAAGCTGTTCCTGAAAAAAGATACCAACCTCGCGACTTCGATTAGCTCGTTAAAAGCGACGCATGCCGGGGATTCGCCGCACGTCGCGCATTTGATCGAGTTTATCGAGAACTCACAGCGGGGTGTGACTCGCTAGGGATTGTTCGCTGAGAAATCTACACCTATGAACCTATTAAACATTGTCGCCTCTCTATCACTTACTTTATTCGGCATTTGCGATGGAGGTGAGGAGCTTACGACTTGGATTAGCCGGGTTGATGGTGTTCGTTACGAGTGCTCGGCAAGTACGGATACGATTCGGAAGGCTGGCGGACACGTTACGGAGGAGGCTAGTCCTGGTCATCTGGCAATTACCGAGAATCTGGGATCACTCACGCTTCTTGAGGCAATCAATCGTGCGGATAAGGTGGCAAGGGAGATACTTGGTGAGGCATATACCGGAGCAAATCCTGTTTGGGTCATGCGGAGAGCTGAACGCATTGAACACGGAGATAGTGGCGGCAACGGTGGTTACTACAGCATCAGCTACAACCCCAGACGCTCGCTCAGGGACAAGTCGGGTGGACAAGCGAATCTTCAAGTGATCGTGCTGCTGAATGGGGAGGTACTCCGTCCAGTATTGAAGCCTTGAGCACAAAAATCAGAATACCGTAAAGTCAGTTCTACAGTGCCGCGTATCAAGATTTCTCGAAACCGCGGCAACTTCGCATAAGTATCTGGCTTGATTCTCCCGCAGAACATCGCCGTGGCGTTCGAGGCAAGGAACGGCGATCTCCGAATCGCCTAAGCCTATGAATGGCCAAAGAAAAGCGGTGATCCTCTACTCTTTGGCTTACCATGGGCTGGGGCGGATCGGAGTCCGCCGCTCCTTGGGTTTAATACCAAGAAGTCACGTCGAGCATCGCTCCAAAACCATTCTATTTCGATGATCGCCGTGGTTTCCAAGCGACCTTCTAAGCAATGATCGCTGGTAGAGATTTTGCACTCTCCGTTAATTCTTAAATCCGTTGCTAGAGAGGCTGATTTTAAACGGATTCTCGTTCTTGTCGTTGCTCTTGATGCGAATGATGGCCTCGCGGGCACCTGCGGCTCGGGGCTTGAAAGTCACTTTAAAATTGATGCTTTCGTCGATGCCGAGCTGGTTCTTTTTCAGCGAAGTGACCTTGTAGTCGGCTGGGTGTTTGCCGCTGATGCTGATGGCGAGGTTTTTCAGCGGCGCACTGCCAGTGTTCGTGATGGTGAAGGACTGAGAAACGGATTTACCGATGTTTGCGGAGCCGATGTCGAGATCGGAGGCGTTGCTTTCGATTTCTTTGACGTTGTCTAACTTGACCGCGATTTCTGGAATGCGCGGGGCGGTCGCGCCGATGCCGAAGGTGCCGATTTGGAAAGCGGAATCCAGCGGCAGGAAATTCATTTCATATCTGCCGATTCCTCCACTTGTAAATAGGGTGATAGTGGTGGTGCCGTATCCTTCAATGAATTTAGGAATCGTGACGACGGTGGACCCGTTAGCGACAGTGCTGTGGGTGGTGGTGATGTTGACGGTGTTCCCGGTGACATTGGCCACGGTGAAGGCAGGGCTGCCAAAGGTGCCAGTCCATGAGCCTGTGTTAGCGAAAGGCCCCGCTGCACTATTGATGGTGAACGTCAGCGTCTTCCCAGCGAGAGCTGCGGGAGTGATGTCGGCATCCGTGATGGCGAGCGCGGGAATGAGAGTGGCGAAGATGGCAGTGGCGGTGAGCAGGTAGTTTTTCATAAAATAATCTCAGACCTTCCTTGCGGAAACGCAGGGAATATCAATCAGCAATTTCAAGTCCGGGAGAAAACGGGCGGCATTTCCGGTTTGACCCATGGGATGTAATTTGTAGCTTGCCGGGGTGAACGCACGCTGCAACGGAATTTTATCTCGCCTCCTTCTTCTAGGGTTGGCCGCCCGTTGACCTATTTCTTTCCTTCACTTTTGTTCACCGGCCCGCCCATCTTGAGGTGCGGCCACTTTCATTTTCTCACTCATTCTTTTTTCATATAATGCACCCGACTTCTCTTTCGAAATACCGCCCATTTCCGGCGGTGTCATTGCCCGACCGCACTTGGCCGGATCAGCTCCTGACCCATGCACCGCAGTGGTGCTCGGTCGATCTCCGGGACGGAAATCAGGCCCTGCCGCAGCCGATGTCCATCGAGGAGAAGATCGAGTTCTTTGATTTGTTAGTGCGCGTTGGGTTTAAGCAAATCGAGGTGGGTTTCCCATCGGCTGCGGATACGGAGTTTAATTTCCTGCGCCGCTTGATCGACGAAGGCCGCATCCCGGATGACGTGACGATCCAAGTGTTAGTGCAGACTCGAGAGCCGCTTATTCGTCGCACTTTCGAGGCCATCGCCGGGGCGAAGCGGGCAATCGTGCATATTTACAACTCCACTTCACCGCTGCAAAGGCGAGTGACCTTCGGAGATGCGTCGCGGGATTCCACCCGACAAATCGCCGTGGATGGCGCGGAATTGGTGAAACAGCTCGTGCCGAGTATTCCGCAGACTGAGGTGGTCTTGCAGTATTCGCCCGAGTCGTTTTCGGACACGGAGTTAGATTTCGCGCTGGAGTGCTGCGATGCGGTGATCGACGTCTGGCAGCCGACGCCGGAGCGGAAAATGATCATCAATCTGCCAGACACCGTGCAGTGGACCACGCCGAACATCCACGCAGACATGATCGAGTGGATGTGCAGAAATCTCGCAAAACGTGATTCCGTCATCGTCTCCCTGCACACGCACAACGACCGCGGCACCGGAGTCGCCGCCACTGAGCTGGGCTTGATGGCTGGTGCGGATCGGGTGGAAGGCACGCTTTTCGGCAATGGCGAGCGCACGGGAAATCTGGACATCGTCACCGTCGCGCTGAATCTCAACAGCCACGGAATCGCGACCGGACTGGATTTTTCCGACCTGCATTCTATCCGCACGGTCTATGAACGGGTCTCGCGCCTCAGCGTGCCAGAACGCCAGCCCTACGCGGGCGAGTTAGTTTTCACCGCGTTTTCCGGCTCCCATCAGGACGCGATCAAGAAAGGCCTCGACCGCCGTGCGAAGGAGACTCAGCAAGATCCTAACATCCCATGGGGCGTGCCCTATCTCACCATCGATCCGCAAGACATCGGTCGCTCGTATGAAGCCATCATCCGCATCAACTCGCAGTCCGGCAAAGGCGGCGTCGCGTATGTGTTGGACCGCGAGCATGGCTTCGATTTGCCGAAAACCATGCACCCGCAAGTCGGCAAACGCATCTACGATCTCGCAGACGAGCATGGCCGCGAGCTCTCCAACGATGAAATCCGCGAGGCGTTCTTCGCGGAATTTGTAAATCTATCCGCCCCGCTTGATGTCATCGACTACGAACTCATCCACCACACCGGCGAACGCGGGCAAGTCCACTGCAAGGCCAGCATCCTCATCGGCGGCGAGGCAAAAAACATCGAGGGCTTTGGCAACGGCCCGATCAACTCCTTCGTCCACGCGCTGGAGGGAGCCGGGCTGAAAAATTTCAAAGTCACCGATTACCGCTCCCACGCCGTTCGCGGCGGCTCAGATGCCAGTGCCGCCTCCTACGTCCAACTCCAGCACGACGACGGCCGTCTGCTGTGGGGTGCAGGCGTGGATTCATCCATCGAAATGGCAGGTCTGAAGGCGCTGGTCACGGCGTGGAATCTGCTAAAAATGTAGCGGCGATCATCGGTCGCCGCGAGGATGTTTAAAAATGAAACCCGCAGGCACTGTGTGCAGCCAGAGAAGATGAGAAAGGCATCAGTTGCCTGTCAGCTAGGGTTTCGGGATTCCAAGTTGCCGACAGATTGCCCATGCGGTGGGGTCTTTTACTTCTCGGTGCCTTGGGATGGAAGTCACTTTCCCGGTAACAAGATTTTTCCAGATGGTGTGATTGCTGCCTTCTCTAGCAAAGACGCAACCGCACGCAGTGAGGTGGCTGAGTAAGTCCGCTAGCTTCATGCTAGACAACGGCTAGTTCTTCGATCACGGCGGAGGGTGCTATCTGGGCACGTGCTTCATCGTGGCGATACTCCACTATGAGATTGAGTGCATCACGCAGGTTCACACGCGCTTCCTCTAGGGTGTCACCTTGGGAAATGACTTCCGGCATTTCTTCTATCCAGCAGGTGTATCCCCCTTCTGGACACGGTTCGTAAATGGCGGTGAGCTTCATGTTTTTGAGGTATTGGCGTCCGGTGAAACGTTTAGTCTTAATTCAGCAGGGTGCATTGACAGCGATCAAGATAGTATTGCGTAAAATTGATTTTGGTGGATGACGTGAGTGAGTTTGAAAATAGATCAGAATAAGGAAGGCACCGCGAATCTCACGAATCCAACGAATCTTGCAGAAGATTCATGCCGCGACTGAATAACTGCTATCCTTGATTCTGAATGATTCGTCAAATTCGCAAGATTCGTGGTGCCTAAACTTTGTATCCCAGTCGTTACGGCGTTCCGTGTTTCATCCGCCAAAACAAATTTTACTGGCTGCTAGGAATTTTTCAACTGCGAAGGGTTACGAATCAACGCGAATGAAGAGTTTTTTGAATGAAATTCCTAATTCTGAGAAATGCGGTTCTTAAAATTCGCGTCGATTGGCGTCGATTCGCGGTTAAGAAGACATCAAATTTCTGCGCTTGCTACCTAGTGTGATTGCCGTGAAAGACAGAGTGCCTTTTCGCGCTTCTTTTGATGGACCGTGAGCGAAGCCTACGGGTTCGCCGAGTTAAAATCACTTCCCGCCGAAGAGGCCGCCGAGTTTCCCGAGGATGCCGCCCATTTCTGGAGTCTTGCCGGCCATCACGTCGTCGATCATGGAGTGATAGGATTCTGGCACTTTGGATTTTACGAATTCCGCGACGGTCGAGATCGCTTGATCTGCCATTTCTTCGCTGAGTCCTAGGGCGGTGAGCTTTGCTTTGAGTTCGTTCATGGTGATAGAGGGAGTGATGAGGATTTGAAAACGGCTTGAAACTGTCTCAAAGTCGGCAGCGGTCAAGAATCAATCAGGCCGATGTCTGCTTTGGACCGTTTGCCAGAAGTTGCTTCCCTTTATCTAGTTTGCGCTGTGGCACCGCCGGTAACAAGGAGTGGCGATCTCCGAATCGCCGATGCCTATGGTAAGCCGATGATAAGCAGCTAGCTTCTCCCCATCGTCACTTCATGGACCCCGGCGGATCGGAGTCCGCCGCTCCTTGGTGCTTTACGTTTCGGAAATGACTTTTGGCTAACTGTTTATCGATACCGGTCAGGATTTACCCCATAGTTAGAAATAAAAGCGCGGCAGGGAAAGCGGGTTGCTCTCCGTGCCGCGCTGGGGGCCTATGCTCTCTCATCATTATGCCGCACGCTGGATGACGATGTCGCTCCAGTCTGAGCTGCCGTTACTGCCGCCCATCGCCCGGCCTTGGATGGCGTATAAGACTCGGGGTGTTAGGTTATCCACTTTCACATTGCGCGAGCTAGTGCAGAAGAATGACGGGCGGAACTCACCGATCGTTCCTTCTGCATCCACTTGCGCGACATGAATCTCACAACCGCGTGCCACCTTCTCCCGCTTTAGCGTCACCAGCAGCGTGCCTGACATGCCGGGGATCGTGCGCTCCACCGTGGGCTTGCTCAGGGCATACTGTGCGCGGTTCTGGCTCAC
>JANOQR010000156.1:0-5503 GCA_031414935.1 Luteolibacter sp.
TGGCGAGCGTAGTTGCGTTGGAGATGGTTCGTTCGGTCGAGATTGATGGCACTCCAAACCATCATGATGCTGGTTTTCTCGCCGGATGCGGTGGCGAAGGTTGGGATGCCTGCGAGAAGCGTGAAGTTGGCCGATGACCAGACGGTGACTGGCTCGCCTGCCGTTTGCGGCCAGAGACGAACAAGGCTGCGTGGTGGAGAATTATCCGAGTGATAGATGGTGGCTCCGACGGCGAGCATCTTCATCGCCGGATACTTCGCGCGGCGTTCTGCGATACGCTGTTGGATCGCGGGATCGTTGAAATCTATCGACGCAGGTGCCTGCGGGCGCGGTGGCATGGCGATGGGCTTGATTTTCTGGATGGTGATCTCGCGCCCGCCTTGCAGGACAGTTTTGGATTCGAGGATGTCCCGTGTCGGGACGATGAAAGCAGGCTTCGGCGGCTCGGGTGGTGGTGGCGTGCCGTCATTCAGCGGACCAAGCAGGCGGGCGGTGGTGGGTGTTTCGATAGTTTCCGAAACGAGCGGTGCGGCTTCTTCCTGAGCAAGCAGGAAAGGAGAAATTGCCATAATGGCACAAGAGGCTAGGGTCGTCGATTTCATGGGAGGAAGTCAGGAATAGGAGTCATCCCAAGTGGACGGGGAGTTCAAAAGTCGCACTACGACGACTGCGATGGCCTTTGGCCGGACTCCCCGAAGGTAGGCGGCTTGGACATTGCCACCGCCTCCCCGGCCTTTCAGTCGGTTTGGCGGCATCGTTTTGCGGTCGATGCCGACCGCGTAGTGAGAGGTTTTGAAATCCCCATCTACCGAAGTAGACACCCACATTTCGCGTCACGCAGCAGGAGGCGGCAAGAAAATTATGTGTTAATCAATGTGCAGACCATTCAAGCCCGGTATTTGATGATCGCCTCCACCTTGCTGCGGACGTGGAGCTTGTGACAAATCCGCTTCACGTAGGTGCGAACCGTTTCCAGTGAGATGTGCAACTGGTCCGCCACTTCCTTGTAAATGTAGCCCGAGGCCAGCAGCTTCAGAACCTCTTTCTCGCGGACGGTGAGAGCTTCATTCTCATTCTCGATTTTCCGCTCTTCCCGGAAATACTGCGCCACTTTCCTCGCAATGTGGCTGGAAAACGGCGCCCCACCCGTGAACACGTCGCGAATCGCATTATAGATGTCGTCCGGCGTGCTGGATTTCAGCAAGTAGCCGCTGGCACCTTCTTTCAAAGCCCGGAAAATGTTGTCCTCCTCCTCGTAGGCGGTGAGCATGACGACTTCTAACTGCGGCAGCGAACTCTTGAGATCCCGAATGCAGTCGATGCCGGAAATCCCCGGTAAATTGATGTCCATCAGCACCACGTCTGGCCGGAATTTCGGGATTTTTTCCAGTGCTTCCTCTGCGGACGAGACGGCGCAAAGACAGGTGATGTCGTCCGGTTGCCCCAACATTTTAACGAGATGCTGTTGCAGGCGTGGGTCGTCTTCGACCACCACCACAGTTTTTTTTCGGGAAATGGCCACGGTTTTTATGGGTTAGGCGATGCTTGCTTCTAGGGTGACTTTGAGTCCACCACTTTCGATGGTTTCAATGTAACACTTACCACGGATACTGGTCATGCGCTGATTGATGCTGTCTAGCCCGACGCCAGGTTTCCCGGCATCTGGGGTGATGCCGATGCCGTTGTCCGTGATGATGATGATGAGGCATTTGCCATCGACGCGGATGGTCATGGTGATCTCCGTGGCGCCGGAATGCTTCAGGGCGTTGTTGACGATTTCCTTCACCGCGAGACACACATTGTGCCGGAAATCGTGGGAAATCAGAACATTCCCCGTAACGGACAAGGCGTCGATTCGGCAGCGGATGTTCGCCAACCTGCAAAGCTCGCTGACCAAGCGGCAGAGGAAATCCACGAGTGCTTCGAGCTGGTTGTTCTTTGGATTGAGCATCCAAACGGTCTCAGAAAGTGCGCCGATGAGTTCGCGAGACATGGCGGAGATTTGTTCGAAGTTTGAACTCACCTCGGGACTCGGACTGCTGCTCTGCGCGAAGGAACTGAGCAGCGAAATGTGAGAAAGCCGAGTGCCGAGATCGTCGTGTAAATCGCGCGCGATTCGCAGCCGCTCGTCGGAAATGAGCTGGGCTTCCTCTAAGTGCCGGGTGATTTTTTTCCGAATCAAATAACGCCCGCCGAGGGTAGAAAAAATCGCGATCGTTCCCACCACCGCCGTCCAGAACCAGATATTGAGCCAAAACGGCTGCGGCACTATTACCGAAACGCTCGTAATCACCCCCAGCGGAGTGCCCGACATGGAAAGCTCTTCGACCTCGAAAAGATGAATTCCAGCAGGCAGCCGCGCATACTCTGCAGAAAACGATCCGCCCAATCCCGAATTATAGGCTTCGCTCCATTTGACCTCCAGTCGCTCGCCCGCGACGACGGGTGGCAATGAATAAATCCCGGTATTCCAGTCTGCGTGGCCTTTGACGTCGTCGTCATTGATGATGAGCACAGGCGATTCCATATCGCCTGCGTCCAGATTTAAGGAGCTGGCCATGGACGAATGGGTCCCGGATTTTTTCCAGATTTTCTGATTAGAATCCGGGCGGCGGCTGTCTTGCATGTGAATCACCCCTGGGACTCCACCCTGCTTCACCGACTGGATATCGATTCCAGAAACCGCATACACTCCGACGAGCGCGGGCGGACCTGCAGAGGAAATGACCACGTAAAAGCTACTCGCACCCGGTGGCACCGTGACCATCTCCCGGCGTGGGGTGAAAAGCGACTTTTCCCAAGAACCCTTCCATCCGAGGCTCGTTCCCACGGCGGGGAAACCTTGCTCTGAAATCGGATCACCATTTTTCTTGAGAAAACGGATGACGAAGAACATTTCATTAGCCCTTTCCTTCCATTCGGAGTCCAAACTTGGCAGCCTGTAACGGGTCCTGAGAGTCTTGGGTTTTACGAAAAATCGCAGGGCCGACGTGTCATGGGCAACGGTAATCTCAGGTCCGAGAAGTGGGCTTTTGTTACCATCGGCGAAGACTTCGATCGTCGTTGATACCGTCTCACCCGGTGCGCGACCCGTCAGGAGCAGCAAAAATAAAAGGATGATGGAGCGGGCAAGAATCATCGGCTTGATTCAGTGGAAAGAGCGATGACTTAACCCGCGAATCAAGCGGAGTCGAGATGGAGTTTCGCAGCCTTCAGGGTTTTGAAATCGCGAGGTCGATGGCGGTGCAAGAAATGGCGGATTGGCTGGGTGGAGCTTTTCCGTCGTCCCAAACCGGGATCACTTTTCCGTTCGGTTTCAAAATGCCGATGTTGTCGAGCAGCAGCCGGACATCGCCCGTGGTTTTGCTTTCCAGCACCAGTTCCAAGTCGCTGAGACCGGATGCGGCGGAGTTTCCGAGACCGAGCACGTAGCGTTTCCACTGGTTGACCGGGCCGGGAAGCTTCTCCGTCGAGCTGACTTTTTCCCCACTGGCATCGATTCCAGTTCCTCTGGCTCCGCCGAAAATTGGCTGGCCGCGCGTGGGAGAAAGGTAAGCCGCCTGCCCCGGCTGCATGGTTTCAATTTTCATGTCGTAAACGAGGCAATCGCCCGGAGTGCAGCCGAAATCCTCGGCAGTCAGCCCCGCAGATTTCACTTGGGCTGGCTTCGGCAAGGCGAAGGACATCTGCGCTTTGCCAGATCGCTTCGGAGCAGCCCATCGCACTTCGAGCACTTGGCCCGCCGGGTGTGCCTCGTGCGGAATCTTCACCGCTGGCGAGGTGTAGTTGACGTTGGCACCGTGCTTTTTGAGCCAGTCATCATGCTTTGCACGCAGCCGACGGGTGACTTCGGGAAATTTCTCGGAAACGTCATCGCTCTCGGTGGGGTCTTTCTTGAGATCGTAAAGTTCGGAGTGTCCTGTTTTGGCGATGAGTTTCCACTGATTGTCCCGGTAGCCGCCGTAATAGACGAAAATACCGTTCCATTCGAGTTCGGGTGCCTTGGCCTTGCCGAGGATGGCTGGTAGGTGATCGACGCCATCGAGCGTCTCGGCCTCCGCGATTTTCACACCCGCGAGAGCTGCCAATGTCGGATAGAGATCCGTGCCCCGGATCATGGGTTCGTAGGCTTGTGCTGCTTTCAGGCCACCGCCCGGAAACGAGAGGAACCCCGGCACATGGATCGCGCCTTCATACATGTTATGCTTCCACTCCCGCAGCGGCAGGTTGCCTTCGCGGATGAAACGCATCGCACCGTTGTCGCTGAACAGTAGCACGATGGTGTTCTGATCTTGGCCGGTCTTTTTCAGCGTCGCGAGAATTTCGCCCACGCTGTCATCGAGGCCGATCATCATCGCGGAGTAAACCACCCGCCGCTCGGCCTCGGTGAATCCGCCGTATTCCCAGATTTTTTCGTCCATTTTACCGCTCTGTGAAAACTCGGCAGTTTTTTCCCGAACCATGGCTTCGGTCAGAGTCATGCCGCCACGAATGCTCTCTGGAACTCGCTTCAACAGGGCGTCCGTCGCCTGAAAAGGCTCGTGCGGAGCCGCATGAGTCACCATGCAGAAAAACGGACTTTTGGAATTCTGCTCGATGAATTTCACCGCATTCGTGGAAATCAAATCCGTGAGGTAGCCAGGCTGTTCGTCGCTTTGTTGGTCGTTGATATACCAGTTGCGGGGCGGCTTTCCTTTGGCTGTCTGATTGAAATAGTCCGTGCCACCGCCATGAAATCCGACGAACGAATCAAACCCGGCTTTTTGCGGAGTGACAGCCCACGAACCTTTGGATTTCGGGCTACCATTATGCCATTTTCCAAACACGCCCGTTTGATAACCCGCCGCCTTGAAGGTGTGGGCAATCGTTCGGAAACTTGGATTCATCTTATCACCTACCTCGCCGCCGAAGCCGTTGCGGACGGCATCGCAGCCCGTGTAAAACGAGGACCGAGTCGGCGAGCAAACCGGGTTGACGATCAAATTCTTGAAGGCAACTCCTGACGATGCGAGGCGGTCGATGTGCGGCGTAGGCGTCTTGGAGCCATGCACCGAAATGTCATTCCAGCCCATGTCGTCCGCAAGGATCACCACAAGATTTGGCTTGGCCTCGCAGGGCTGGGCGAGAAAAACAGTCAGCACTTGAATGCCGGCCAGCAGTAGATTTTTCGTGGAAGGTGGGAACATTGGATCGTTGTTAGTTATGAAAACTCAGTCATGCGGTGACTCACCTTTTATTTCCAAAAGACGCTCTTCTGATCGCCCATTTCAAATACCAATTCCTTACCCGCCATGATGTCCGCGTAAGAAATGAATGGCGTGGTCAGTGGCATCCCATCGAGAGTCACTTTCTGGACGTAGGGATTTTTTTCGGAAGCATTTTTCCTCTTCACGACGAAGGCCTTCCCGCCGGGCAAGGCAACGCGGGCTTCATCAAAGATCGGGCAGCCCAGCGAGAAACTCGGGTCGCCGGGGCAGACTTGATAGATCCCCATCGCGCTCAG
>JANOQR010000157.1:0-19229 GCA_031414935.1 Luteolibacter sp.
TGAATCTGCTAGAAATCTGTTGGTGATCGAGGGGCTGTTGGAACAGGTGTTGAAGGAAATTCGCGACACGCGGACGCTCTGCGAAGCAGACGGGGCGGATTGGGCGCTGCGGGTTTATCGCCATGCGGGCGACGCGGTGGCAGATCGTCCGGGCATCGCGGCGTGGTTGGATACGCTGGGGCAATATTTTGAAAAATCGTCGCGGACGGAGCCGCCCGTGGTGCCGTCGCCTTGAGGTGCTTTGTCGCGCTATTGGCTGATTTTCATGCCAAGATTTCGATAAAATTGCAATTTTGATAAAAATAGACCGAAATTTGATCTAAATTGATCGAATTTCGGTCTTTTTAGATCCAAATCGGATCTCGGGAGATGGAAATTTTATCTCACTAGATGAAATTTTGATCTCGGTTGATCGGAATTTGATGTCCCGAGATAGGCATTTGATCTCTGGAGATCGGCGGCGGATGTCAGTTGATCGAATTTTCATCTCAGGAGATATGAGCCGGATGTAATGAGACTGGATCTGGATGTATGGAGATTGAGTCTGGATCTGTGGAGATGAAATGGCGGTCTAATGGATCGGGCCAAAGGACGGGATAGCTCTCCGGGCTGTATGTGAGAATGGTAGGGGAATGATTGCCCATGGAAGATTCATTCGCGTCCCATTCGCCAGACCGTTTCGGAAAATGGTCCCTGCCTTTTTAGGACAGTTTCTTATGGAAATCGCTCTAGCAAAAAAATAGGCGCGACGCCTGTTTGACGACACCGCCAAGACGGCCATACTACGTTGTGATTTCAAGATTGGTAGATCACCAACCACCGCCGAGGGCTTTGTAGAGGTTGACCGAATTGATCTCGCGGGCGAGGCGAAGGCGGATGAGCGACTGGCGAGCGGTGAAGAGATCCAGCGCGGCGGTAAGTACTTCCAAGTAGCTGTCGAGCCCTTTCTCGAAGCGGGCGTTGGCGAGATCGGAGCGTTTTTGTTGGGCGGCGACGAGGCTTTCGGTCGCGGAAATGCGCTCTGCTAGACCACTGCGAGCAGCCAGGGCATCGGCCACTTCACGGAATCCGGTTTGGATAGATTTCTCGTATTTGGCGACGGCGACTTGCTTCGCGGCATCCACGGATTTTAAGAAGGCGATGTTAATGCCACCGCTGAAAATGGGGATGTTCACTTCTGGGGCGAAAAGCCAGGTGCCGGTGCCATTCGCGAAAAGATCGGTGAGGCTGCGGCTAGCTGAACCGCCGCTGGAGGTGAGCGACACACTTGGGAAAAGCGCAGCACGCGCGGCACCAATGTTCGCATTTGCCGCGCGGAGCTGATGTTCGGCCTCGCGGATGTCTGGGCGGCGTTGGAGGAGATCGGAGGAAACTCCTGCTTTCACCGGGGCGAGAAGTACTTCTTCGAGTGTTCGGCCTTTGGGCAAATGCTGAGGCAGTGAGCCGCCCGCGAGGAAGACGAGCGCGTTGTTAATCTCTGCGGTGCGCTGGCGGAAGGTGGCGAGATCGACCTTCGCAGTCTGTCGCTGGACTTCCATCGAGCTGAGTTCTAACTCCGAGACGGTCCCGCTATCGAAGCGTTTTTTCATAATGTCGTAAGCGAGGTTGAAGCCATCATAAGTTTGCTGAGAGAGGGCGATTTGTTCCTGAAGTGCTCGCTCAGTTAGGTATTGGTTTGCCACCTCGGCGACGAGCGAGATCTGGGTGCCGACGCGGGCGGCATCGGTGGCGAAGTAGGTTTCTAAGGCTGCGTTGTTGAGGCTTCTGACTCTGCCGAAGAGATCGAGTTCGTATGAGACGAGACCGACGGAAAGTTCGTAGGTTCCTGATTCCGTCGTCGGGCCGCTAGAGCCGGGATCGCCGAGTCCACGCCGTCGCTCGGCTAAAGCATTGCCCGTGATCGACGGGAAAAGTTCGCCACGCGAGATCGCATAACGCGCACGGGACTGCTCGACGTTTAAGGCGGCGACGCGCAAGTCGCGGTTATTTTCCAGCGAGGTTTGAACGAGTTTTCTCAATCGCGGATCGGTGAAAAATTTTTGCCACGCGATATCCGCAGGGACATCACCCGCGGTTTTTCCCGGAAATTTATTCGAAACTTGCGAGTTCACGGACTCCAGCGGTGGGATGAGCGAACAAGCGGCTGATAGAAATGAAACGGCGAAAATAGCGGCTGCACTACGCATGGTGAATTTCTGCTTGAGGGGTGATGACGGCTTTTCCGGTGATGCGGGTGACGATTTTTACCACCACCACGAAGAAGACCGGCACGAGGAAGATGGCGAGGAAGGTGCCTGAAATCATCCCGCCCGCGACGCCAGTGCCGATGGCATTCTGACTCGCAGAACCGGCACCGCTGCTAATGACCAGCGGCACCACGCCGAGGACAAATGCGAGTGAGGTCATCAAAATAGGTCGCAGCCGCAGTTTGACCGCCTCCAGCGTGGACTCGATGAGACCTTTGCCTTGCTTCATCAGGTCGATGGCGAACTCAATGATGAGAATGGCATTTTTGGTGGAGAGTCCGACGGTAGTTAGAAGCCCGACTTTGAAATAAACGTCGTTCGGTAGCTCCCGAAATGCCACCGCCGCTAGAGCTCCGACGATGCCAAGTGGGACGACCAAGATGACGGCCACCGGGATGGACCAGCTTTCATAGAGCGCAGCGAGGCAGAGGAAAACGATGAGGATGGATACCGCGTAGAGCAGTGGGGCTTGGTTTCCAGAAATGCGTTCTTCTAGCGACTGACCACTCCACGAATAACCAATGCCGCGCGGGAGTTGCTCCGCCATTTTCTCCATTTCTATCATCGCCTCGCCGGAACTCAGGCCGGGAGCGGCAGAGCCGACGATGTTGATCGCGGGGATACCGTTGTAGCGTTGGAGTTGGGGTGAGCCAAAGATCCAGCGCGTGCTGGTGAAGGCTGCAAGAGGCACCATTCCGCCGCTCTGATTGCGGACGAAAACTTTGCCGAGATCTTCGGGAGTCATGCGGAATTGCGCGTCTAGCTGGACGATCACTCGCTGCACCCGTGGGCCGTTGACGAAGTTGTTCACGTAAGCGGAGCCGAAGGCTGTCTGCATGGTCGTGTTGATGTCTGCTAGAGAAACTCCGAGGGCGGCGGCTTTGTCCTGATCCAGTTCGATTTTCATCTGCGCTGCATCGGCGAGACCTTGCGGGCGGACCTGCATGAGCTTTGGATTCTGCGCTGCCATTCCCAACATTTGGCCGCTGGCTTGATTCAAAACTTCGTGCCCCACACCCCCGACATCTTGAAGCCAAAAGTCGAACCCCGATGACGTGCCGAGTTCTGGAATCGCCGGTGGATTGAGCGGGAAAACGATGGCGTCCTTGATCCCGCCGAGTCCCATCATTGCGCGCTGGATGATGGCTTTGACTTTGCGCTCTGCGCCCTCGCGTTCGGCCCATGGCTTGAGCCGGAGAAACGCCAATCCCGAGTTTTGCGCCCGCCCTGCGAAACTGAAACCCGCGACGGTGAAGTAGTGTTCGATTTCCGGCTGCTTGGCGAAATACTCTTCCACCTTAAGCAGTGCCTCGCCCGTTCGTGCGTCCGTGGCTCCTACTGGCAGAGAAATTAACGCGAGAAAATAACCTTGGTCTTCCTCTGGTAGAAACGCGGATGGCATTTTTTTATAAAACGTAATGACCAGAAAAACCACGCACGCCAGCGCCACGATGCCGATGCTTGTGCGTTTCAATAACGCTCCGACCCATTTCTGGTAGCGGCGGGTGAAGGCTTCGAAGGAACGATTGAACCAGCCAAAAAATCCGCGTTTCGCCTGATGGTGGCCAGCGTCCACTTGCTTCAGCAGCGTGCCGCACAGCGCGGGAGTTAGCGAAAGCGCGAGGAACACGGAAAACAACATGCAGGACACCATCGACATCGTGAACTGCCGATAAATCGTTCCCACGGAGCCACCGAAAAATGCCATCGGGATGAACACCGCCGTTAGGACGAGCGTGATGCCGATCAATGCGCTGGTGATTTGGCCCATCGCTTTTCGCGTCGCCTCCTTCGGCGGCAGACCTTCTTCGCTCATGATGCGCTCGACGTTTTCGACGACGACGATCGCGTCATCGACGAGGATTCCAATGGCCAGCACCATCCCGAACATCGTCAGCACATTGATCGAAAACCCGAAGGCGAGGAGGATGCCGCAAGTTCCTAACAACGCGACTGGAACCACCAGTGTCGGGATCAGGGTGGCGCGGAAATTTTGTAGGAAAAGATACATCACGAGGAACACCAAGATGATCGCCTCCACCAATGTTTTGAGCACTTCCTCGACAGAGATTTTCACGAAAGTGGAGGTGTCCAGCGGGTAGGTGACTTTCACGCCCGGCGGGAAAAAACCTTTGAGTCGCTCCACCTCGGCGCGGACGGCGGAGGCGGTGTCGAGCGCGTTGGCAGTGGGGGAAAGTTTCACGGCTGCAGCACTCGCAGGCTTACCGTCGATGCGGGCCTTGATGGAGTAATCTTGGCCACCCATCTCGACACGGGCGACATCCCGCAGATAGACTCGCGAGCCGTCAGGATTTACCCGCAGGACGATGTTTCTGAACTCTTCCGCCTCTCGCAGCGTGGCACGGCCTTGAAGGATGATGTTGAGTTGTTGGCCCGGCACAGCGGGAAGTTGGCCTAGCTGGCCGACGGGGACTTGGAGGTTTTGCGCCTGCACGGCGGCGGTGATGTCAGCGGGCGTGAGATTGAAACTGAAGAGCTTGTCGGGATCTAACCAGACACGCATGGCGTATTGGGTGCCGAACTGAATGACCTCCCCCACCCCGGCGACGCGGCGGATGGGATCGAGGACGTTAGACGCCAAATAGTTTCCAAGCGCGATGGCGTCCATGCTGCCATCCTCCGAAGAAAGCGTGATAAACATCATGTAATTCCGCGTCGCCTTCGCCACCACGACGCCTTGTTGCTGAACCGTCTGCGGTAGGCTGGGCGTGGCGAGTTGGACTTTGTTTTGCACCTGCACCTGCGCCACGTCTGGGTTCGTGCCTGGGGTGAAATAGAGCGTAATGATCGAGGTGCCGTTCGCATCACTGGCGGACGACATGTAGAGCAAATTGTCGATGCCGTTGAGCTGTTGCTCGATGACGGAAGTCACGGTGTCTGCCAGAGTTTCCGCAGAGGCTCCGGCGTAGTTCGTGGTGATCGAGATGGATGGCGGAGCCACGCTAGGGTATTGGGCTACCGGGAGCTGCGTGACGGCAATGCCGCCCAGAAGGCAGATGAGGATGGAAATCACCCAGGCGAAGACCGGGCGGTCGATGAAGAAGCGGGCCATGAGGTCGGGATGTTAGTTTTTTTCCGCAGCGACGAATGGCTCGGGAACCACTGGCGAGCCGGGCCGGGCTTTGAGCAGCCCTTCCATGATGACTCGCTCGCCCTGTTTCAGGCCGGAAGTGACGACCCATTTGTCGCCGACGGGTTCGCCAGTCTGGATGACGCGAAGTTGAGCGAGGTTCGCCTCGTCGATGACCATCACGCTGCCTGCGCCGCCGATGGAGCGGGTGACGGCCTGCTGGGGAACGGTGATGGTGTTTTCCGAAATGGACTGAATCACGCGAGCACGGGCAAACATACCGGGCAGTAGGTCTCGGTCAGGGTTTGGAAATTCCGCCCGCAGGGAAACCATGCTGGTCGTTTCATCCACGCTGACCTCAGAAAATAACAGTTTCCCCGGATGTGGGTAGTCGCTGCCATTTTCTAGCAAAAGCTTCACCTTGCTACGGTCAGCGTTGGTTTTTTTAAGGGCGATGTGCTCCGAGCTGGACTGCGTGAAATCGAAATAGATCGGGTCGAGCTGTTGGATCACGGCCAGCAATGTGGAGTCACCTTGTTGACCGACGAGCGCGCCTTCTGTCACCGCCGCTTTGCCGATGCGCCCGGAAATAGGGGCCGTCACCGAGGCGTAGCTGAGATTTAATTCGGCGCTAGCAAGTGCTGCCGTCGCCGCGCCGACTTCCGCCTCCGCAATGGTGACAGCAGACTCGGCATCGTCTGCATCCTGCTTGCTGACAGCGTTCATCGTGATGAGTTCGCGGTAGCGTTTCACTTGGTTTCTTGCCTGATGAGCTGCCGCGTCAGCACGCGCAAGATTGGCCGCCGCGCTGTTGCGAACTGCGGTGAGTGGCGCGGGATCAATTTGAAAAAGCACATCGCCCGCTTTTACATCCGCTCCCTCAGTGAAAGTTTTTTCTAATAGAATTCCTGCTACCCGAGCTCGCACTTCGGCGACTCGCAGGGCGTCGGCGCGGCCGGGTAGGTCACGAGTGATCGTGACGGTTTCCGCTAGGGCAGTGACAAAACTAACCGCTGCGGGTGGCATCGCAGGCGGAGCAGAAGCCGCCTTTTTTCCACATGCAGGGAGCAGCAGCCAGATGAGCGAAGTCGGAAAAAACAGGATAGGGCGCATGGGAAGAAGAAGTCTGAAACGTGAATGCCGTATTGATGACTCTGAAATTTGAATGCGGAATGACTTTGATGTTTCCATACTGGTAACTCTGAGTTACCAGTCCGCCACGATGGAATTGAGACATCTTCGATACTTCGTGGCAGTGGCAGAGGAACTAAGTTTCCGCAAGGCTTCTCAACGGCTGCGTGTCAGCCGACCAGCTCTCAGCAAGCAGATCAAGGATCTGGAGAGTGAGATCTCCGTCAGATTGTTAGAACGCGATACGGTTAGCGTTTCTCTCACCAAGGCGGGCGAGGTTTTTCTGGAAGACGCGCAAAAACTTCTGAGCCACGCGGAGAACGCCATCGAGCGTGCGAACCAAGCGCAGTCCGGGCATCGCGGTAAACTTCGCATCGGCAGCGTAGGGATCATCGCCACGGATTTCCTGCCGAAAACGCTGAAATTGTTCCATCAGAAATACCCCGGCGTGGAAGTCGAGTTCGTAGAAATGCTGCCAATCGAACAGCTCGACGCACTCGCGCTGGGCAGGATCGACATTGGTTTCGCTTACGGCAAGGAAGTGGACAAAATTCCCGGTTTACGCAGCCTGTGCGTGATCCATTCGATCTTTGGCGTCGCCGTTTCCCGCCAGCATCCCATAGCGGAAAGGGAGGTTGTTAGTCTCGCTGACCTCCGCTGGGAAACTCTGCTCTGTCTGGGCGGCGACGGGAAATCCAGCCACCGCGAGGCCATCTGCCAAATCTACAGCGCGGAGCGAAGCAAGCCGGGCAAGCACCGGAAAGTCGATGGCTTTGACTCGATGGTCACACTCATCGCCGCAGACCAAGGCATCTCGCTGCTGCCGCAGGTGCTCGACCTAGCGAATCAAGGAGTGGTCATCGTTCCCCTCGTTTCGCAGAGTTCAAATTTAGATTTCCACATGTGGGCCGTCTGGCAGCGCAACTCCGCATCTCACCACGTCAAACACTTCATTCAGCTTTTGGAAGAGCGGGTGTTAGTGTCCAGCGGAGTCGCGTGATGGGTTTGTTGTGGTGAGATAGTTACGACCACGGGTTTAAATTTTTTTCCATCAGAGTTAAATCGCGTCATCGCCACCAAGAGCATTGGGAGGAGAATGCCGAGTGGGATTTGTGTTGGCCCCGACTCGTCCGAGAAAAAATGCGGCGCGGTGAACTTCGACAGGCTGGTCCGCGAATACTAGCCGAGAGGCTGCAAGCTCAACGCGGCGCATCAGGTCCAGATTGGTGAACAGGAAATAAATGATCGCCCGTGCAAGATCCACGGATACAAATTTCCCAGCCGATACTCAACCTAACTAGCAGCTTGATGCATTCCTCCGCCGTCCCAAAACTATTTCTTAGGAAATGAAATCCGCGACTGACTGACCGCATGGAAACAGAAAAAATCAACGCCAGACCGCCATCCTGCGGCCAAGTATTCGCACCCACGCCGTGGACCATCGTGATGGCAGCATCCTTGGAAAATGGTCCTGCCGCATCCGAGGCTCTTGAAAGCCTGTGTCGCACCTACTGGCCACCGATCCATGCCCACGTTCGTATGCGAGGATATGACTGGCACCAGGCGCAGGATCTCACGCAGGAATTTTTCACCCGTTTGTTGCGAGGAAACACCTTTGCCGATGTTTCCCCAGAAAAGGGCCGCTTCCGCTCCTTCCTGTTGGCGGCCCTTCGCAATTTCCTCATCAACGATTGGAAGCGCGAAAACACCCTCAAACGTGGTGGGGCTGTGACGATCATCGATCTCGACGCTCTCGATCCATCAATTAGAAATGCCTATGAGCCACGAGACGGCGAGGAGCCCTCGCTGGCATTCGACCGCTGCTGGGCACTCACACTCGTTGCAAAAGTGCGCGAGCGACTCCACCGGGAATACGAGGCGGCTGGCCAACTGGAGCGCCACGAGGCTCTCAAAGTCTATCTGATGGACGAAGGAGGACGATCCTGTCTGGAGACCGCCGACTCCCTAGGTCTCACCGAGTCCGCAGCTAAATCCGCCATTCATCGCATCCGGCGACGTTTTGCCGAGCTGTTGCGCTCCGAGATCAGCCGCACGGTCGCGGACCCTGCCGAGGTGGAAGGTGAAATCCGCCACCTGCTTTCCGCTCTGCGCGAGTCTTGAGAAACTCCGGCAAATCAATGTTTCTTAAAGGGGTATGGAGATGATGAGCACCGCCCAATCCCCTGAGGCCAGATGTCGCGTCTGCGGGGCTTCCGGTGCTTTCGCAGACGAAGACGGACTTTGCCCCATCTGTTTGCTCGAAACTGTTCTCGCCATAGATCCCGAAGAGCCGCCTGAGGATGCACCGCCACAGCTTGAAACTTGTGGACCCTATCAGATCGAACGCCTGATCGGTCGCGGTGGAAAGGGGATGGTCTTTCTCGCGCGGAAGCCTGGTGCCGCGCAACCTGTGGCTCTCAAGATGTTGGCCTCGGCCCACCTCGCAAGCCCGGACGATCTCCGCCGCTTCCGGCTCGAAACTGCTGCGGTGGCGGATCTCATGCATCCACATATCATCCGCGTGCATGATAGCGGCGAGGAAGACGGTTCACCGTGGTTCGCCATGGATTTCGCCATCGGCGGCTCTCTTGCCGACACCCTTGCGACGATCCAGCACACGGATGCGTTGCGTTCCTACCTCCGCGAGCACGTGGAGATGATGATTAAAGTCACCCGCGCCGTATATTTCGCCCACCAACGCGGCGTCCTCCACCGCGACCTCAAGCCAGCAAACATCCTGCTCGACGCTGAGGGAAATCCGCAAGTCGCGGACTTCGGTCTGGCGCGTATGCTTCATGCACCATCCGGCGTAACGATGACCGGAGCTGCGCTGGGCACTCCTGCCTACATGTCCCCGGAGCAGGCTGCCGGCGTAGCTGTCACCACGGCCTCGGATGTTTACAGCCTGGGCGCGATGCTGTTTCATCTACTAACAGGCAAGCCGCCTTTCGACGCGCCCACTCCTCTGGAAATCTTGCGGCTCGCCTCTGTCCAAGACGCGCCTGACCCCAGGATCTCCGCACCATGGATTGATAGAGATTTAGCGATGGTCTGCCTCAAAGCACTGCGACGCCAGCAAGCCTCCCGCTACGACAGCGCGGCGGCACTCGCGGATGATCTGGAGTCTTGGCTGCATGGTGAGGCCGTGCAGGCCCGTCCACTGCCATGGCTGGAGAAAATCGTGAAATGGTGCCGTCGGCATCCGATCACCGCCACCCTAGCAGCCACCGTTGCCATTGCAGCCGTCCTACTCGCCGTGGTGCTGCTCGGGGCCTCTCTCATGTTGCGGGACGAGCGTGACAACGCGCAAAAGCAGGAAGCCATCGCGCGCATCCATGCCACGGATGCCACCCGGGTGCGCGATGAATCCCGGCTAAATTCCTACGCCGCTGACATGTATCTCGCATTCCGAGCCTTCGACGACGGCCATCTCGGACTCGCACGGCAAATGCTAAAGCGGCAACAAGCTCCGGCAGACATGGCAGACCTGCGAGGCTTCGAGTGGCACGCACTTGCCCGCCGCTGCGCTGGCGATGATCTGCAATGCTGGCGCGACCACCAAGGAGCCGTGCGCGCGGTGGCCTTCAGCCCGGATGGGAAAAACCTCGCTTCTGGCAGTCGCGACGGCTTGCTCATCATCCGTTCCGTGCCGGGAGGGGAAATTCTCCTCTCTTTGCCCCGGCCTGATGCCCCACGTGGTCCAGCAGAGATTCCGCTAATCACGGCAGTCACCATGCAGTCGGCAGCGGCGACAAAGTTCTTAATCACCTCAGGAATAAACCCGGACGATTTCCGAATGCGCGCCAGACCTTCGAAAATCGGTGAGGTCACTTCGCTTGCGTTTTCCCCGGACGGTCTGTCGCTCGCCACCGCAGGGCTTGGGTCGTATGTGCGCTTATGGTCACTGCCGCAGGGAGATCTGAAAGGCCTGATTCCGATTACAACCGCGACCTCGCTCGCGTTCACCCCTGATAAAAAATTCCTCGTCGTCCAGCTTCACGATGACGTGGATCACAGCCGTCACGAATGCAGAATCTATCGGATGAAGGATCTCGCCCTTCACCACGAGATTTCTAATTTGCAGGCTCCACTCGCGCTTTCTCTGGCAGATGGAACCTTGGCCACCGTGGCGGAAGGCAGTACTGAGGTGTCATTGGTGAATCTTGAAACAAAAAATCTAGTCCGATCAATCCAGCCCTCTTTCCCGCTGAAACGCATCGCATTCTCTCGCGATGGAAAATTTCTCCACGGCGTGGATCACAACGGGAGCACCGCCGGGACATGGTCCGTGGAATCGGGTGGACGCACTGCGATGATTTTCCCGGTGGCCGACCGCTTTGATTTGTTCGAGCCATCTCCTTGCGGCGTGTTTTTCGCATCCACCGGATCTGCCCAGAGAATCGCGTGGCAGCATGGCACAGGTTCGGCCCCCGCTGCGTGGTTAGGCGGGCATGAGGACGTGATTCGCGCCCTTGCGATCTCGCCAGACGGCAGATGGATCGCGAGTGGTGGAAACGACCATAGCCTACGCTTTTGGAAAACCGAAGTGCCCGAAACCCAACAGCCATCGGTAGATCCATTTCGCGCAATGGATGTGCCCGATGCGATCCGCACCATGGTCGGGAGTCGCGGTTTGATCGCGCCAACGGCGGGCGGACATTGGCTGGAAGACGCCACACACGGCGGAGAATTTCGGCTCGTTTCCAAACAGGGTGAAACTCTGCGCCGCGTGCCGGCTCCTGCGGGAGCCTTCGAAAGACTGAGTGCCTCGCAAGATGGTTCACGCCTCGCAGTTCTCGCATGGCCCAGGGGCTTGAGAGTGCTCGCGGCGGACGGCAAATCATGGAGCCACGAATGGATCCTGCTTTCCGGCACGGTAGGCCCGATTGTTTTTTCACCTGATGGCTCAATGATCGCCTCGGGAGGGGACGACAACATGGTCAGCATCCGCGACTCGGCGACTGGCCAGTTAATTGCACAAATCAGAGGACATCAAGGCGCCATCATCGCTCTCGCCTTCACTCCCGACGGACGGACACTCGCGTCCACCGCCGAGGACAAAACGCTGCGTTTGTGGCACTGCCAGACATGGCGTGATCTTGGCACACTCCATCGTGGCGAACGGCTGGCGCAGATCGTTTTCAGCTCATCTGGCGATGTCCTCCACGCCCGTGCGCCGGACGGAATCAGAGAATTCGGGGCAGCAGATCCGTGACGATGATTTTACCGTTAGTTTGAATCCGCCACAGGAAGCCAAATGCTCGTAACCGTAGTGCAAGAAGCGTTGGCCAGTGGGCAGGCTGGCATGCAGCGTGATCGTCCAGTCTAGCAGCGGAAAAAAATTTCTGAGAAATCGCGAAACTTTGAACAGCCATTCTTTCTGAAGTCATGGAACACCCACCATGAACAAAAATTGCCTCACCCTATCCACCGTCGCATCCCTGCTCGTCTTTGCCTCCAGCGCCCCAGCAGCGGTCGTCATCGACAATCTAACGATTGGCTCCCAATCCTCCTCCCAGAGCCTGAGTGGCCCCACTGCCACTACCGGCTTCTTCACCCAACTGCCCTTCCCGGACCGGGAAGTCGCATTCAGTTTCACCACCGCTGCATCGGCCACCTACCTTACCGAATTGGTCTTCGCAGTTTCCATCGCCAGACCCAGCCTGGACCCGATCGAATGGAAAATCAGCACGGGGACAACCACTCCGGGTGGCACCAATACCCGGATCATCGGTTCAGTGGCGCCTGCGTCCAGTTCTCCCACCAGCCAAATCCTCACTCTCACCCCCAGCACGACCATTCTCCTCAATGCGAACACAACCTACTGGATGCACATCACCGTCCCAACAGGTGGAGCACTCTATTCTTTCCAAAACACCAACAGCCAAGTCGTTGAACCAGGTTGGTCACTCGGCAACTCATGGAGCAAAGATCCATCAAATCCCTGGAACGAACTAACATCCGGCCCCCAAGCGCGAGTCCGCATGTCCGTCGAACCCATTCCAGAACCCTCTGCCGTCCTACTGGGCGGAGTCGGACTGATGGCTTTCATGCACCGCCGCAGAATCAGGAAAAGCACTACGTCTGGCCGATGACTTTGAAAGTGCTCCGTGGGAACCTCGCAGCGTAGCGTGAGCGGCGGTGATTACTGACAGGTTCGTGTTTGTTAGTTAGCTCGTTCTTTACGTTTGAGGAAAATGGGCTGCCGTCACGAAACTCCCCTTTTCCTTTCCAAAAAGAGGACGAAACTGCTAGGCCGGGCAAATCTATGTTGCTCTGGCAAAGTTTAGCGTGCGTAAAATTTCGCGCATTGCCATTTCGCGGAAGCAGGCTAGCCTCCGCCCCTTTCCTGCCAAACGATACGATGACGACTCCCGAGCTTTATTCTCAACACGTTCTTCCCACCTACGGGCGTTTTCCGCTGGTGCCCGTGCGAGGGGCTGGCTGCCGCTTGTGGGATGACGCGGGGAAGAGCTACCTCGATTTTTGCATGGGCATTGCCGTGTGTTCGCTGGGGCACTGTCACCCCGTGCTGGTGGATGCGATCCGCCGCCAAGCAGGCGAACTGATGCACGTTTCCAACCTCTATCAAAGTCCGCTCCAAGCCGAACTGGCGGAGGAAATTAACACCCACCACGTCCAACTGCCGGGGAAGGTTTTCTTTTCTAACTCCGGCGCTGAGGCGAACGACGGACTCATCAAATCCGCGCGTCGCTTTGGCCTGAAACGTCCGCAGGCAAATGGCGCACAACGCTACGAAGTCGTGACGTTTTTGCAGTCGTTCCATGGCCGCACGCTCGGTGCGATGTCGGCCACCGGTCAGACGAAAGTCCAAGAGGGCTTCGATCCCATGTTGCCTGGATTTCGCCATTTTCCCTTCAACGACATCGCGGCGCTAGAAAATGCGATCCGCCCAGAAACCGCCGCCATCCTGCTGGAGCCGATCCAAGGCGAAGGCGGCGTGAACATGGCGACGCCCGAGTTCATCCGCGCGGTGGCGGCAGTTTGTAAAAAACACGATCTGCTGCTTTTCTTCGATGAAGTGCAGGCAGGTTTTGGCCGTTGCGGCGATGCGATGGCATGGCGGATGATCGCACCAGAAGTCATCCCCGACGGCATTTCATGGGCGAAGGGCATGGGCGGCGGCGTCCCAATCGGCGCTTTTTGGCTGAACGACCGCATCATTTCATCCGACGGCACCGCGCTCTCGTCCTTGATGGGGGCTGGCTCTCATGGCTCGACCTACGGCGGAAATCCCTTAGTTTGCGCGGCTTCGCTGGCCGTGCTCAGAGAAATCCGCACCAAGGAGCTCGCCGTGAACGCCATCCTCCAAGAAGTCCGCATCCGTGAAACGGTGCGCTCGTGGAACCTGCCCGTCATCACCGAAGTCCGCGGCCAAGGGCTATTGTTAGGCGTTGCTCTCGATCCCACGCTGGTTCCGACCGAGGAGGGAAAAACGCCCGCCCTCGTCGTCGTGAATGCTCTCTTAAAAAACGGACTGATCGTTCCACCCGCCGGACCGAATGCCTTCCGCTTGCTGCCTCCGCTCAATGTCACTGATGCGGAGGTGGACGAAGCCCTAGCCGTGATCCACGCCACGCTGCTCGCCCTCTAACTCATTTTTTCATGAAACATCTCCTGTCCATCGAAGAACTTGGTGCCGCCGATCTCGTCCGCCTGCTCGACTCCGCAGAATATCTGAAACGGATGCGTGGTCGCGACGCCCAGCCGCTGGCGGGACAAACATGGGCACTTATTTTTACCAAATCCTCCACGCGCACGCGCGTCTCGTTCGAAGTCGGCATCCGCGAACTCGGTGGCTTCCCGATGTTTCTATCAGGAAATGACATCCAGCTCGGGCGCGGCGAGCCAATCAAAGACACTGCCCGCGTCCTCGGGCGCATGGTCAAGGGCGCGATCATCCGCACCTTTGCACAACAAGACGTGGTGGACTTCGCGAAATTTTCCGGCATCCCGACGGTCAACGCGCTCACCGATGACGAGCATCCTTGCCAGATTCTCGCGGACCTCCTGACCATCCGCGAGAAGCTCGGAACTTGGGAAGGTAAGAAAGTTGCATTCATCGGCGATGGTTTTTCTAACATGACCATCTCTTGGATGTGGGCCGCGAAGTGGCTCGGCTTCGAGCTCGCCATCGCCTCGCCTAAGTCCTGCCAGCCGCCTGCTGATTTCCTAACCAAGCTCGCCGCGCCGAATGTCACCATCACGACCGATCCGATGGCCGCCGCGACAGGAGCGCATATCGTGAACACAGATGTTTGGCTCTCGATGGGACAAGAAGGGCAGAAGGAAAAAGAAGCAGAGTTTGCAGGATTTCAGGTGAACGCAGAGCTACTCACGAACGCCGCTGACCATCACATCGTTCTCCACTGCCTGCCCGCCTATCGCGGCAAGGAAATCAGCGAGGAAGTGCTGGAACTCCACGCAGACACGATTTTCCAACAAGCGGAAAATCGGCTTCACGCACAGAAAGCCGTGCTCGTCGCAATCGCGCGATAATCGCAGCTCGCCTTTCCTAAGTGAAATCCTAGTTTCCGTCTCGTGATCGCGCGGCAGAAGACGAAGTATCCAGTTTCCCAATCGCTGCGGCAGTATCTCTATCACTTTGATCGGCAGCGGGAAATTCCCAAGGTTTATGATGAGCTTTGCCGGTTCACCGGTGCGATGCCGTATGAAGACCCGAAGGGCCGTGAGACGCTGTGGCTCACGGTAATGTATCCACCGGATGTCATCGCGGAGTTGCGTTCACGGCTCACAAACATCTACACCGAGCTGAAACTCGGGCGCGATTCGGAGCAACACGAACACCTGCGCGTGGATCGGATCGACTTTGGAGATTTCGGAAATTCGAAACCGTTTCGTATCCGCATCACCAATCTGTTCAACGACAACTCAGACTACTTCTACGTGAAACAAGCGGATGCCTCGCGCATCTACGGGCTGGAGTTAGAGCACATCCTTTCGCCAAACCGAATGAACTATCTGGTCAACGGCAACACGCTCATCGAGGAGCACATCGCAGGCGTGCCGGGCGATGTATTCCTCCGCGACTACTTGCCGCAGCCGGGACTGAACAAAGTGCGGATCGCGAAGGAGTTCACGAAATTTACTGAGCGCAGTTTCATCCGTCTGCTCGGCGATATGCGCAGCGTGAACTACGTGGTGGACATCACGCCAGACTTCGAGGAAGTGCAATACCGGGTGCGAGCCATCGACTTCGATCAGCAGTCTTACGAGGGCAGCGGCAATATCTATCTGGCGTTCCGTTTCAACTCGAACCGCAAGGTGACGCGCCTCGCCTTTGAGGTGCTCAACCGCAAAAGCATCGATCAATACGTGGCCGAAGAACACGCGCAAATGGCGCGACGGGCGAAGGTAGAAAGCCGACGTTTGCGGGCATTGTTAGGAATTATGCGCCGTGAAGACATTGCGCCGCTGGATCACGTCACGAAGCTCGCCCGTGAGCTAGACCGGATGCACGGCACCAGTGGATTCGGTGATTGCAAGTCGATGGGCGAGCTGACCGCGAGGCATATTTCGATGTTGCTCGAAGTCTAGCCAACGCTGCCTTCCATTTCCAAGTCGATGAGGCGCTTGAGCTCGACAGAATACTCCATCGGGAACTCGCGGACGAGATCGTTGATGAAGCCGTTGACGGCGAGCGACATGGCTTGGCCTTGGTTCAAGCCGCGTTGTTGCATGTAGAAAAGCATCTCATCGGAGACTTGGCTGACAGACGCTTCGTGTTGGGTCGCGTGGCGGTTGCCTTTGACGGTGATGGCGGGATAGGTGTCGGTGCGGCTGCGGCTGTTGATGAGCAGGGCGTCGCACTCGGTGTTGTTTTTGCAACCTTTGAGGTGCTTGGGAATGTGGACTTGGCCGCGGTAAGTCGAGCGTCCTTCGCCGACGGAGATGGATTTTGAAACGACGTTAGAAGTCGTATCGTCGGCAGCGTGAATCATTTTTGCACCGGTGTCTTGGTGTTGGCCGGTGTTCGCGAGGGCGATGGAAATGACCTCACCGCGAGCGCGCTTGCCCTTCATGATAACGCCGGGGTATTTCATCGTAAGACGCGAGCCAATGTTGCAGTCGATCCATCTCACCTCTGCGTCTTCCATCGCAAGGCCGCGTTTGGTGACGAGGTTAAAGACGTTAGATGACCAGTTTTGGACGGTGACGTATTGGATTTTCGCGCCTTTTAGGGCGACGAGTTCGACGACGGCGGAGTGCAGCGTCGCGGTTTCGAATTTCGGCGCGGTGCAGCCTTCCATGTACATCAGCTCGGCGCCTTCGTCGGCGATGATGAGCGTGCGTTCAAACTGGCCGAAGTTTTCGGAGTTGATGCGGAAATAGGCTTGGAGTGGCTGCTTCAGCTTCAAGCCTTTCGGGATGTAGATGAATGAACCACCGGAAAAGACGGCGGAGTTCAATGCGGAAAATTTGTTATCTCCAGTGGGGATGACTTTGCCGAACCACGGGCGGAAAATTTCCTCATGCTCTTTGAGTCCCTCGGTGGAGTTGCAGAAAATCACGCCTTGTTTGGTGAGCTCCTCTTTGACGTTAGAATAAGCGGCTTCTGAGTCGAACTGAGCTTCCACTCCGGCGAGAAAGGCACGTTCTTGTTGTGGAATGCCGAGACGCTCGAAGGTCTCTAGCACATCGGCTGGTACGTCGTCCCACGAGCGTTTGGGTTTTTCGCCATCAGACAGATAGTAGCGGATGATGTCGAAGTCGATGGCATCCAAATCTTTCGTCGCCCAATTCGTGGGCATCGGCTTGTCTTGGAAAGCTTTGAGTGCCTTGTGACGGAACTCACGCACCCAGTCAGGATCGTTTTTCACATTGGAAATGTAATCCACGGTGGCGGAGGTGAGGCCGCGCCCGGCATCGAATTTATTGCGCTCCGGGAAGGTGAAATCGCCCTTGGTGCGATCGATGTCGATGGCTTCGCGGGTTTCAGAATCGAGAGTGGCTGAGGCGTCGTAGGACATAGGAAGAAGTGGTGAGTGAGATGTTAGGAAAGAGCCGGGGCGAGTGTTGCTAGGTAGCGGTCGAGCATGACGTCGGCAGAAGCGACGATGAAATCGCGGAAAGCCTCGGGTTGCTCGCCAGTCTGGGTGTTTTCAAGTGCGTCATAGTAAGCGAGACGCGAGGCCGAGTCCGATGGAATGACGATAGCGGGGTATCCAGCACGCAGGAAAACGAGGTTCATGAGCAGTCGAGCCGTGCGGCCATTGCCATCGACGAACGAGTGGATGGTGACGAATTTCTCATGAATATCCGCAGCCATTTGGGCGGGGTGGAGACCGGAAGTCGCAGCGATTTCCACTTCCCATTCATCCATGAGGCGTGGGACTTCGAGGAAATGAGGCGGCTGGTGTTTTGCTCCAGCGATTCTAACTGGAACCGTGCGGTAAATGCCCGCCCAGTCATCAGCGATGCGGGTTAAGACCATTTGGTGAAGTTCGCGAACGAGTCGCCCCGAGATCGGATCGTAGCTTTTCACCAGGCTCTTCACGTAGTCGAAGGCAGCACTGAGATTGATCGCTTCTAAGTGATCTTTGAGTGGCTTGCCAGCGATGGTGACGCCCTTGGAAAGAACCATTTCTGTCTCTCGAAGCGTGAGTGAATTCCCCTCGATTTGGTTGCTGGTAGCGATGACTTCGAGGTCGAAGGCGGCAATAACTTTCTCCTCTAACGCACGAACTTGTGACGGTTCTAGCGGGCGCAATGCCTGTAACCGTTGTTGTTTTTCCGTGAGTTGGTGGAGGCGATTCATGGAAGATAATTTCAAGCCAAGACTGGCTCTTTCAGAAACTCGTAGCCGTCTTTTTCCAGCTCCAGAGCGAGCTCTGGGCCGCCGGAGCGGACGATTTTTCCTTCGGCCATGACGTGGACGTAGTCGGGCTTGATATAGTCGAGCAGACGCTGATAGTGCGTGATGAGCAGCATTCCGCGATCAGGCGAGCGCATGGCATTGACGCCTTTGGCAACGATCTTGAGGGCGTCGATGTCGAGGCCAGAGTCAGTTTCGTCGAGGATGCAGTATTCGGGCTGGAGCATCATCATTTGGAGGATCTCATTGCGCTTTTTCTCACCGCCGGAGAACCCTTCGTTCACAGCGCGGGCGGTGAACTTGCGATCCATTTCGAGTAGATCCATCTTCGAGTAGAGATCCTTGTAGTAAGCCACGGCGTCGATGTCTTGGCCCTTGGGCAGGCGAGCTTGAAGCGCGGCGCGGATGAAGTTTGCGTTAGAAACTCCGGGAACTTCAGATGGATATTGAAAGGCGAGAAAGATGCCGCCGCGTGATCGCTCGTCGATGGATTTTCCGAGAATTTCCTCACCGTCTTGAGTCACTGAGCCTTCAGTGACAACGTAGCTTTCGTGACCGGCGATGACTTTAGAGAGAGTCGATTTCCCGGAGCCGTTCGGTCCCATGATGGCGTGGATTTCGCCCTTCGGAATGTCGAGGTTGACGCCCTTGAGGATTGCGGTGCCGTCTTCGAGAGTGGCGTGGAGGTTAGTAATTTGGAGGCTCATGTTTTGGAAAATTCTATATTTTAAATGCTAAGTTAAGACGCGGCGAGTTTACCTCTGAGGGTGACTTCGACACCATCGACGATCGCACCTGACGGGAGGTCGAGGACATCGGCGAGGTTGATGCCGGGCTTGAAGCTGATGTCGTGGATGACGCCAGTCGCAGAGTCATGGAAATGGCCATGCTCACTGAGATTCGA
>JANOQR010000158.1:0-7316 GCA_031414935.1 Luteolibacter sp.
CGAGTTGAAAACCCTCGGCATCAGCCCGCGCCGGGCGATGGAGCAGATCGTCGAATACAAGCACGATCCCGGCAACGGCTCCACCAAGACGCTGCTCTGTTTCATGCAGCTCTTCATCGTCAGCAACCGCGACCGCACCTACTACTTCGCCAACAACAACGCCCGCCACTTCGCTTTCAACGCCGACGAGCGCTTCCTGCCCGTCTATGAGTATGCCGACGAGGAAAACCGGAAGATCACCCGTCTCGACGCCTTCGCCGAAGCCTTCCTGAAAAAGTGCGACCTCGGCCGCACCATCAGCCGCTACATGGTGCTCATCGCCAGCGAGCAGAAGCTCATGATCATGCGGCCCTATCAAGTCTATGCCGTGAAGCACATGGTCACGTGCATCGATGACGACAACGGCAACGGCTACATCTGGCACACCACCGGCAGCGGTAAGACGCTCACCTCCTTCAAGGCCGCCAGACTACATGGCCCTCTCCGGCCTTTCCTAACTTGAAACAATCGAAACCAACGAACTATGAGAGCGATCCGAATTCTTGAACCTGACGCAAATCGACGTGGCGATCTCTTTGGCAGGTTGATGGCAGACCTCTTCGTGGCACTTGGTTACGAGCAGCCACGGATGAACATTCACAAATCCGGGCGCGAAATAGACCTGTCCGCAAACCATCGCCTAGAACCACGCCGTGCGGTTGGTGAATGCAAGGCGACGGAGGACACTATTGGAGGGGGAGACTTAAACAAGTTCGTGGGGGCATTGGATGCCGAACACGATGAGAAAGTTCAAATCAGCGGATATTTTATCTCACTTGCTGGTTTCAAAGAGACGGCCATTGAGCAGGAGAATCAGCGCCGCCGAACGAAAGTAATCACCTTAACCGGTGAGCAAGTAGTCAGCGAACTGATCAAAGGGCGGATCATTATCCCCAACGAGCGTGCTACTGAACTCGCTGGCCGCTGCTGTGCTGGCCATCATCATCTAGCACTGGACGGGACGCCAGAGTTAGTCGCCCACGACCGAGGTTGGATCTGGGTCGTTTATTACTCGCGCGGAAAGGATCGCACAAGTTTCGTCCTCATTCACGCTGACGGAACGCCACTGGCATCAGCGCTCGCTCAACAAATTATAACTTCTGATCAGGCAACGGGTGGTTCCCTTCATCTGTTGGAGTGCCTCAACCCAAGACCTTGGAGTGCCTCAACCCAAGACCTGTTGCGGTAGTAGCCACTCCCGAACTTGAGGCGGTGGCTCTGGCAGCATATGGTCACTACATCGCGGAAGAATGTGGTTTCATTCAGCTTGATGGGCTTCCCGCTGATCTTGATCGCCGCCTAAAGTTGGAGAATCTGTTCGTTCCGCTTCATCTTGATATTCCGAGTAAGCAAAAGCTTCGTCAAACGACTGGAGCGGTCTTGATTGAGCACTCGCGTTTAGCAATTCTAGCCGCGCCTGGTGGAGGAAAATCTACACTCATCAAGCGTGTCGCTGTGGCGTATGCAGACCCACAAAGGCGCGCCCTAGTGGCTGACGATCTACCGGAGAAAAACTGGCTACCGCTCTTCTTTAGATGCCGTGAATTACGCGGGTTGGCGAGGGCATCCTTTGCAGAGTTGCTTGACGCATTGGCCCAGCGCGAGCCTGTTCGGCACCACGCTCTTACCTTTTGCGCTCTTGCTGATCGTGCGTTGGTTGAAGGCCGTGTTTTACTCTTGGTGGACGGTTTGGATGAAATATCTGATGCAGGAGATCGCGCAGCTTTTGTCTGCACTATGCGTACGGCTCTCCAGGCTTATCCTGGCACTGCGATCATCGTGACTTCACGAGAAGCGGGTTTCCGTCATGTCGCGGCACATTTGGCACCGGTCTGCACATATGCTACGCTCTCCCCATTTGATGAAGATGATATTCGACGACTCAGTGTTGCATGGCATGCAGAAGTTGTGGGTGGCACCGAGAAAGTTCGAAACGACGCGGAACAACTCGCACGCACGATATCGCGCAACGACCGCATTCATCGCCTCGCAGTTAACCCCCTACTCCTAACCACACTTCTTCTGGTTAAGCGCTGGGTTGGATCATTGCCCACTCGCCGCGCAGTTCTCTACGGCAAGGCAGTAGAAGTGTTGTTGATTACTTGGAATACAGAGGGCCACGATCCAATTCCTGAAGAAGAAGCGCTTCCGCAGCTTTGTTATGTCGCATCAGCAATGATGATCGCCGAAGTGGAGCGAATTAGTCGCCCCCGGCTTGCGACCCTGATTCAAGAGGCACGCGACTCTTTGCCTACCGAACTTGGTTACGTGAAAGGGACAGTGGAAGAGTTTATTCACCGAGTTGAAGACCGCAGCAGTCTGCTCATGATGACCGGGCACGATGTGGAGGATGGGCGGCTAGTGGAGTTCTTCGAGTTTCGACACCTCACGTTTCAAGAGTTTCTAACGGCAAGAGCCGTGGTGGAGGGGTGGCATCCCGGACGAGGTGAGAAGGACACTCTCGTTAGCGTGCTTGAGCCGCACTTTGACGAAGAAAAATGGCGAGAAGTCATTCCGCTTGCCGCTTCCCTCGGTGGCAAGGCGACCGAAGCGTTGATTAACCGTCTGACAGAGCAGTATGTTTCTGTTGGCAAAGATAATCGGTCGTTTCTGGAGAAACCATCATTTATCGCCCTTGGTCATTGCTTGGCGGATGAAGCCGCGGCGCGCCCGGAAACGATTCGGTCTGCGCTGCGAACTCTCGTAAAGCTTCGGCTCGGAAACGGTCGCCAATCTTTCGTCCCAATGCTGGCGCGCGGGCGATATGGCAACGAATTGCGCGATGAGGCAGAGAGATCATTTCTTGCAGAGGAGGAATTTATCGCGCCATCGACTTCCCTGAGGCAAGTCGTGTGGTGGCAGTCAGTGGATGGGGATGACCATCCAAATCTTCCACAACTTGCTGCACAATTTACCGAAATGATGCGAAATGCGGACCTTATCATCCGGTGCAAAGGTGCACTTGCATGCGTGGAACTTCTCGAACAAAGGCTAGACCGCCATCGTCTCGATATTGCGGTCACAGACGCCATTGCAGATGCATGTATGCCGTTGCTTTTTGCCGAGGATTGCCGAGAAAACTACGTTGCGGGATGGCTTTTTTACACTCTTGGTGGTATGAGAATCTGGAGTCCTCCTGCTGAACCAGATGTGCTCGGGCGGATGTTCAACCTTTGGCAACATAGCTCGTCAGGGTCCGTCCGGGACGGATTGGTCTCGACACTTGCAGTCCAAAAAGTGGAACCAAGGGAAGATCAGCGCCGCTTTTCGACGGTAAAGCCCTGCGATGTTTCAACCCTTATCCAAAAATACGCCAAACTGCCAGATCACCGCCGCGCAAAGCCTGCGGCGCTCGTGGCGGCTTGGTATAAGAGGGCTCTCAAGGATCAGGAAATTGTCGAACGTTGTCAGAAGCTACTAATGGAAAATGCTTCCGGCGAGGTTGCGCTTCGGGAACTCTTGGAGCATCTCGGCGTTGAGCCTGCCGTACAACGAAGAAGAGAATGAAAGTCATCACGTTATAAATCCTGACGATCTTGCGACGATCTGAGGGATTTGTCCCACCTCAGCCGGAATGTACGATTTAACAAGGTGATGTAAGCTACCGCTGGGAACCCACCGACGCGCTGGCCGACGACGTGCGCTTCAAAAGCCACGGCCTCGCCCCCAAGTCCGCCGCCGACTTCGCCTTCCTGCTGCACGGCTTTCACCACCTGAAAGACGAAGGCGTGATGGCCATCGGGGTAATTTCGAATGACGAATTCGGAATGACGAATGGCCTGAACTTCGTAATTCGGACTTCAGCATTCGCACTTTGCCCCATCCTCGTGCTCAAAAAGTGCAAGAAGCCCAACGACGTGCTCTTCATCAACGCCAGCGGCCCTGAGAACTTCGACAAAGGCAAACGCCAGAACCAACTCAGCAAGCAGCACATCGCCAAGATCATCGACACCTACCAGTTCCGAAAGGAAGAGCCCCGCTACTCCCGCCGGGTGGAGATGGACGAGATCGAGAAGAACGACTTCAACCTCAACATCTCCCGCTACATCAGCACGGCGGTGGGCGAGGTGGAGATCAGTTTGGAAGCGACCCACAGCAGTCTAGTAGAAACTGAGAAGTCCATCCGCGAAACAACGGCCAAACATAACAAATTCCTCAAGGAACTTGGCTTGCCGCTTTTGCCGTAATCATTACACATCCGGTCGTGATGATTCTGCTAATTTGGAATTTGCGATGAAGTCAAAGACACTCAGCATCGCTGTTGTGGGCTGTGGCACTGCGGGTCCGGCGGCGGCTACGCTATTGGCGCGGCAGGGACATGAGGTGGTCTTGTTCGAGCGGGCGGAGGAGTGCAAAGCGGTTGGTGCGGGGTTTTTGCTCCAGCCCTCGGGGATGCGCGTGCTGCGGGAGTTGAGGATTCTGGATGCCGTTCTCGCTCATGCGGCTCGGGTGGAGCGGTTGCATGTGCTAGATGCCGATGGCGGGACTTTGTTTGATCTGCGCTATGCGGAAATCGGCAGGGATCGCTTCGGTGCGGGACTTCACCGGCCAGTGTTGCTTCATCATCTCATCGCGGCGATGCGGGAGGCGGGGGCGGAGCTTCGTTGGGGTTGGGAAATCACTTCAGTTTCTAAAGCAGAGAACCGTTGGTCGCTCACCTCCGCCAGTGGCGAAATTTGCGGTGGCTTCGATCTTCTCGTCGTCGCCGATGGGGCGCGCTCGACGCTTCGTGACCTCGCCGGGACACGCGGAGTGAACCGTGGCTATCCGTGGGGGGCGCATTGGTTTATCGGTTCTAACGACGACGTTTTTCCCGAAGACGAACTCTATCAAGTGGTCGATGGGACGCGTAAACTCGGTGGATTTCTCGCGACGGGTCGTGATCTTGACGGTGGCCCGCCACTGGTGAGTTTGTTCTGGAGCATCAAGATTTCCGATGACGAGGCATGGCGAGCGAGGCCACTTCAAGAGTGGAAAAATCAGGTTCTCGCGCATTGCCCGAAGTCCGCGAACCTCTTGGATCAGATCCAGAGCTGGGATCAGGTTCTCACCGCCCGCTACGGGGATGTGAGGATGCGGCGATGGTATGGCGATGGCGTCGTAGTCCTCGGCGATGCGGCCCACGCGATGAGTCCGCAGCTCGGCCAAGGCGTCAATCTCGCATTGGCTGACGCATCTTGTCTCGCCGCGTGCCTTGCCCAGTTTCCACCAGCAGTGGCCTTGAGAAAATATCAACGCCGTCGCGCCCTATCGTTGCGCTACTATCAGTTCACCACCCGCTGGCTGACGCCTTGGTTTCAGTCCGATCACGAGTGGCTCACGCCCGTCCGCGCAGCGTTTTTTGCCGTGGCCCAGCGCATCCCATGGGTTCGAAAAATGATGACGCGCACCATGGCCGGTGAGATTGAATTTCCCCGCAGTGACTGAGACCGCATCAGTTGAGAGGGAAAATTTGCGGCGGAGTAAGGTTTTCCTTGTCAGGTCCGGCGCGCTTACTCATACATCCGCCCCCGCGATAAGCGGAATGGGTAGATGCCCGAGTGGCTAAAGGGGGCAGACTGTAAATCTGCTAGCGTAAGCTTACGTTGGTTCGAATCCATCTCTACCCACCATTTCATTTTGAACAACTTAGGGAGCCGGAAGGCTCCCTTTTTTGTGGATGAAAAAAGGCTTCACTTGCGCTCGATGCGAGCGGCGAAAGCACCGTCAGTTTGATCGCGGAACGGGAGTGCATCGCGAGTGGCGGTGAGCATCAGCTCGGGGTGCGCGGCGAGAAATGCTTCGACCACTCCGAGATTTTCCGCGTGCTCGATGGAGCAAGTGGAATAAACGATGCGTCCGCCGGGCTTCAGGCAGATGAGCGCATTTTCGAGAATTTTACGCTGGGTGAGGGAAATTTTTTCGATGTCTGGAGCTTGCAAACGCCAACGTGCATCGACGCGGCGGCGGATGACTCCGGTGTTCGAGCACGGCACGTCTAGCAAGATTCCGTCGAAGGCGTTGTGCCATTTCGCGGGAGCTGGCTGGGTCCAGTCATGCACGGCGATGTTTGCCTTGCCGACGTGGAGACGTTCTAAGTTTTCAGTAAGTCGAGGCAATCGCTTTTCGTTCGAGTCAGTGCAGAGAAGTCCGTCTGCTGATCCCATGGCGGCGGCGATGAGAAACGCCTTCCCGCCGGGAGCCGCGCAGGCATCGAGGATTTTTTCGCCCGGCTGTGGGGCTAGCAGCTCTACCGCGTGACGAGTCGCAGGATCTTGGATGTAAACCGCTCCAGAAGCGAGCAGCGCGGAAGGCAAGGAACCTTCGAGTTGATAGAATCCTACTGCACCTTCGACCGCCACGCCGGGTAGTGACTCGGGAACAGACGCGAGTGGATTCGTGCGAAAGTAAGTGGCGGCGGGAAGATTATTCCATTCCATCATCGAGATGGCATTGCGGGTGCCAAATGCTTGCCGCCAGCGGTTGTAGAGCCAGTCGGGATGTGAGTGGGCGACTGGCTGTGGTAGGTCAGAAATTTCTTCTGCTAGGCGTTTGCGGGAAAGGATTGCCCGGCGCAATACCGCGTTGATGAGGCTGCGGACACTGGCTTTTCCGGCTTCTACGGTCTCGTTGACGGCGGCGTGATCGGGAAGCCCGAGGATGAGGAGTTGGCAAAGTCCGACGCGCAAAATGTCGCGGGTTTCGGGGTCGAGTTTGCCGTCGCGGAGTTTTCCAATCCAGTGATCTAGAAGTCTCCGATGGCGCAACACGCCGAACAAAATGGCTTGGAGGAGACCACGATCTGCGGAAGAAAGTTTGCGCCGCTGGGCGTGGCGTTCGATGAGGGTTTCAGCGTAGTCATGGCCCTTTGCCCATGCTCGGAGGGCGGAAACAGCGGCTTGGCGGACGTGGAAATTTTTGGCGGGCATCGGTTCGGATAAGGCTGACCGCGATCACGTAATGTCGGGATACGGACGGGAGGGGTATGACTATTTTGCTCTCACGAAAAATGACAGCAAAATCATGCTGGTGGGCTCCGGGAACTCCCCCTCCGGAGCCAGCCACGCAGGCCTCAGGGCCAAGGCGGAAGTCTTTTCCACCGTTCGATGGATCGTTAAAATCTTGATTCTATCACTTCTCCGAAAACTTGCGTGAGTAGAAGTTTTCCCTTAAGTGTCCTGCATGGCATTGGCAATTTCAGACAACCGCATCTCTCGGGATGAATATCTTCAAGGCGAGTTGGCCTCTGAAATCCGTCACGAATACGTCGCTGGTAATGTCTATGCCATGTCTGGCGG
>JANOQR010000159.1:0-12150 GCA_031414935.1 Luteolibacter sp.
CCTTGAAAACCGAGAAGAACTCTCCTCCCGTGAGATCGAAGTCGCCGCCGCGCTCCTGCTCGATCCCGCCGCGCCAGACGCGAAAAAAGAACGCCTGCTAGAAGCCCTCGCCGCCAAAGGCGAAACCCCCGCCGAGATCGCTGGCTTCGTCGAGGCCTTCCTCGGTCACGCCGTCAATCCACACCTCGGCCTCATCGAACTCGACGGCCCCACCCTTGATGTCTGCGGCACGGGCGGCGATCAGCTCGACCTTTTCAACGTCTCCACCACCGCCATGTTCATCGCCGCCGCCGCCGGAGCTGTCGTGGTGAAACACGGCAACCGCGCCATCACTTCAAAAAGCGGCGGCGCAGATGTTCTCGAAGCACTCGGCATCCGCATCGACCTATCAGCCGACGAATTTCGCACCTGCGTCGAGAAAGCCGGTCTCGGTTTTATGTTCGCGCCCATCTATCATCCCGCCTTCAAAGCGGTGGCTCCTGTCAGAAAATCCCTCGCCGCTCGCGGCATCAAAACCATTTTCAACCTCATCGGCCCGCTGCTCAATCCCGCCCGCCCCGAGTGCCAACTTGTCGGTGTTTTCTCCCGCGAACTCTGCCCGGCCTTTGCGGAAATTTTGCAACGTCTCGGACGCGAAAGTGCCTGGGTCGTCCACGGCACCACCGGCGATGGCCGCGTCGTGGACGAGGTCAGCCTCATGGGTTCCACCCGCATTTTTAAATCTGGCTCCCTGCAAGATTTCCAAGACGAAGAAGTCCGGCCACGCGACTTCGGACTCACCCACGCCGATGTCGCGGACCTCCAAGGCGGCGATGCCAAAGCCAACGCCATCATCCTCGAAGCCATCCTCTCCGGCCAAGAAACCGGGCCCAAACGCGACATGGTCCTCATGAACTCCGGTGCCGCCCTCGCCTGCGCCGGACTCGCCGATGACATGGGCGACGGCATCGAAATCTCCCGCGAGATGATTCTATCCGGTGCCGCTCTCGAAAAACTCCGCCTACTCCAGAAAGCTTCACAAGCCTAAATTTGATTTTGGCATGTGGTGTGATGAACGGGATTTAGAAACTGAAGAGAAAGGCACCGCGAATCCGACGAATCTTGAAGACGGTCCACACGAGAGAAGGGAGACTTCCGCCTCTTAATTCTGAAGGATTCGTCAGATTCGCCAAATTCGCGGTGCCTAAACTCTCTAAATCTTCTCTGCGCCTCCTTCGCGACCTCTGTGCCTCTGCGGTTAATCCAATCTGCGATTCACCGATCTGCGAACCAGTTCGTAATCAAACGCGCAAGTGCCAAGCCAGCGATGATCGCACAGATCACGAGAACGATGGTACCGAGTTGAAGCATTTCCCAAATTCACCACACGCCTTCTCACCGTCAAGCGAGCGGAATAATTTTTTCAAATCGCCAACCGCCCGACGTTTCCCAACATTGGTGTGTAGCCCATGAAGATCGTTTTCCGACTCAACTATCATACCATCCCCGGCCAATCGCTCTGGCTGAAATACTCGACCGTTCTCGACGAAAAAGGCGTCCGTTTCGATCAAGTCGTGCCACTCCACTGGCTCAATGACGGCCAGTGGGAAACCAGCGTGGACGTCCATGGTGCAGGGAAATTCCGCATCCAGTATCACTATCAACTCCGCCAGTCTGACAACGGTGTGAACCTCGCCGAATGGGAACTCGCCCGCACGGCGGAAATCAATCTCGACGCCCACCAAGCCACCGTCTTGCTAGACTCGTGGAGTTCCGCTGGCACTGTCGATCATGCCTTCGAGACCAAGGCCTTCAGCGCGACTCATCCGGCTAACACATCCTTCGCCCAGCCCGCGATTCCAGCCAACGCGAACCACACCATCCAGCTCCACATGGCCGCCGTGCCTGAGGGAAAAGTCCCTTGCCTCATCGGCAGCGTCAGCGAGCTAGGCGACTGGGGATGGCACTCTGCGATCCCGCTGGAAGAAGTCGCGCCAAACGTCTGGCAGAAAAATCTCTACCTGCCCGCCGACTGGCAGATCGAATACAAGTATGGGCTGTATGACCTGAAATTGCGCTGCGTTGTCGGCATGGAGCTGGGAGAAAACCGCCGTATTTCTCCGCACTCACAC
The DNA here is from genome assembly GCA_031414935.1 of Luteolibacter sp. Classification (GTDB taxonomy): domain Bacteria; phylum Verrucomicrobiota; class Verrucomicrobiia; order Verrucomicrobiales; family Akkermansiaceae; genus Luteolibacter. The sequence continues at coordinate 2,112 of JANOQR010000159.1, forward strand.
GCCGTGAACCAGTGGACCTACCTCCACGATAGCAATTACCGCCGCGAGACGAGCAGTCTCTATCACGCTGCCGGAGTCGCCATCCCTGTGTTCTCGCTCCGCAGTGCTAACAGCCTCGGCGTCGGTGAGTTCGCCGACCTCAAACCCCTTGCGGACTGGGCTAGCGATGTTGGCTTAAAATTGATCCAAATCCTCCCGATCAACGACACCACCTCCGCCCACGACTGGACCGACTCCTATCCATACTCCGCCATCAGCGTCTTCGCCCTGCATCCGATCTATCTCCGCATCGACGATCTAACTCACCCGATGCCCGCCGCTTTCATGCAGGAACTGAAAGCCGCCAAAGCATCGCTCAATCCGCTCGCCCAAGTGGATTACCCAGCGGTGATGAAGGCCAAAATCAACCTCACTCGCCAGATTTTCGAGAAACACCGCACCGCCATCCTTGCGAGTGATGCGTTTAAAAAATTCATGTTAGCAAATAGTGACTGGGTCATTCCCTACGCCGTTTTCTGCGTGAAACGCGATCATTTCGGCACTGCCGATTTCTCGAATTGGAACGACTGGGCAGTCTTCGATCACCGCCGAGTCGAAGCTCTCGCAGAACCAACTCATCCCGATTGGCCCGAAGTCGCTTACCACATCTGGCTTCAATCAGAGCTCGACCAACAACTCTCTAACGCAGTCTCTCATCTCCAAGCAAAAGGCCTCGCACTCAAAGGCGATCTCCCCATTGGCATCGACCGCCAATCCGTGGACGCATGGGCTGCGCCGCACCTTTTCAAGATGGACGCGCAAGCCGGAGCACCGCCCGATGCCTTCGCCGTGAAAGGCCAAAATTGGGGATTTCCGACCTACAACTGGGAAGTCATGCAGCAGGACGACTACGCATGGTGGCGTACCCGTTTTTCCCAACTCAGCCGCTACTTCGACGCCTATCGCATCGATCACATCCTCGGCTTTTTCCGCATCTGGCAAGTGCCGTGCGATCATGTCGAGGGCATCATGGGCCACTTCGATCCCGCCATGCCCATCCACATTGACGAGATCCGTAGCCGTGGCATCGCCTTCGATTACAACCGCTACTGCCGCCCCTACCTTCGCGGTTACGCGCTCACACAACGTTTCGGCGACGCCACCGATTACGTTATCAAAAATTTCTTCAACGACTGCGGCGACGGCTACTTCCAGCTCCGCGAGCAAGTCCTCACACAACGCCGCATCGTCGATCATCTCAGCGAGCATCCGCACGATGACTTCATCCGCGACGGCCTGCTAGATTGTGCCAGCGAGGTGCTCTTCTTCGAGGTTCCCGGCTCTCACGGCACGCTTTTCCACCCGCGCTGCTCCATGCAGGCCACCCACTCGTTCCGCGATCTCGACCCCGACATGCGCTGGCGGGTGGAGGAGCTTTACAACGACTACTTCTACCGGCGTCAGGAAAATTTCTGGCAGGCACGCGGCTACGAGAAACTCCCCGCCATGCGCCGCGCCAGCCCCATGCTCCTCTGCGGCGAGGACCTCGGCATGGTCCCCGCCTGCGTGCCCGGCGTGCTTAAAGAACTCGGCATTCTTTCGCTAGAAATTCAACGGATGCCCAAGACTCACGAAATCGAGTTCTTCAATCCTAACAACGCGCCTTATATGAGCGTCGTCAGCCCCTCTACGCACGACATGCCCACTCTTCGCGCATGGTGGAAAGAAGACTCACACACCACCGCCCGCTTCGCGTGGCAAATGTTCGGCATCGCATTTCCCGAGTCCCAACTCTCCGGCGAAGTCGCCACCAAGATCATCTGGCAGCACCTCCAATCTCCCGCCATGTGGGCCATTTTTCCGCTTCAAGACCTCCTCGCCATCGACGAAACCCTCCGCCACCCCGATCCCGCCGCCGAGCGAATCAACGAGCCCGCCGTCATGCCCTTCTACTGGCGCTACCGGATGCACCTCAGCCTCGAAGAGCTAACAACTGCCACCGACTTCAATCGCAAGCTCACAAAACTGCTGCAAATGGCGAATCGGTGAGCGCGGACACCCCCCCCTCGATTTTCCTCAATTCTCTCCCGATCCCATGACTCCTCCTCAAAGCATCCGCAGCACCGCTATGAACCACCTCGAACCAAATCTCAGCTTCTCCGCCTAAATCATGTCGGACGAACTCACCCCATCCTCCGATTTTTTCACCGACGTGCGGAGCATCCTTTCCGATGCCCGGCGCACCGCCTACACCGCCGTCAATTCCGCCATGGTCGCCGCCTATTGGCAAATCGGTCGCCGGATTGTGGAGGAAGAGCAGGGTGGTTCGGCGAAATCCACATACGGTGATCGGCTGCTTCCAGAACTTTCACACGCCCTCACCACCGAATTTGGCAAGGGCTTCTCCTACGCCAACCTCCGGAATTTCCGCCAATTTTACCTCACCTACCCTGACCCGCAGATTTGCTACGCACTGCGTAGCAAATTGAGTTGGACCCACCACCGGCTCATCATGCGGGTCGAAAGTCCCTCAGCCAGAGAGTATTACATTCAACACTCGCAGCAGGAGAACTGGAGCACCCGCACTTTGGAACGCCAGATCGAAACCCGCAGCTACCAACGCCTGCTCTCCACCCAAGACTCCGTCAGCACACCCGAAACGATCCCGGCCACACCCTCCATCCGTGACTTCATCAAGGATCCCTACGTTCTGGAATTTCTCGGCCTGCCGGAAGATCCAGCCGTATCCGAGACCGAAGTCGAGTCCGCCATCATCTCCCAGCTCCAGAATTTTCTTTTGGAAATGGGCCATGGCTTCTCCTTCGTCGCCCGCCAGATGCGCGTCAGCACCGAGACCAGCCACTTCTACCTCGATCTCGTCTTCTATCACTACGTCTTGAAATGCTTCGTCATCATCGACCTCAAGACCACCAAGCTCGCTCATCAGGACATCGGCCAGATCGACATGTATGTCCGCATGTTCGACGACCTCAAACGCGGCCCCGACGACAATCCCACCATCGGCCTCATCCTCTGCACCGATAAGGACGAAACCATCGTCCAATACTCTGTCCTCAAAGGCAGCGAACAACTCTTCGCCTCCAAATACCGCACCGTCCTCCCCACCGAGGCCGAACTCATCGCCGAACTCGAACGCGAACGCCGCGTCATCGAGGAAAAACAGAACGGAGGCGACACATGACCCATTCAAATTCCTCCTCTGCGTTCCTTGGCGCCTTTGCGGTTTAAAATTCTTTCACTGTCGCCCGCCGCATCCCCAATGGCTCCCTGTGCCTCTACCGCGAAGCGTCAAACGGATCAAGGAATGGCAAAGTGGTCATCGTTCAAAGCCGACATATACAGGCCCTGGACGCCGGCGGATAATACACCGCGAAAAATGATTGTAGCAGCCGCAACGCTCAGAGCAGTTACGCTAGAGAGAAGAGTTTTTCGAGGTAGGCGGGATCGAGGGCGGCGCGCATCTCACGTTTGGGCAGACTGTTGCGGGGGTGGGGCTTGTGCCTAGCAGGCGGTGGTGGGCGTTGAGTGTCATGCGTCTCGGGTGGAGTGGTTGGCCGCCGAGGTGCGGTTGTGGGTCTGGTTGTGATCCTCGCGGTAGATCGTATCGAGCACCCAGTGGCAGCGGTTTTCAATGGCCCAGTGGCCAAGGATGTCGCCTAACATTTCTGCGGTGCGGACTCCTTCGAGGCTGCTCATGGAGTAGCGGGTTTCGCTGCGGTCGTGACCCCGGTCTTGGGTTTGCGCGAGGCTCCAGCGTTGCGGGTTGAGGTTTTCGGGATCGAGTTGGCGTAGGGCGAAGGCGAATTGGCCGCGGATTTCATCGTGCAAGCGGCCTTGGTTGCCATTGACGGGAGACTGCTTGAACAACGCACAATCACCCGCCTCAGACTTGCATATCAGGTCAATCCAGATTTTTCGTATGGCTGGAATTAGGCCGCGCGAGGATAACTCACGCGCAATCGTGATTTGGGAAAAATATTCTAGCAAAAGACAAGCGTGACGCCCGCCGGACGGCTATGCTACGTTGATACTTTCCAATTTTCGCGGGCTTCTACGGATGAGTGTCCCTGCCTTCGGTGATTTGCATGTAGCCTAGATTTTACACTAACCGTTCGCGAGTGCGGTGTCGAAGGCGGCGATGATGGCATCGAGTGGCTCAAGGCCGCAGGAGACGCGCAGTAAGTTTGCGGAAACGCCGCAGCCTTCCGCCCACTCGAGTTCGTGGTAGTGGGCGAGCATCGTGTAGGGGCAGACGAGAGTGAATGGCGTGCCGAAGCTCGGGCCTTTGCACAATTTCAGCGCGTCATAGACTTTGCCTGTTTTCTTGGGCGTCTTGAGCACGAAGGAAATGAGGCCGCCATAGCCGCCGCCTTTGCGAAGGATTTTATCGTAGTTTTCCTTGTTCGTTAGAAATGGATACCAGACTTGGGCCACCGCTGGATGATCGGACAGCCAAGTCGCCAGCGCGAGTCCGTTGGCGTTGACGGTTTTCATCCGCTTGGCGTAGCCTTTCATGTTAGAAAGCAGCACTTCTGCATCGCCAATGTAGAGCGGGGCAGTCTCGGCGGCGTCGATTTTGAGAGCTTCGCGGAGGGCGTTGGCGACGGGTGAGTCCGCGCGGACAGCGGCCATGCCTGCCATCACGTCGCCCTCGCCAGAGATCCATTTCGTTAGGCTGCCGGTCACGACGTCTGCATATTTCAAGGCGTCCACATTGAGCGGGCCTGCGGCTGAGTCGTCGATAATCAGTGGCGTGCTGCTGTCTTCACAGGCTTTCGCGACGCGGTGGAGATCCACGGTGCGGAGTAGGGGATTGCACGGTGCCTCGGTGAAAACTCCGGCGAATTCGCCTTGGCGGATGCGTTGCAGGGCTTCGTCGAAGGACTCACCCGTCGCCTCGTTCAGATAGACGACACCGGGGCCGAAGTATTCCTGCACCTTGAGGCTGTCCACGTAGGGGAACTCGAGTTGCAGCGTTTTCTTGCCCTCGCGCACGCCGGGCAGAGCGCGCAAAACGGCAGTGACCGCGGCCATGCCGCTGGTGAAAATGAAAATATCCTCAGGCGTGGCCCCGTTAAACTTGGAGAGCGAGCGGGAAATCAAATGCGACTTCGACCCCTCGCGCATGGTCCCGTCCAAGAAATCCGTGGCTTGGCGGCTGCTGACGACTTCGCCCGTGAAACGCCAGTAAGCATTCGCCTCCGCCTTCGCCTTTGCGGGCACGACTAACACTTGCAGGCCGTGGAAGCTGGTAATCCTAACCGCCGTCTCTGCTCGCAGCTCGACCCACCGATGAGCGCGCGTCACCGAGTTGCGCGTGGGCAGCACGATTACCTCTTCTTGATCGCTCGCGATCTCGGCCTTCGCGGCGGCGAATAAGCGCTCAATGGCGGGATGTTTGAAAAAACGCGGATAGCCAGTGCGCAAACGTTTCACCACTTTCTCGCGGCCCTCTTCGTAACCTATGACGGAATTCCAGGTCGGCAAGCACACCGAGCAAGCGTGAATCGTATCTGGAAGCGGCAGCCCCAGATCTTTTTCCTGCCAGGCCGGGTCGGCTGCTAGGTCACGCATCACGGCCTCTCCATGCCTCGCCGCTGGCCGTTGGGCAAGCCGGATCAGCCTTAAAAATGAACGATTTCACGCTGAATTCTGCGATTTCTGCAAAATTTTCACCATCGTTGGGCGGATGGATCACGGGTTGATGCTGATCATCGCCCGCTTGCGTCGGCCTTGAATCCAGCGCTCGTATTGCTCTGAAGTCTTCTTCTTGCTGACGCGCTGTTCGATCATCTGGCGGAGTTCGTCACTGAGTGGCGGCGCGGGGCCGAGGTCGATTTTGATAGGCTTCACGATGGTAAAACCCTGCGGATCTAACAATGGCCCGACGATTTTTCCAACGCGAGTTTCAAAAATGATGGAGGCGAATTCCGGTGACAGATCGGTGCGTGGGACATCTTTTTGAAGACCGCCGTCTGCCGCGAAGGCATCTTTGGAAAGTTCTTTGGCCAGCGTGGCGAAGTCTTTGCCTTCCGCGAGTTGCTGGGCAATCGCCTCGGCAACTGCGAGCTGAGTTTCTGGAGTATTCAGCGGGTTTTGTGGGTCTGCGGCGGGGATGAAAATTTTCTGAAACGTGATCACGTCCTTGGTGGTGTCGCGCAGAGTTGCCTTGATCTCGGCGTATTCTTTTTGAATCTCGTTAGGCAGCGGCGGCGGCGCGTCGGCGAACTGTTGGGCACGCATCGCCTGTACCACCATTTTTTCGCGAGTCATTTCCCGATAGCCTTCCATCGTGAGGCGGCTGCGCTTGAGTTCTTCGCGGAATTTCACCTCGTCGCCGTTGTAAAGCTCGCGGACTTGGCGCTTTACTTCCTCGTCGATCACGTTCGGTTTGATGTTAGCACCGAGCTGTTTGAACTCATCGAGGATGATCTGGCGGTCGATGAGTTCTTGGATGATGTTGCCCTTCGCTTCTTTAAATTTCAGATCAAACTGCGGTCCACGGCGGGGAAATTGAGTGGCGAGCTGGGCGAAAACTGGAGCCAACATGAAGGACACTTGGTTCTTCGTGATGACCCGGCCATTGACCTTCGCCGCGATGCCATTGACCTCGATCGGGCCTGACGGAGCGACAGGACGGGCGGGCTGGGCGAGAGCGGTGGAAACCACCATGGCAAAGACCGGAACGAGACCGAAACGCGAAGTCATGGATGTCATGGAGTGGTTCAGAAATTTTGCAACAGCGTCAATGCTTCGGCGAGCTTTCCTTGCAGACTCGCGGATTGCAAGCGGGGAAACCTGCGACCTTCAAGCAGAATGTAGTCACCGTTGCGATGGAGCATCAGGCGTTGGCCTTGGATTTCTACGGAGGAAATTCCTTCTGCCACCGCGAGTGCTTTGATCCGGGCAATCTCGATGAGACGAGCTGCCGCATCAGGGATTCTGCCGAAGCGGTCGCGCCAAGATTTCTCTAACGCATCAATCGCTTTCCCTGTTCCGGCTTGAGAAATTTCTCGGTAGGCGGTGATGCGGACTTTGGTTTCCTCCAACCACGCGGCGGGTAAAAATGCGGGTAACGTGAGTTTGGGATCTTCCCGCATGAAGGTGGTTTCGCTAAATGTGATGAAGTCCGCTTTGAACGTCGTCTCGCCGCGTGGCGCGTCTTTGCGGCCTTTGAGGCGGTCCACCGATTGGCGCAAAAGTTGGCAATACAGCTCGAAGCCGATCTGTGAAATGTGGCCGGATTGCTTGGTGCCTAACAAATTTCCTGCGCCCCGGATTTCCAGATCCTTCATCGCGATTTTAAAGCCAGAGCCGAGGGCGGTGTATTCCTTGATCGCGTTGATGCGCTTGCGGGCGTCGCCCACGGTCATCATGTCGCGCGGGAGCAATAGGATGGCGTAGGCTTTTTCTCCGGCGCGTCCGACGCGGCCTCGGAGCTGGTAGAGATCAGCGAGGCCGAAGCGGTCGGCGCGGTCGATGAGGATGGTGTTCGCGTTCGGGATGTCGATGCCGGTCTCGATGATGGTGGTGGCTAACAGGACATCTGCCTCGCCTTTGACGAAGGTGTGCATGACGACTTCCAGGTCGTCTTTGTCCATTTGGCCGTGACCGATGAGCACCCTGGCTTCGGGGACGAGTTCGCGAATTTTCGTCGCCATCATGTCGATGGTTTTGACGCGATTGTGCAGGAAAAAGACTTGTCCGCCGCGTTTCATCTCGCGGCGGATCGCATCGCGGATGATGCGTTCGTCATAGGCGCAGACAGTGGTGGAAACGGGCACTCGGTTCGGCGGTGGAGTGTCGATGGTGGACATGTCGCGCGCGCCCATCAACGCCATGTAGAGCGTGCGCGGGATGGGCGTGGCAGAGAGGGTGAGCACGTCCACTTGGCGGAAGAGTTGTTTGAATTTTTCCTTATGCGCGACACCGAAGCGTTGCTCTTCATCAACGACGACTAGGCCGAGATCTTTAAAACTAACATCGCCCGAGACCAGGCGATGCGTGCCGATGACGAGATCCACCGAGCCATCCGCCAAGCCTGCGATGGTTTCTCTCACTTCCGATGCCGTGCGGAAGCGATTGAGGAGTTCGATGCGGACCGGGTAGTCCGACATCCGCTCGCGGAAAGTCCGCCAATGTTGCTCTGCTAGAACGGTGGTCGGCACGAGGATGGCGACTTGTTTGCCGCTGGTGATCGCTTTGAAAGCTGCGCGGATGGCGACCTCGGTTTTTCCGAATCCGACATCGCCGCAGATGAGGCGATCCATCGGGCGAGGGGATTCGAGATCGAGTTTGGTTTCCTCGATGGCGCGGCGTTGATCGACGGTTTCGGTGTAGTGAAATGACCGCTCGAACTCCCACATCCAGCGCGAGTCTGGCGGGTGCGAGAAGCCGACTTCGCCCTGGCGCTCGGCTTGGACTCGCAAGAGTTGGGCGGCGTAATCGAGGATGGATTTCTCTGCGGCCTTGCGTGCGGTCTTCCACGCTGCGCCGCCGAGTTTGTTTAATTCCGGCGTCTTTCCACCGAGACCGATGTATTTCCCGACGAGATGCGCCTGCTCCAGCGGCACTCCTAACAACGCGCCATCGCGGTATTCTAAAACCAGTTCCTCGCCTTCGTCGCCTTGCTGGATGCCTTTGAAACGACCGACACCATATTCGTAGTGGACGACGAGATCGCCCTCTTCCATTTCATCGACCGTGGCGCGTGCTCTCGCCGCGCGAGCCTTGTCGAGCAGGGATCGGCGTGGTCCGCCAGCGGTGCGGTAACGTCCGAAAAGCTCGGAAGATGACAACACGGCGAGCTTCGTGACTGGCACGGTGAAGCCAGCTAACAACTCGCCACGCACGGCGGTGAGACCGAGATCGCGAGCGAGGTCTTTGCCTGCTAGCTCGGCGAAACGTTCTTCTTCACCTTTGTTGCCGAAGACCATCGCGATGTCCCAGCCATCGCGTTGCCAGTCGTTGAGCTGGCGGAAAAAAGTTTCTCGGCGTGATTCCTCCAGCACGAAGTCGCCTGCCTCGAAGGTTCCTAACGGGCTACCGAAACAAGCGAGAGTAAAATCTTCTTCGCTGTTGAACTCGGCAGCTCCGTCGAGGATTCGCACGTCGGGCAGCGCGATTTCTGCTCCGAAGGAAATGATGAGATCTGACTTGCGCCGATAGTCGGCGACGGTGGCTTCCGATGATGGCTCGGCGAGGAGCAAATCCGCTTCTGATAGTTTCCGCGTGGACGCTTGGGAATCGAGATCGAACTCGCGAATGGATTCTAAGTCAGTATCGAAAAACTCCAGACGCAGGGGTTTCGCGGCCTGCCATGCGAAGAGATCGAGGATGCCGCCGCGCACGGCGAATTGACCGCGAGCGGTGACGCTGGGGACGCGCTCGTAGCCGTGCTCAGTGAGGGATTTCGCGAGTTCGGCGGGATCGAGCGGTGAGCCAGGCTTGAGGGCGGTGCGGCTGGCTCGCAGGGCGGCGGGTGATGGTGCTTTGCCGTCGAAGGCGTCGCTGCCGCAGATGACGACCGCACTTTCGGAACGAGCAAGTATTTCTAACACCGCGAACCACTCGGCGGCGGACTCGGGATCGGCGATGCTGCCATCGCCAGTTTCCACCGGGCCTTCGGGTAAGATGAGGCCAGTGACACCCCACAATTCTAGCTCCGCCGCCAGTCGTTCGCGATGACGTGGCATGTCGGAGATGAGCCACAACCGAGTTTTTTTCCGATCCCTAGCAGCGAGCACAACGACCGCTGCGAGAAAGCCGTGGGATGCCTCGGCGGAGTGATCGAGCACGATTTCCCGATCACCATTGGCGAGTGGGGCCAGGCGCGCGGCAAAATCGGGCTGGGTAACGGCACGGCGGATCCAGGCTTGCGTGCAATCGTCCGAGTGGGACACGCCGCAGGCTTAGAGGCGGATGGCGGCATCCGCAAGCGGCAAGCGTGGCGGCGCAGACCCATACCCCCCGGGTTGGTTGGTTGAGGGCATGATTAGCTGGGTAAACTGTAGTGTCATGGTCCTTCTGGAATTCTTTC
>JANOQR010000160.1:0-15293 GCA_031414935.1 Luteolibacter sp.
TCGGGATCGAGTCTGAGCTTGTTAGCCGAAATCCGCAGTCCGGCGGCCTCCACGGGCGGCGACACCTGATAGACAAATGGGTGGCCTTTTCTCACGGGATCAGTCGCAGCGTTTTGCTCCGTGGCGAGGAGTCGCAGTACCTTGCCTGCCGCGTCGATCAGCTCCACCGAAAACGTGTCCGGCAGGCCATACTGAGCATCCAAGCCATTGGCGTTATACCGCCGCGCAGGCACGAGGGCTATCAGATCCACTGGTGTGGCTTTTGACCAGATCACTTCCACGGCGAACCGTGCATCGCCCGATGGCGAAGCCTGCGAATAGACTCCCGCATAGCCACCCGTGCCGCCCTGATCGTCGATCGGGATTTTCGGCAATCCCACCAATGCGGGCGTCAGTATTTCTAACTCGCTTTTAATTTCCTTTAAACGACCAGAAAACGAGTCTGCTAGACGCACGTCCCAACTCGCCTCGTTGGCGACTCCCACCCCAGCGAGACCGCAGGACGCTATTAGAATTTTCACCCATCCCAGAACGCTGCTCATCTGCCCGAGAAACTAGCGCAAGCGAACCACGGACGGAACCACGGATTTTCGCCCAAGCGTCAGTCATTGAAGCGATTCCGTGTTTTCCCTTTTCAAGCACCGGGGGATTCCGCTTTTATCCGTCAGCCCCCAATCACGCATGCCAGACCGACCCAAAGACCCACGACCCTTCAAGCGCGCCATTCTCAAACTCAGCGGGGAAGCACTGCGCGGTCCGGGCTCGCGAGACAACATTTCGCCCGAGATCGTGGACCGCATCGCCCTCGAAATCCGCGAAGCCGTGCAAGGTGGGCTCCAGCTCGGCATCGTCGTCGGTGGGGGAAATTTCTGGCGCGGCGCGAGTGCGTCAGCCCGTGGAATGGACCGCGCCACCGCCGATTACGTCGGGATGTTAGCTACGGTGATGAACTCCCTCGCCCTCGAAGGTGCGCTCGAACACCACGGCGTCCCCTGCATCGTGCAATCCGCCATCGAGATGAAAAACGTCGCTGAAACGTTCATCCGCCGCAAAGCCGAGCGCCAACTCGACGAAGGCCGCGTCGTCATCTTCGCCGCTGGCACAGGTAGTCCGTTTTTCTCCACCGACACCACCGCCGCCCTCCGCGCCAGCGAAATGGGGGCCGATGTCATCCTCAAAGCCACCCAAGTGGACGGAGTCTATAATGCCGACCCACGCACCGATCCCACGGCCGTCCGCTACGAAACCGTGACATTCCAAGAGTGCCTCGCCAAGCGCCTCAACGTCATGGATGCCACCGCCTTCAGCCTCTGTATGGACAACCACGTTCCCATCATCGTCTTTGATCTCGGCCCTCACGGAAATCTCTCCCACGCCCTTCGCGGCCTGCCCATCGGCACCCTCGTCCACGGCGAATAAAACTCCGCGCTCACAACCCACCGCTCTAACCTCTCATGGACCCAGAAGAAGCTATTTTTGAAGTCGAGGACGCGATGAACAAATGCGTCGAATACCTCATCCACGAGTTCGCCGGTGTGAGAACCGGCAAAGCCAGCCCTGCGTTGATCGAAAACCTCGACGTGCTCGTCCATGCCTACGGCGCAGTTTCCAAACTCAAAAGCCTCGCCATCATCAACTCGCCCGAACCGCGGATGCTCGTCGTCCAACCCTTTGATCCCGCGACCACTCGAGACATCGAGCGCGCCATCCGCGAATGCAAACTCGGCCTCAACCCCGCCGCTGCAGACCGCTCCATCCGCGTCCCCATCCCTGAGCTATCCGAAGAACGCCGCCGGGACATGGTGAAAATGATCAAGCAACTCGCCGAAGAAGCCAAAGTCCGCCTCCGCGCCGCCCGCAAAGACGGCATGGACGCCGCGAAAAAAATGAAGACCGACAACGTCATCACCGAAGACGGTCAGAAGGATTTCGAAAAAGAAGTCCAAGACCTCACGAACAAATACACCAAGAAAATCGACGAGCACGCGGTCGCGAAAGAGGCAGATTTGATGAAAGTTTGATCGAGTAGTGGCGAGTTCTTGAACTTTCTCAAATGTGTTCACGCCATCTCTTTCTTTGCGAGATCCTGCTCATGGTTCTTATCTCGTCGCGAATTTGTTCTTCGGTTTCCCAGTCAAAAAGCCTGCCCGCGTCCTCAAGAACTGCCTGAGCTTCCTCAAATTTCTCTAGCCCGGTTAGGAGTTGGATCTTTAATAACCTAGCAGGAAGAAAATCGGGATAATTTCCGATTGTTTTCGATGCAGCTTCGACGGCACCATGCCTATCACCTTTTAGAATCAGCTTGATGGCCTTTCTGAACGCTAGTGGCTGCGTCCTGCTTGATAAGAAAAAGCACCCGTGCAAGAAAAGCGGAATCAATCCGAACAAAAACATCCACTTGATTTCAAAAATCATCGCCGGAATTGAGAATAGAAAAACAAGCCATGCCGTCTGTTTCCATGGATGAACTAACACCTCAAGGACAGGGTGAATGATAGGTTCCTCAATCAGTTCGCTCACCATCGTTTTGCGACGCTGGAGGGCTTGGACGAGGAAATAAATATCTGCGGAATTTCTACGCTGCACCCAGAAGTCGATCTCATTGTTTTCAGGTGCGATGCAAAGAGTGATCGTTGATTGACGGATGAAAAATCGGATCAGAAAAACGACAAAACAGACCAAACCACATAAAACGCAGGAACCAAAAATCACCCCCCAGTATTGCTCTCGAATTTCAGAATTAGAAACAAGCGACAGAAGCCACAGGGAAATTCCTGCGGCCGCGAATCCAAGTAAAAGTGACAGAAATGCTGCGATTAGCCGCCTGCCGTTGAATCGCTTGCCTTCGACTATATGAATCAACTCGATGGGAATGCTGACGATCCCACATTGTGTCCAGTGTCGCTCTTGATAAGAGAGGATGGTACCTTCGAGGCAAAGCCACGTTTCGTGAGCCTCGTGGATTGTTCGGATTCTAATTTCTCGTCCGTCGATCATGGCATTCCGTTTGTTAGGCAACGGTGTTAATCTCCCATCCAAGCATTAAGAATCTCGACGGCGGCGGCTTGGTCGATGATGGACTTTTGGCTTTTGGCGTTGCGACCGGCTTGATGGAGTTTGGCGGCGGCGGTGGCGGTGGTTAGAGTTTCATCGACGAAAATGAGGGGAATGGTCGGGAGTCGGTTTTGGATTTTTGCGGCGAAGGCGCGGACTTTGGCGGCGGAGCTTCCTTCGCTGCCATCCATGCGGATGGGTAGGCCGATGACGAGGGTGCGGATTTTCCGCAGGCTGGCTAACAGAGCAATACGCTCGATGGGATCAGTCTTGTCGGTGGTGATGGTTTCGACGGGGTGGGCGAGGATGCCAAAGTCGTCCGTGGCGGCGATGCCGATGCGGGCGTCACCGTAGTCGATCCCGAGGGCGGGGTGGGGGGAAGTTGTGAGTTGAGAGTTGATGGGAGGGGAGTCGTTAAGAGTTATTTGTTAAAAGTTATAGGAAAGAAACGGACACCTCCCATGAGAGCAGAGATGAAGTCTTTTTCTTTCCATCAACTCTCAACTCTCTTCAAAGCAGCTCAGGTGGGAGGATGTCGGTGAGTTTTTTGATGGCGTCTGCTTGGTGGCGGTTGGCGATGAGGAGGGCGTCGCCCGTTTGGACGATGATGAGGTCGTTCACACCTAACAATGCGATGCGCGTGCCGGGGCGGGCGTTGAAGATGATGTTATTTTCCGAGTCGATCTGAGAGATGGCTTCGTTGGTTCGGTTTTCATCGGTGTCTTTTTCGAGGTATTTGGCGATGGAAATCCATGAGCCGACGTCGTCCCAGTCGAAGGTGGCCTCGATGTTTAAGACGCGGTGGGCGTTTTCCATCAGGGCGTAGTCGATGGAAATGGGAGTGAGCTTGGGGAACTGGGCGGCGACGGTGGCGGGGATGTCGGTGGAGTGGCGGAGTTCGGAAATGAATTTTTCTAACTGCGGAGCATGAGTGGCGAGTTGTTCGATGACGACGGGCAGCGACCAGACGAACATGCCAGCGTTCCAGGTGAAATTTCCCTGAGCGATAAATTGCTCGGCAAGCTGGGTGTCGGGCTTTTCGCGGAAGCGAGTGACTTCCACGGGCGGGTAGTGACAGACGAGGCCATCGATGGCAGCGGATTCGCCGCGCTCGATGTAGCCGTAAGATGGGCAGGGCCACGTGGGCCGAATACCGATGGTGACTAGCCCGTTAGATTTTTCTGCGGCAGCAAGGGCATCTCGCATGACAGTTTGGTAGGCGGCGGTGTCTTGAATGAGTTGATCGGACGGCAGGACCATCATCACGGCGTGGGGATTTCGCGCGGCGATGAGGCCGATGCCGAGGGCGACGGCGGGCGCGGTGTCGCGCTTGGCTGGCTCTGCAAAGATATTTTCCGGCGGCAGCATAGTGGCGATGGCACGCACGGCATCGAACTGGAGCGCGTTGGTGAGGATGAGAATATTTTCGCGGGGGACGAGTCCTTCGAGTCGTTCGATGGTCTGCTGGAGCAGCGTGCCGGAGCCGAGGAGATCTAGGAGTTGTTTCGGCTTGGCATTGCGGCTCAGGGGCCAAAAGCGGGTGCCGGAACCGCCGGCGAGGATGAGGGCGTAAGTGTTTTCGAGGGCGGGCATGAGGCCGGAGTCTTGCGGGGAAGCTCCGAGTGGAAAAGCGGGAATCTGCAACATTTCTATTTTCCAGTGTTGTCGTTAGGGGGAAGGAAGTTTTAGTTTCCGCTCATGGCAGACGAGTTTTCAGACACGACCCCGGCATGGATTGAAACAACGGCACTCACCGCTCCTGCGTTGTTAGGCGCGGCGGCAGGCTTGCTACTGGGAGACGCGATGCACCCAGGCGCACGCAGAGGAGTCGGTCTCGCACTCGGAGCTCTCGGCGTGATCGCGCTACTGCCCTTCGTGGTCGGTGGCGTGACGGGGCTGGTGACTGGCCCCCGCAGCAAGGTGGGCGTGAGGAGAAATATCCAACGCATCCGCGACGCGGGAATCGTCGCGCCGGACTACGGCAGCGTGGAGGATGAACTCCGGGAGCAGGGCTTGATTTGATTTTCTAACCGCCCGGAATCATGCGCGTCTCGGTGACAGGGACAACTGGCCGGGTGGGCGCGGCATTGGCGAAGCATCTTGCGGGAAAATACGAGGTGACTTCGTTGCCACGCAGTCAGTGTGATTTAGCACGGCGGGAGTCTCTCACGGCGGCTTTGGAAAAACTGGAGTGCGATGTTTTTCTGAATCCAGCGGCGATCACCTCTCTGGAGGATTGCGAGAATGACCCGGCGTTGGCGATGCGGGTGAACGCGGAAGCACCCGCAGAAATCACGGATTGGGCAGCGCGGCGAGGGGTGCGGGTGATTCATTTCAGCACGGATTATGTTTTCGGGGGCGACTCTCCGGGACTCATCGCGGAAGATGAAATTGCCGAGCCGCTGAGTGTCTACGGGCGCAGTAAGCTCGCTGGAGAGCGGGCTGTTTTGGCGTTTCCTGGAAATAGCGTGGTCCGCGTTTCTTGGGTGTTCGGGCCGGAAAAGTGGTCATTTGTGGATCGCGTGTTCGACGACGCACTGGCGGGTAAACCACTGGCCGCCATCTCCGATAAATTTTCCCTACCTACGCTGACGACAGATCTCGCGGCGTGGGTGGTGCGGCTGATTAAAAATAAAACCACGGGTATCGTTCATGCCTGTAATTCGGGCGATCCTGTGAGCTGGCACGATATGGCCGTCGCGGTAGTTCGTGAAATGGCGGATCTAGGACTGCTAGAAACTGAGCCGAAGGTCACATCACAAAAACTATCCGAGATGAAATCGTTCCTTGCCGCCCGCCCGCGTCACAGTGCGATGACGACCACTCGCTTAGCCGAAGTCCTCGGTCATGCGCCGCGTCACTGGCTGGATACGCTTTCGGAATACGTCCGACACCGCGCGTCACTTCTTTACGGGAAACACCACCCGCGCCGTGACAGGAAAATGGTCTGACACCATCGGCTTGTCCGTGGAAATAATGTCCGCGTTTTCGATCTTCGCGCCGTGACTGACTAGGATGTGATCGACCTTGAGATTTCCATCCCGGCTGTCGGTCCAAAAATGCAAAGTGCGGCGGCTTTTTTCTTTGGGCCAAAGTGACTGATAGGCATCGACTAACCCGCTGGGCCACATTTCCTGTTTGCCGACGAGAGTAGAGCGATGGCCAGTGAGATAGATGATGCCGGGGTTGGACTCGGTGGAGTTAAAATCTCCGATCAAGGCTACGGGTTCTTCTGCGTGCTTTCGTCCGTCGATTCTTCGAGCGATCAGCAAAGCAGCATGTTCACGCGACGTTTGATTGCGGTGGTCCCAGTGCGTGTTGAAGACGTAAAAACCGCGCATCGTCGCGAGGTCGGTGAGGCGCAGCCATGTCGTCACGCGAGGAATCTCATTTCCCCAGGTGCGTGAGCCGGGGATCTCGGGCGTATCAGAAAGCCAGAAGGTGCCTTGCTCACTGGGGTCTGCGCGGAATCTATCCTTCCGATAGAAAATCCCGGAGTACTCTCCCGTGCGTGCTCCATCGTCACGACCGACGCCGTGGAAACTGTAGTCCGATAGCGATGCCCAGAGGTCTGCGACTTGGCCGTGCATCGCTTCCTGCACGCCGATGATGTCGGGATTCTCGCGGCGAATCATTTTCACCGCTCCCGTCACACGTTGCGGCCACGAGCGGGAGTGCAAATCTTCTGAATTTTCGTAGCGGATGTTGAAACTCATTAGATTCAAAACCACTGCCCCATCTTCTCTGATGGCCACCGCTTTCGGTGCCTTGATCGTGCGGCGACACGAAGCGAGACTGACTAACAGCGTTAGCAGGCAGAGAAATAAACTGCGGTAGCCGATCATCGGTGCGCGAGGCTAGCCTTGATTTCCATGCATGGAAGCGTGGATCGGAAGGATACGAAAAAGCCGCATCCTAGGCAGGATGCGGCTTTTTTGGAAATTCAGTTCGCTCAGTTAGCGGCGGCAGTCGCTTGCACGACGTTCACGCGGCGACCTTCTTTGTCGAAGAAAACGCGACCATCGACGAGGGCGAAGAGCGTGTGATCTCTGCCGCAACCGACGCCAAGGCCTGGATGCACTTTGGTGCCGCGCTGGCGGATGATGATATTGCCAGCGATGACAGCTTGGCTGCCGAATTTTTTCACGCCGAGGCGCTTGCTGCGTGAGTCGCGACCGTTCTTGACGGAGCCTTGTCCTTTTTTATGGGCCATGGAAGTATGTGAGTGAGTGGTTAAAAATTAGCCTGCGATGGAGGTGATCTCCAACTTGGTCATTGCCCGGCGGAAGCCGATGGTCTTGTGGAAGCCTTTGCGGCGCTTGAACTTGAACGCGACGCCCTTGGGGCCGCGAAATTGGCTGACCACCTTGGCGGTGACGGAAGCACCTGCGACGAGTGGGGCACCGATTTTCACGGAGTCGCCCTCGCCGACAAGCAGCACGTCGAATTTGATTTCCGAATCAACTTCGGCATCGAGTTTCTCGACATCAAATTTGTCGCCTTCTTGGATGCGGTATTGTTTACCGCCGGTTTTGATCACTGCGTAGGCCATGGCCGGATGGGAATAAAAGTTAGGCCGCCCTTGTGGACGGGCGGGGAGAACACCACGCCCCTCCGGCCCGCGCAAGGTTTTTTTCGCACGAATCTCAGTTTCCGGGAAATTTCGCCCGATGCTTGAATCCTCATGGAAATTCCCCGCGTGCTTGAGGGGGAAACAGGTTTTTTTGAGATCAGCAAACTTCGGATTTGGCGGCGAAAGATCAAAGTTGAACTTCTGGAGCCGAATGAAAACTTGCCCAAAACAAGGGATAGGCACCAAACCAAGTTTTTGAGGATTTGCTTGCGATTACGTCCCGAAACGTGGATGCGATGTGAAGCGTAACGCTCAAAAAACCAACGACAAACCCTTGTTTCTCACTTCTGTCACTCAGGCGGCTGGCGCATCATCTTTGTGGACGAAATTTGCTGAATTTCCCTCTCCACAGAGGACCAGCCGGTGGAAATCGCGATGAAGTGGCAGGGGGAACGATGGCTCACGAAAATCATCCTTCCCTTCTATCACCCAGCACTGTAACTCCGACTGCATCTTTACTGGATCACCTTAAAAAGTCCGGCCCAGAATCCAACCCTCAAAAAAACCCACTTTGACTGCCATGTTCCCTTTCTTCACCAAATTCCGCCTGCTTCTCCAGATTCTGTGCACGATCGCGTTTACGACATCTGGGCTCAACGCCTGCCTCTATAACACGGGGGGAATGGAAATCGACTGGACGCAGCCGGATGGCACCAAACTGTCCCTCCGCGTTTTTGGGGATTTATTCTACGCCCGCACTGAGACCGTTGATGGCTACACCGTGGTTTATAATTCGGCTACGAAAGCCTACGAGTATGCCAAAGTTTCACCCAACGGCAAAAAACTTGTTCCAGGCGGGGTGAAGGCGAATGGCAAGGTGCCTCCCGGTCTCGCTAAAAGACTCGACCTTGCGGTGGATTCCAGACGCGCCATCTGGCAAGAGCGTTATGAAAAACTCGCGCCCAACGAACGCGAAAACTGGGCCAAGCGCGTCAAGGCATCCCGCCAGCGCAAGGGCATCGAACCCGCAGAACCCGGTCCCCAGAACGATGGTGGTAGTCAGTCGTCCAGCTCCGCTTTCGCCCCCGTCACAGGCGCATACGTCGGCCTCACCATCCTCGTTCAGTTCCCGGATGATCCTGCTACCACCCCGGCGGTTGACCCGACGAATTTCCCAACGACGAAGGTAAACATGGAGAACTACTGCAACCAGATCGGCTACACTGGCGGCGGCAACAGTGGCTCGGTGCGCGATTACTTCCTCGCCCAATCCCTCAATCAGACCGATTACACCCAAGTCGTCACAGAAATCGTCACGTTGCCCCAGCCGCGTGCTTATTACAACTGGTCCGATTATCCCGCCAACGCCACCCTTCGCGACGGTGGCCTGACCGGACGCCTCGTCCTCAATGACGCCATCACCATCCTCAAGGCGCAGGGCTTTAATTTCACCGGACTCACTCGCGATGGCAGCAACCGCGTCGTCGCCACCAACGTGCTTTTCGCGGGAGCCACCTCGGGCGTCTGGCCGGACGGACTCTGGCCGCACCGCTGGGCCTTATCGCCTCAGGTCAACTGCGGCACCGCACAAAATCCCATTTATATCTACGACTACCAAATCACCAACGCGGCGAATGCGAACGTCCCCATCGGCACATTTTGCCATGAAAACGGCCACCTCCTCCTGAAATATCCCGATCTTTACGACTACGGAAACGACGGCGCATCCAGAGGTGTTGGCAACCATTGCCTCATGGGCGGCGGCAACCACCTCAACGGCGGCAAAACCCCGGGGCCGATCAACGGCTACTTCAAGGATGTAGTCGGCTGGAGCAACGTCGTGGACATCACCACCTCCGATTTCTTGACTGACTCCCTCGCCACCACCAACAACGAAGGCTATCGCATCCGCAAACCCGGCACCGCCACCGAGTATTTTCTGGTAGAAAACCGTGGCACCGGTGATCCATGGGCGCAGTACGTCCCGGACAAAGGCATCCTGATCTGGCACATCGACGAGACCGTCAATGGAAATGAAAACCAGCACATGACTGCGAGCCAGCACTACGAAGTGTCCCTCGAACAGGCCGATGGGCTCTTTGATCTCGAAATGAACCGCGACGGCGGAGACACGGCGGACGCCTTCGACAGCACTTATCCCAACTTCAGCGACATCACCACGCCCGACGCGAAGTGGTGGAGTGGCAGCAACTCCGGCATCCGCGTCTCTGTGCAGAGTTCCGCAGGCGCGAATATGAACGTCCAATTCGGACTCCCGGCCAACACCATCCAGGTGAACTTCCCGAACGGCGGCGAGTCCATTTACCTCGGCTCCACCCAGACCATCGCTTGGGGCGCGAACATCACGGGTAACGTGAAGATCGATCTCTTCAAAGGCGGCTTGCTCCATTCCGCGCTCTCCGCCAATGAAGCAAACGACGGCTCATATACATGGACGGTTTCCTCAGGTCTTTCGTCTGGAAATGACTACAGCGTCCGCATCACCAGCTTGGATAACGCGGCTTACTTGGATTCCAGCAATACGAACTTCTCCATCATTCCCCAGCCCACCATCGCGGACGCATTGGACACCCCCGGCCTGACATGGACTAGCAGCGGAAACGCCAACTGGTTTGCCCAAGGCACCACCACCCATGATGGCATCGACGCCGCCCAAAACGGCGACATCACCCACAGCCAGTCCAGCACCATG
This sequence comes from Luteolibacter sp., assembly GCA_031414935.1. GTDB lineage: Bacteria > Verrucomicrobiota > Verrucomicrobiia > Verrucomicrobiales > Akkermansiaceae > Luteolibacter. The sequence goes on from JANOQR010000160.1 coordinate 10,341, forward strand.
GAAGCCACCCTCACCGGGCCGGGCACCATGACCTACTGGTGGAAAGTTTCCTCAGAAGGCGGCTACGACTACCTCCGATTTTACATCAACAACGTCGAGCAAACGGGCGACTTGGCGAAAATCTCCGGTGAAGTGGACTGGATCCAGAAAACCGTGACCATCCCCGCTGGCAGTCAGACGGTGAAATGGACCTATTCCAAGGACAGCAGCGTGGACACCGGGGCCGACACCGCGTGGGTCGATCAGGTGGTTTTCACCTCCAGCCTTTTTCCAGAAATCGCCGTCGAGTATCCAATCAACACCGATTTGGTCGATGGCACGGCCAGCATCGACTGCGGTGCGATCAATCTGGGCAGCGCATCTTCGCCCGTCACTTTCACGGTGAAAAATCTCGGCACTGCGTCTCTCACTGGCCTTGCCCTCACCAAAGATGGCAGCCACAGCGCAGATTTTACACTCGGCAGCCTCGCCGCCACCACGCTTGCGCCCGGAGCCAGCACGACCTTTGATGTCACTTTCACCCCGGCCGCTTTGGGCAACCGCACCGCTGCAGTTCACCTCGCCAGCAGCGATGCGAACGAAAATCCCTTCGATATTTCCCTCACCGGCATCGGCGTCCCGCTCGGCACGCTGGCCGTCACGCCCGCAGGAAATTTCAGCCCATCTGGCGGTTTCGGCGGCCCTTTCACGCCCGCCACCCAGCAATACACGCTTAACAACATCGGAAGCACCTCCATCGACTGGACCGCTGCAAACGTCGCCAGTTGGGTAAATCTCAGCGCCACCAACGGCACCCTCGCCGCCGGGGCCTCGACCATTGTCACCGCCTCTATCAATACCGCTGCTGACCTTCTCGCCATCGGAAACTACGCCGACACTGTCACTTTCACGAACACCACCAACGGCAATGGCGACACCACCCGTGGCGTCTCGCTCACCGTCAATCCCATCCCCGCCAGCCTCAACCTGAGTAACTTACTCCAGACCTTCAACAACGCAGAAAGACCCATCACCGTCACTACGACTCCATCTGGCCTAGCCCACTCAGTCACTTACGCCGGTTCCACCACCGCGCCGACCAATGCCGGAACATACGCCATCGTCGCCACCATCACCGAGCCGGGCTACGCAGGTAGCGCGTCGAGCAGTCTGACCATTTCAAAAGCCGCACAAACCATCACTTTCGGCTCACTCGCGCCCGTGCTCGATGACGCCGTGCCCTTCGTTCTCGCCGCCACTGCCACGTCCGGCCTCGGCGTTTCCTACGCCAGCACTAACACCGCCGTTGCCACCGTTTCAGGAAATACCGTCAGCATCGTCGGCCTCGGCACCACCACTCTCACCGCGTCTCAGGCAGGCGATGGAAATTACAACGCCGCCACCTCCGTTCCACAAACTCTCACCGTCGTCCGTGCCAACCCGCTGGCCGTCGCAGGTGCACCTTACAAAGTGCTCATCGGCCAGACGCTTTCACTCAACGGCAGTGCATCCCTGCCTTCCTACAACGAAACCATTTCCACCTACGAGTGGGATTTAAATAACGACAGCGCCTTCGGCGACGCCACGGGTGCCACGCCCGCCGCCATCAATTTCTCTACCCTCACCGGCACCTGGGGCATGATCGCTGGCCTAAATACCATCCAACTCCGAGTCACCGACTCCGCCAACAAAACTTCCACCGTTTCCACCACCGTCGAACTCGTCCTCAGCCTGACATGGGATGCCAACGGCACCACTGCAGGCCAAACCAACGGCGCAGGCGCATGGCTGGGAGCGAACCAATGGTGGGACGGCGCGGCGAATCAAACCTGGTCCGCTGGCTCGAACGCCACTTTCGGCGGCCCGAACACCGCAGGCGGCGCAGTCACCCTCGCCAGTCCGACGACGGCAAATTCCCTCATTTTCAACGCCTTCACTGGCACCTACACCATCGGCACCGCAGGCCAGACGCTCACCCTCAACGGCGGCATCAACAAAACTGCCGCCGCTGCCGCAGTTTCCCTCTCCGCCAGCCCCATCGTCCTCGGTGCAGCCCAGACGTGGACCAACAACTCCGCTGGAGCCTTCACCGTCAACGTCCCCATCAATAATGGCGGCAACCTCCTCACTTTCGATGGCAACGGCGCCACCACCTTTGCCTCCGCTACGACAGGCATCATCTCCGGCGCGGGCGGTGTCACCATGAACGGCTCGGGACGCCTACTTCTCGGTGGCGGCCAAGTCCCAATTCACACTTACAGCGGCGCCACCACGCTCAATGCCGGTGTCACCATGACTTCGAATAACAACCTCGGCTCAGGTAATCTCACCATAAACGGAGGCGTCCACGAATCTTACTACAGCAACCATTTCATCCGCCCACTCGGCGCGGGAAATGGTCAGGTCCAGATCATCGGCGGAGCCAGTGGTTTCGCGGTGAACGCAAATATCGGAGCCAACCTTGTCTTCGGTAACAACATCGCCAACGAAGCCGTTTGGGGAGCCGCAAATGAAGCTGGAAACGTGAACGCCACAGGCTTCTTCAACCCATCGATCCTCGTTCTTCAAACACAATTTTCCCAAGGCAATTCATCCATCACCTTCCAAAACAAAGTCGATCTCAACGGCTCGAACCGCACCATCCAAGTCTCCGGCGGTGTCGCAGGAACCGCCACCGCCACCCTTTCCGGCATCATCCGCAGCAGCACTGGCACCGCAGGCATCACCAAAACCGGCAACGGCCTACTCACCCTCTCCGCCGCGAATACCTACAACGGCGTCACCGCCATCAGCGCCGGGCCTGTCGCCATTTCCAATGCCGCCTCACTCGGCACCGCTGCCGGAAATACCACCATCGCCGCCACGGGTTCAACTAATGGCGCCCAGCTCAGAATCAGCAACAACATCACCCTCGCGGAAAACATCGCCATTTCCGGAAATTCCGAGGCCAACAGCTACGTTGCCGCCATTTCCAACACCGGGGGAAATAACACCCTCAGCGGAAATATCACTCTCAGTGGAATCACAGGCGGTATGCGCCTAGGGACAAGTGCTGGAAATTTAACCTTCTCAGGAAACATCAGTCAGACCACCAGCGCCGCTGGCCTCGTATTGATCGCTGGCAACGCTGCGTCCCTCACCATCAACAACGCCATCGCCAACAACGGCGGCGTACTAAGCATCTACAACGCCACCCAAACCACTGGCACCGGCACCGTCATTCTCAAAGGCGTCAGCGGTAGCGGCCTCGGCGAGACCTCCATTTGGCAGACCGGCATCCTCAAACTGGGCGTTACCAACGCCCTCAACCCTGCCGCCAACCTCAACATCGGACTCACCACCACCACCGCAGGATTCGACATCGGCACCCTCGACCTCGCAGGTTTTAATCAAACCATCAACGCCCTCATCGGTAGCAAAAACACCAGCAACATCGCTGCCGATACCCTCCGAAAAATCACCAATACCGCCGCCGGTACCGGCACCAGCACCCTCACCGTCGGCAATGCCAACGGCTCTGGAACCTTCAACGGCGTCATCACCGACGGCACCACCGCCAAAGTCGCCCTCACCAAAACCGGCAACGGCACCCAGACCCTCGTCGGCCCCAGTACCTACACCGGAGCCACCACCATCACTGGCGGCACTCTCGCACTCGGCGCGACTAATGCCCTTCCTAACACCACCGCCGTTTCCATCGGAAATGCCACCCTCTCCGTCGGCGCAGGATTCACCGATGCCACTGGCGCCCTCGATGTCACCAACACGGCCTCCATCAGCCTCGGCCTGAGTTCCACCCTCGCGTTTGCCGACAGCAGCACCATCGACTGGACCGGTGGCACGCTCAATTTCACCGGCTTCGTCCCCGGCTCATCCATCCGCTTTGGCTCTAGCAATACCAGTCTCACCTCCACCCAGCTCGCCTCCATCACCGCCACTGGATTCGGCACCATCATCCTCGATGCTAACGGCTACCTCACCGTGGACACCACCCCACCAACCCTGGCTGGCAGCAGTTTTCTCGACAACGTCGGCGGTGGCCCGGTCGTCGAAGGAACCTCGGTCGCATACACCGTCAGCTTCAGCGAAGACCTCGATAACACCACCGTCACCGCCGCCGATTTCGGCAACGCAGGCACCGCATCTTTCGGTATTGGCTCAGTGACAGAAATCACCCCCGGCGTCCTCACCGTCCAAATCACGCCTACCAGTGCCGGAACCCTGCAACTCCAAATCAATGCCGGAGCCGTCATCACCGATGTCGCAGGAAATTTCCTCACCACCACCACCGCGATCGCCGACGATACCATCATCACCGTCATCCCGCTCAATACTGCTCCTATCGCAGACTCCCAGAGCGTGACCACCGCAGAAGACATCGCCGTCGCCATCACCCTTACCGCCACCGACGGCGAATCCAATCCACTCACCTACAATGTCCTCAGTGGCCCGACCAATGGCAGCCTCACCGGCACCCTTCCAAACCTCACCTACACCCCATCAGAAAATTTCAGCGGCTCCGACAGCTTCACTTTCACCGCTACCGACGGCACCCTAACTTCATCCGCCGCCACCGTCGCCATCACCGTCACCCCGGTCAACGATGCCCCAACCGCCGTCGCCCAAAACCTCACCACCCCAGAAGACGCCTCACTCCCCATCACCCTCACAGGCAGTGACATCGAAAACAGCACCCTCACCTACACCCTCGTCACCCCACCCGCCAGCGGCGTCCTCAGCGGCACCGCGCCAGATCTCACCTACACCCCTAACGCGAACACCAGCGGCCCCGATAGCTTCACCTTCACCGTCAACGACGGCACCACGGACTCGGCCCCTGCCACCATCGCCATCACCGTCACTCCGGTCAACGATGCCCCGGTCGCCGCTGCCCAGACCCTCACCACCGCCGAAGATACCGCACTTCCCATCACCCTCGCAGGCAGTGACATCGAAAACAGCACCCTCACCTAC